>DNQP01000085.1 GCA_003500955.1 Curvibacter sp. | reverse complement strand
TGCAGCAACTGCTGCTGCAGGCCCTGCAGCAGCGTGAGGCCGTCTGGCTGCACACCGGCAAGACGGTGCATCGCTATGTCGAGACCCATGGCGCCGTCGGCCTGAAGCTGAGCGATGGCCTGGACGTCGAGGGTGATGCGCTGATCGCGGCCGATGGCCTTTGGAGCGGGATCCGCCAGCAGTTGCTCAATGACGGCCCGCCGCGCGTGGCCGGGCATCTGGCCTACCGCGCGCTTGTACGTCAGGCCGACTTGCCGGCGGCCGTGCGCAGCCAGCAGGTCACGGCCTGGCTCGGCCCCAGGCTGCATGTGGTGGCTTACCCCGTGCGCGGCGGCGAGTGGCTCAACGTCGTGGCCATCGTGCACGGTCATGTGCAGGGCGGTCTGGAGGACTGGGACCATGGGGCCAATGCGGCCGATCTGCAGGCTGCGCTGGCCCGTACCTGCACCGAATTGCGCGATTTCATCGGGGCCGTTCCGTCCTGGCGCCTCTGGGTGCTGTGCGATCGCCCGCCTCTGCGTTCGGCCGAGCAGATGGCGCGCGGCCATGTGGCCGTGCTGGGCGATGCGGCCCATCCCATGCGTCCTTATCTGGCCCAGGGCGCAGGCATGGCCATCGAGGATGCGGCCGAACTGGGGCGCCAGGTGGCGTTGGTGGATGGCGTGCTGGATGTGCCCACGCTGTTGCGGCGTTACGCCCTCAACCGCTGGCAGCGTAATGCGCGGGTGCAGGCGCGTTCGATCCGCAATGGCCAGATCTTCCATATGGAGGGCCCCATGGCCTGGGCGCGCGATACCTCGCTGCGCCTGCTGGGCGAGCGCCTGCTCGATGTGCCCTGGCTGTACCAGGGGCCCTGAAGCTCAGGCTTCCAGCGGGGGCAGGCCGACCTTGGCGCGGGCGCGGTGACAGGCCTCGCTGCCTTCCTCAAATTCGCGGCAGGGCGAGGGGCGCCATTCGTAGATGCCGCAGGCCACCTTTTCGCCGAGCTTGCCCGTGAGGGCAGCGCAGCGCGGGGGCCAGTGGTCGGTGCCACGCATGCGCGCGGTATTGCCGTTGACCTCGACCGTCAGGCCCACGGGCACATGGCCGCCGTTGCCTTCAAGTTCGTAGGCGGAAAAATCGACGCGGCACCAGGAACAGCAGGCGCCGCAGCTGATGCAGGCGGTCATATTGATACTGATACATGAACGGTTTTGGCTGCGGCCGCTGCGCTTGACGTCGCTGGCGCGAAGTTAGCCTGCGCCGAAACAGCTCGCTGGCCCTGACGGGCCACCACATGGCATGTCATGCCATGCGGCCGAGCAAAAGGTACTCCATGAGTGCCTTTTGCACGTGCAATCTGTTTTCTGCCTCGTCCCACACCACGGATTGCGGGCCGTCGATGACCTCGGCCTCGACCTCTTCGCCGCGGTGCGCGGGCAGGCAGTGCATGAAGAGGGCGTCGGCCTTGGCCGTACGCATCATCTCGGCGTCCACGCACCAGTCGGCGAAGGCCTTCTTCCGCGCCTCGTTCTCGGCCTCGTAGCCCATGCTGGTCCAGACGTCGGTGGTGACCAGATCGGCACCGGCGCAGGCCTGCATCGGGTCCTTGAAGACCTTGTAGCAGGTGCTGTTCACGCCCGCGACGGCCGGGTCGATCTCGTAGCCGCTGGGCGTGCTCACGTGCACGGTGAAGCCCAGCAGCTCGGCCGCCTGCAGCCAGGTGTTGGCCATGTTGTTGCCGTCGCCCACCCAGGCCACGACCTTGCCCGCGATCGAGCCGCGGTGCTCGATGTAGGTGTAGATGTCGGCCAGGATCTGGCAGGGGTGGTACTCGTTGGTCAGGCCGTTGATGACCGGTACGCGCGAATACTCGGCAAAGCGCTCGATCTTGTCCTGGCCGTAGGTGCGGATCATGACCAGGTCCACCATGCGGCTGATCACGCGCGCGCTGTCCTCGATCGGTTCGGCGCGGCCCAGCTGGCTGTCACCCGTGGTCAGGTGCACCACGCTGCCGCCGAGCTGGTACATGCCGGCTTCGAAGCTCACGCGCGTGCGCGTGGAGGCCTTCTCGAAAATCATGGCCAGGGTGCGGTCCACCAGGGGCTGGTGCTTCTCGTAGGCCTTGAACTTCTTCTTGATCAGCGCGGTACGCTCGAACAGGTAGGCGTACTCGGCGGCTGTGAGGTCGGTGAACTGCAGATAGTGCTTGAGGGCCTGGGTCATCGGTGCATCCTCAGGCTTCGGCCAGGAAGTCGCGCACCAGGGGCAACAGGCGGGCCAGCAGCTCGTCGATCTCGGCCTGGTTGATGATCAGCGGCGGCAGCAGGCGGATCACGCTGTCGGCGGTCACGCTGATCAGCAGGCCGGCCTCGGCCGCACGCCCGATCAGCACGCTACAGGGCTTGGCCAGTTCGATGCCGATCATCAGGCCGTGGCCGCGGATCTCTTTCACGCCAGGGTGGCTGCCCAGCGCGTCGCACAGCTTGCCAGCCAGGTACTGGCCCATCCGCTCGGCGTGCTGCAGCAAGCCATCCTCTTCCATGATGCGCAGGGTCTCGACGCCGGCACGCATGGCCAGCGGATTGCCGCCGAAGGTGGTGCCGTGGTTGCCCGGCTGGAAGATGTTGGCGGCTTTCGGACCAGCCACGACCGCGCCGATGGGCACGCCCGAGCCCAGGCCCTTGGCCAGGGCCATCACGTCGGGCACGATGCCGGCCCACTGGTGGGCGAACCACTTGCCGGTGCGGCCCATGCCGCTTTGCACTTCGTCGATGCACAGCAGCCAGTCGCGCTCGGTGCAGAATGCGCGCACATCGCGCAGGTAGTCGTTGCGCATGGGATTGATGCCCCCTTCGCCCTGGATGGTCTCGAAGAACACCGCCACCACATCGGGGTTGTTGGCCGTGGCCTTCTTCAGCGCCTCGATGTCGTTCAGCGGCACGCGGATGAAGCCCGGCACCAGCGGGCCAAAGCCCTTCTGGATCTTCTCGTTGCCCGTGGCGCTGAGGGTGGCGATGGAACGGCCGTGGAAGGCGCGCTCGTAGACCACGATCTGCGGGTTCTGGATGCCCTTGTCATGGCCGTACTTGCGCGCCAGCTTGAGCACGGCCTCGTTGGCCTCCAGGCCGGTGTTGCAGAAAAAGACGTTGCTCATGCCCGAGATCTCGACCAGCTTCTTCGCCAGTTCCTCCTGCAGGGGCACGTGGTAGTAGTTGGAGGTGTGGATCAGCTTCGCGATCTGGTCCTGCAGCGCCGGCACCAGCTTGGGGTGCTTGTGGCCCAGCGTGTTGACGGCAATGCCTGCCAGCGCGTCGAGGTATTCCTTGCCGTTGATGTCCCAGACGCGGCTGCCCTCACCGTGCGACAGCGCGATCGGCACGCGGCCGTAGGTGTTCATCACGTGCGGGGAAGCAGCGGCGGCTGGCTTGACGGCAGGGGCGTTCATGGCTACACACTCCGGGGGTCTGAAAACAAAGGCGGCCCAACGAAAGTTGGGCCGTTGAGCGCTGATTTTAGAGCCTGTTGCGCCGGTTGATGCAAGACGGTGCCTGCGCCCTGCAGGCAGGGTCGCGGTCGACCGGTCCCGGCCGGGCTCAAGTCTTATATAAGATACAATACTGCCAGCCCCTCCCCGGCGGACCAGCGCTCTACCCAGCCCGCGTCCGCCGCCCGAGCCCCTACCCATGGTCTCCAACGCCGCCAAAGAAGTCTTCATCCTCGGACTGACCCGCACGGGCAAGGCCTTCCGCCCCAGCGACTGGGCCGAACGCCTGGCCGGCGTCATGAGCCAGTTCCGGCCCGGCGGCCCGCAGCCCGGCAGCCACCTGGGCTATTCCCCCTGGTGTGTGCCCAGCGCCGTCGACAACATCAAGTGCGTGATCGTCAACCGCGACCTGCGCGACGCCGAGCCCATGGCCTGGGATTTCTGCATCAACTTCGCCCGTGACAACGGTTTGCAGGTGCGCGAGTTCGATGCGCAGGGCCGTCCTCTGAATTGATCAGCCCGTCCCGAGAGGGCAACAAAAAAACCGCCCGAAGGCGGTTTTTTTGCTTTGCTGACAGCGCACCCGTTACAAACGGCAGAGCCCGGGGGCTCCGTGCGAGTTGCCTGTGATCAGGCGGCGGCCAGGGCCTTGACCTTGGACGACAGGCGGCTCTTGTCGCGAGCGGCCTTGTTCTTGTGGAAGATGCCCTTGTCGGCCACGGTGTCCACCACGGCCTGCATCTTGGCAAACAGTTCGGTGGCCTTGGCCTTGTCACCGGTCAGAACGGCCTTTTCGACGTTCTTCACGGCCGTGCGGTATTTGGAGCGCAGGGAGGTGTTGGCTGCATTGAGCTTCACGTCCTGACGTGCGCGTTTACGGCCCGACGCCAGGCGCGGGTTCTTTTTCTTCGGCTTTCCAGATGCCATATCAGTGTTTCCTTGTGTCTGTGGATGATGTCAGCAAAGCCGGCGATTGTAGCACTTCCATGCCGGTGGTGTGAGCAGGCACTCCGGTACGGCTGCCCCCGGCTACACTCGGGCCCAATGAGTCTTTTCAAAGCCGCTTCGACGGTCTCGCTGCTGACCCTGGCCTCGCGCATCACGGGCCTCGCGCGCGAACTGCTGATCGCCGCCACCTTCGGCGCCAGCGCCCTGACCGACGCCTTCAACGTCGCCTTCCGCATTCCCAACCTGTTCCGCCGCCTGTTCGCCGAGGGCGCTTTCAGCCAGGCCTTCGTGCCCGTGCTGGCCACGGTCAAGGCGCAGCAGGGCGACGAGGCCACGCGCCAGCTGGTGGATCGGGTTGCCACGGTGCTGGCCTGGGTGCTGCTGATGGTCAGCGTGCTGGGGGTGCTGGCTTCCCCGCTGCTGGTCTGGCTGATGGCGGCCGGTCTGCGCAAGATGGAGGCCGGCGATGCCTTCGACGCGGCGGTCGTGATGACCCGCTGGATGTTTCCCTACATTGCCTGCATGTCCCTGGTGGCGCTGGCCGCCGGCGTGCTCAACACCTGGAAGCGCTTTGCCGTGCCGGCCGCCACGCCCGTGCTGCTCAATGTGGCCATGATCGCCGCCGCCTGGCTGGGGGCGCCCTGGTTCCGCTCGCTGGGCATCGAGCCCATCTATGCGCTCGCAGCCGGCGTGATGATCGGTGGCCTGCTGCAGCTCGGCGTGCAGATTCCGGCGCTCAGGCGGCTGGGCCTGCTGCCGCGCATCGGTCTGTCCTGGACCGCGGTGCGCGCGGCCTGGGCCGATGCCGGCACGCAGCGTGTGCTCAAGCTCATGGCCCCGGCCCTGCTGGGCGTGAGTGTGGCCCAGCTCTCGCTGCTCATCAACACGCAGATCGCCTCGCATCTGGGCCCGGGCAGCGTGAGCTGGCTCAGCTATGCCGACCGCCTGATGGAATTCCCCGTGGCCTTGCTGGGCGTGGCGCTGGGCGTGGTGCTCATGCCCCAGCTGGCGGCGGCCAAGGCGGCCGACGACGCTGCGCGTTACTCGGCCATGCTGGACTGGGGTTTGCGTCTGGTGGTGCTGCTGGCCGTGCCCTGCGCGGTGGCCCTGCTGACCTTTGCCACGCCGCTGGTGGCGGTGCTGTTCCACTATGGCGCGTTCACGGCACGGGATGTACAGATGACGGCTTGGGCCCTGATGGGGTGGGGCGCCGGTCTGCTGGGCGTGGTGGCGATCAAGGTGCTGGCGCCGGGCTACTACGCCAGCCAGGACATCCGCACCCCGGTGCGCATTGCCATCGTGGTGCTGGTGCTGACCCAGCTGCTCAATATCGTGCTGGTGCCGCAGCTGCAGCACGCGGCGCTGGCCCTGTCCATCGGCATCGGGGCCCTGATCAACGCTGGCTGGCTGCTGCTGGGGCTGCTGCGCCGGGGCAGCTACCGTCCGCTGCCGGGCTGGGGCGTGTTCGCGCTCCAGGTCACGGCGGCGGCGGCCCTGCTGACCGTGTTTCTCATGTGGGCGGCCAGCGCCTGGGACTGGACGCGTCTGCAGGCACAGCCCTGGCTGCGCATCGGCTTGCTGGCCGGTCTGGTGCTGGGCGCTGCCGGGATCTACCTGGGGGCGGCCTGGGCGGCCGGCCTGCGGTTCCGCCAGTTCCTGCGGCGCTGACCATGACGCTGTCCTTCCACATCCCGACGCCGCTGGAGTACTTCGCCAGCCTGGTACAGAGCGATCAGCCCTTCCATCTCTTCGAGGCGGCCGTCAGCCTGGGGCAGGACGAGTACCCGGGGCTCGATGTGCAGCGCGCGCTGGCCGAAGTCGACGCCTTGCTGGTTCGTCTGCGCCGTCGCCTGCCGGCCGATGCGCCCGCCATGCACAAGCTGCGCCTGCTCAATTATTTTTTCTTCCAGGATCTGCATTTCGGCGGCAACCTCAACCACTACTACGATCCGGACAACAGCTATCTGCACAAGGTGCTGGAGCGCCGCCGCGGCATCCCGGTGTCCTTGGCCGTGCTCTGGCTGGAACTGGCGCACGGGCTGGGTCTGCAGGCGCACGGCGTGGGCTTCCCCGGGCACTTCATGGTCAAGGTCAATCTGCCGCAGGCGCAGGTGGTGATTGATCCGTTCAGCGGTCAGTCCCTGAGTCGTGAGGAACTGCAAGCGCGGCTGGACGCCTGGCGCGCCAGCCACGGTCTGCCCGGCGCCTCGGAGCTGCCTCTGGGGCATTATCTGCAAGCCATGCCGGGGCGCGAGATCCTGGCGCGCATGCTGCGCAACCTCAAGGAAATCCATCGCACCCAGTGCGACTGGGCGCGGCTGGTGGCGGTGGAAGACCGTCTGCTGGTCCTGCTGCCCCAGGCCTGGGACGAGTACCGCGACCGGGGCCTGGCCCGGGCTGAACTGGGCCAGTTGGACCCCGCCGTACGGGATCTGGAAACCTATCTGGGGCAGGCTGGAGAGGGTAGGGACGCTGGCGCGATTGCGGAACGCCTGGCCACGCTGCGGCGAGCACTGGGCTGATCGCGGGCGACGACCGCGCGCGGCGCATGGCGCACGGTGAGCGGGCCGGCGCGCCTGCGCGCGGACCGAAGGCCACTCAGCACTTCACGAGTTTGAGAAAGGACGGGATGGGGGGCGCTTCCTGGGCCGCCGGTGCTTCGGCAGCCCGGGAGGACGAGGGGGTGGTACGCAGCGCGCCGTTGCTGGCCACACGGTCCAGGACCCTTGGGCTGCTGTTGATGCGGGTGACGGCCGGTACCGGGCGTGATGCGAGCAGACGCGGTGAGGCGGTCGTGGTCGCTGCAGCTGCCGGCGCCACGGCGGCGGTGCTCTGTGCGGTTTGCGGGCGCGGGCTGGCCTGGGTCGCCTGGGGCGCGACCGGCGGTGTGGCCAGCAGACGGCTGGGCAGGCTGGCAGGCGCTGCAGGGGCGCGGGCCGGCAAGGCTGAACCCGCGGCCGGGGTGGCCGCAGGTTGGGCGGAGGCTGTACTGGCCGCCGGGCTGAGGGCCAGTTGCGGACGCAACCAGCCCAGGATCGGCTCCCACTGACGCAGGTCCGTGGGCACGCGATCTGCGGGCAGATCAAAGAGGGTCATGCCGCGTTCCAGGCACTGCACATAGGCCTGGGATTCACGCAGCACGCCCAGGAAAGGCATGCCCAGGCCTGTGGCCCAGTCCTTGAGGACCTGGGGCGTGCGGGTCCGGGTGTCGAGGCGCATGCCGATGCAGGCCACTTTGCAGCGGCCGGTGGCCACACGCGGCAGTGCCATGAGTTCGGCGTGGCAGTCGGCGGCCGACTCGCGATCGAACGCCGAACCGCAGACCGGCATCAGGATGATGTCGGCAAACATCACCATGCGCGCCAGGTCGAAGCCGTGCAGGCCACCGGGTGTGTCGAGGATCACATGGGTGATGCCAGCCGGAACGCGCAGGATGTTCTGGTCCACGGTCCAGGGCGCGATGGCCGGCAGGGTCTCATTGCGCTTGCGCAGCCAGGAACGGGTGGATTGCTGGCGGTCCACATCGCCCAGCATGACCGCGTGACCCTGGTGTGCGCACCAGGCCGCCAGGTGAGCCGCGAGTGTGCTTTTGCCACTCCCTCCCTTGCGATTGACCACGGCGATGACGGGCATCCATGCTCCTGGCGATGAACCAAAAGCTGCAGTGTGACCCGAAACTGTCTGAATGTCCAGCCGCAGCAGGTGCCGACAGCTAGGGATTTTGTAGCGAAAAGCAACACTTCGGGCATGCTTCACGCGATACGCGACCGACGCCCCGCATCGGCCGGCTGGCGGACGGCCCTCAGGCCACGACGACCGGGGCACCCGTGCCGCGCGCGGCGATGGTGCCGATCTCGTAGACCTGCTCCCCCAGGCCGCGCAGGGTCCGGGCCGTGGCCGCCGCTTCGGCGGCCGGCACCACGACGACCATGCCAATGCCGTTGTTGAAGGTGCGGTTCATTTCGTGGTCGTCGATGCCGGCGGTCTTCTGCAGCCAGGCGAAGAGCTCGGTCTGCGGCCAGCTGCCCTTCTTCAGGTGGGCCGCCGTGCCCTCGGGCAGCACGCGGGGGATGTTCTCCAGCAGGCCGCCGCCGGTGATGTGGGCCAGGGCCTTGATCGGGTGCTGCGCCAGCGCGGCCAGCACGTTCTTGACGTAGAGGCGGGTGGGCTCCATGACCGCCTGGCGGAAGGGTTTGCCGTCCAGGGTGGCCGGCAGCTGGCCGGCGGCGCGCTCGATGCACTTGCGCACCAGCGAGAAGCCGTTGGAATGCACGCCGCTGGAGGCCAGGCCCAGCACCACGTCGCCGGGCTGCACGCTCTGGCCCGTGAGGATCTTGGACTTCTCGACCGCGCCGACGCAGAAGCCCGCCAGATCGTATTCGCCGTCCGGGTACATGCCGGGCATCTCGGCCGTCTCACCGCCGATCAGGGCGCAGCCCGAGAGCTCACAGCCCTTGGCGATGCCGCCGACCACGGCTGCGGCCGTGTCCACATGCAGCTTGCCGCAGGCGAAATAGTCCAGGAAGAACAGAGGCTCCGCGCCTTGGACCATCACGTCGTTGACGCTCATGGCCACCAGGTCGATGCCCACGGTGTCGTGCATATTCCATTCAAACGCGAGCTTGAGCTTGGTGCCCACGCCATCGGTGCCCGAGACCAGCACCGGCTCCTGGTAGCGCTTGGGCACCTCGAACAGGGCGCCGAAGCCGCCGATGCCAGCCAGCACGCCCTCGCGCATGGTTATCTTGGCCAGGGGCTTGATGCGTTCGACCAGCGCGTCACCGGCGTCGATGTCGACGCCGGCGTCTTTGTAGGAGAGGGGGGTGGAGGTGTTGGAAGTGCTCATGGGGTGGGCGGCAAGGGGGCGAAATGCCAGGGCCGATAGAATTTGCCCAGATTTTAAGGGTTCACCCGGTCTGCTCCTCCCCTCCCGTTCATCCATGCCCCTGTCCACACCCCAAAAAAGCGCCCTGGCCTGGGCTGTCGTCGCCCTCTTGCTGGTGCTGGCCCTGTGGCTGCTGGGCCCGGTGCTGATGCCCTTTGTCGTGGCGGCGGTGCTGGCCTACGTGCTCACGCCCCTGGTGGACCGGCTGGACGCGCTCGGCCGTGGTCGTATGCCGCGGATATTGGCCGTGGTGATCGTGGAGCTGCTCTTCATCCTGGCGGTGCTCGGACTGGTCCTGTTGCTGGTGCCGGTGCTCACACGCGAATGGCCGCTGTTGCGCGAGCAGGTGCCGCAGCTGCTGGACCGGCTCAATGCCGGCATGCAGCCCCTGCTGGCTGAACTGGGGCTCAAGCTCGCCTTCGACACGGCCAGCCTCAAGCCCGCGCTCATGAAGTACCTCAACGCCAATATGGAGGAGGCCCTGGGTTCGCTGCTGGCCTCGCTCAAGATCGGCGGCAGTGTGGCCTTGACCGTGCTGGGCAACCTGATCCTGATCCCCGTGGCGCTGTTCTACCTGCTGCTGGACTGGAAGCAGCTCGTGCGGCGTGTGCTGGAGCTCGTGCCGCAGCGCCTGCGCGGCAGTTACGACAGTTTTGTGGCCGAGGCCGATGAGGTGCTGGGTCAGTACCTGCGTGGCCAGATGCTGGTGATGCTGATCCTGGCGCTCTACTACAGCGTGATGCTGTCCCTCTTCGGTCTGGATCTGGCCCTGCCCATCGGGGTCTTCACCGGCCTGGCCATCTTCGTGCCCTATGTGGGCTTTGGCATCGGGCTGGTGCTGGCCGTGCTGGCCGGTCTGCTGGAGTTCAGCGGCGACGGCGGCCTGACCCGTGTGGCCCTGATGGTCGGCGTGGTCTATGGACTGGGACAGCTGCTGGAAAGCTTCTACCTCACGCCGCGCCTGCTGGGTGAGCGCATTGGCCTGCATCCGCTGGCCGTGATCTTCGCCCTGCTGGCTTTCGGTCAACTTTTCGGCTTCGTCGGCATTCTGGTCGCGCTGCCGGCCAGCGCCGTGCTGCTGG
>DNQP01000011.1 GCA_003500955.1 Curvibacter sp. | reverse complement strand
ACGTCATTGGGCTTGCCGTACTGGCATTCGGCCAGCACACGCACGCGGGTGGTCTTGACCTTGGGGGCAGGCGCCTGGCTGCCCAAGGGCTCGTCAGCCAGCTTTGCCAGCTTGTCGGTGAGCAGCTTCTCGGCCTGGTCGGCGGGCACCTCGAAGGCAGCGCCTTCGGGTACGTCTGCGGTGAGCGCGGCCACGGTGCCGGCGGCAATGGCCGCGAGCGCGATGAGTTTGGTGTTCATGGGGTGTCTCGTTGAAGTGGACAGGCCCGGCGCTCACCGGGTGGGGTGAGCGCCGGGGACGGCCTGATCAGGATCAGGTGGCGCTGTTCTGGTAGAACTTGACGGCGGCGGTGTCCATCAGGTTGCCGCCGCTGCGCTGCCAGCCGCAGAAGCCCACCTGGCCGTTCAGGGCAAAGGCCGAGTCGTCGAAGCGGCGCACGCTGAAGCTGTTGCGCACGTCGCGGATCTTGTACAGCGTGAAGTCGCCGAACAGGATGGACTTGGCGTTGGCAGCCATCACCGGCACATCGTCGTTGACCACCAGGGGGCGGCCCAGCAGCAGATCCGGCGCGCCAGCAGTGCCGCCCGCGTCGTAGCTGGGCGTGAAGATCGGGCGACCGGCGCTGTCCTTGATCTTGCGCACGACGCGCAGCGAGGTATCGGCCATCATGAAGCGCGCGGTGCGGCGGTAAGCGCTGTTGACGGAGTGCTCCAGGTCAGCCAGGTCGTCATAGATGACGCTGGTGGTCTGGCCCGTGGTGCCCACCTTGCCCGAAGAAGCGCGGGTGACGACGCCGAACGGTTGGCCAGTGCCCGTGCCGATGGTGAAGTGCTTGTTGGTGATGCGGCCCAGGCGGGTCACCAGGCGGTTTACCACGAACTGCACGATGTCGATGCTGCTGTCCTGGATCAGCTCGACCGGCAGGGCGATCTTCTTGGAGCTGTACTTGAAGGGGTTCAGCGCGGCGGTGCCGAAGGTGATCTCACCGGTGGTGGCTGCGGCGTTCTCGGCCACGATCTCGCCCTCTTCCGCGGTGCCGTCGCTGGTGGGGTAGCTCCACGGTGCGCCGGTTTCGGTGGGCAACAGCTCGGAGACTTCGCGCATGCCACCGAAGGCCTTGAGCGCGTCGATCACCATGGTGGCGACTTCGCTGGGAACGGTGTAGCCGCCTTCAGCCGGCGTGGTGGTGCTCATCGCGTTGCGGATGGCCACGGCCTGCTCGGCCGTGACGTTGTTGCCGAAGCGCATGTACAGGGCCACGGCAGCCAGGGCGTCGATCTCGCCGTCGTTGCCGGGCTTCTTCGTGCCGCGGGTGACGTCGTTGAAGTGCTGGTCGGCTTCGGTGTCCAGCATGCGCTGGTGCGCGGAGATCTGGCTGCCCAGGCGCTCCATCTCGTCCATGATGCCGTCGTACTTGGCCTGGTCTTCTTTCGACCAGGTGCGGTCACCGTTGTTGGCCAACAGCTCGTTGGCTTGGCGCGCGAGTTCGTTCTTGCGCTCGCGCAGTGCTTGGATGCTCTTGCTCATGGGGTTCCTTTCGGGTGGGTGAGCACAAATGAAAAAGCCGCCACGGAGACCTCCGGGCGGCCACTTCGCTGATGCGGCGAGCGCGTCAGGCGACCTGCAGCAGGCGCAGGCGACGCTCGTTGTGGGCGCGCTGCGCTGCAATGTCGGGGGCCGGGGCCGGCTTCGGCGGCTCCAACAGGGCCTTCGGCGTCTTGTCGAAGGCGGCGAGGTTGAACTTGCGGGGCGTGGCGTTGCTGGCCTTGCCGGCGTCGTCAGACGCGACGCGGTCCGCAAACTTGTGGTCGACGGCTTCCTGGGCGGTGAACCAGGTCTCGTCGTTCATCCAGGCGGCGATCTGCTCGGGCGTCTCGCCGGTGCGCTTGGCGTAGTCGGCGACGATGGTGCCGTCGACCTTGTCCAGCAAGGCGGCTGCAGCCGTCATGTCGCGCTTGTCGCCGAGGGCGATGGTCCAGGCGTTGTGGATCATGTAGAAGCTGCCCTCGGAGATCTCCACCTCCTGCGCGGCCGAGGCGACCCGGGTGGCGGCGCTGGCAGCCAGGCCGTCAATGTGGGCCACGGTCTTGCCGGGGTGCTGTCGGATGGCGGTGGCCATGGCCTCAGCCTCGAAGACGTCGCCGCCGGGCGAGTTGATGCGCAGGTGCAGCGTGACGTCCTTGCCCAGGCCGGCAATGGCCTGCGCCACCATCTGGGCGCTGATGCCCCAGTAGGCGTCGATGACGTCGTAAAGGTAAAGGGTGGCCTCGTTGGCATCGCCCTCGGCGCGCACCAGGTTGAGCGGCTTGCGGTCTTGCGCGGCGTTGTCGCGCAGCAGCTGCATGAGCTTTTTCATTCGGAATCTCCGGATTGAGTGGGTGTCTTCTTGGTCTGGGCGGCGTTGTCGGGGTGGTAGAGCTCGGCCGCCTTGCCACCCATGGGCGGCAGGTTCTTGGTGCGACGGATCTCGTCTGCCGACATCCAGCCCGGGCCCGAACCCGGCCCACCCAGTGCGGCCTTGAAGTACTCGCTCTGGGCCTTGCTATTGGCCTCCATGAGCGCGTCGCGGTTGAACTCCACGAAGTACTTGGTGCTGCGGGGGAACAGCTTGCGATTGAGCTCCTGCTCGATGCGCTTCAAGTGCTGCTGCAGCGTGAAGATGACGAAGGACCGTGTGAGCTCCTCCAGGCCGCTGCCCCAGCTGGTGCTGGCGCTGGTCTCGCCAATCAGGTGCGGCGGCACGCCGAACGCCCGGGCGATATCGACGACCTGGAACTTGCGCGCCTCGAGCAGCTGGGCGTCCTCTGCGTTCAGGCTCAAGGTGTTGGCCTTGACGCCTTCCGTCAGCACGAGTGGCAACCGGTGCGCGTTCTCGATGCCGCTGTACTTGGCGGCGAAGGCCTCACGCAGGCTGTCCTTCTGCTCCTTGTCCAGCGTGCCGGTGGCTTCAAGGACAATGGACGGGTGAGCACCACCGGCAAAGAAGCGGCCGCTGTACTCATCCATCGCCATAGCGGTGCCGGCCGCGTTGCGCGCTGCCCACTGGATGACGCTCATACCGCGCAGGCCGTTGAACCCGAACCCCGGGAAGTGCAGGATGTCATCCTGGTCGGCACCCCACCGCGTGATGTCGTTGATGAAATAGACCAGGCGGTCCGAGTCGTCTGTCTTTCTCCGCTCAGCCGTGACTGCCTCCCAGGGCAGGGGGATGATCTCCCTCACGGTGCCAGCGCGATCGCGGGCCAGGTAGCAGAAGCCGTCGCCGCGCAAGAGCAGCTGGGCCACGTCCTGCTCCCACATGCTGGCAGCTGTGAAGCGGGCGGTGGGCTGCTCGTTGAGCAGGTACCAAAGCGGCGAATTCTCGACCGCCTGGCGCCCGTTGGCGGTGCGCTCGTAGATCTGGACCGGGATGCTGGCGATGCCGCCGGCGATACGCTGGACGCACGC
>DNQP01000273.1:7702-18243 GCA_003500955.1 Curvibacter sp. | reverse complement strand
GCCGAGGCCATGGAGAGCAAGGCCGAGCACATCGCCAATGTGACCTACACCGCCCCGACCGAAACCGGTGAGGTGGAGACGACGGTTGACACGGCAACCCAGGTCGCCGCCGTGCCGCGTGTCGGGCGCAACGAACCCTGCCCCTGTGGCAGCGGCAAAAAGTACAAGCACTGCCACGGCAAGCTGAGCTGAACCCCCAACGAGTTGCAACATGCCCGTCAACCTGTCTGCCCCCAATCCGGCTGAACTCTTCCCCGTCGCAGGCGTGCGCATCGGCGTGGCCGAGGCGGGCGTGCGCAAGGCCAATCGCAAGGACCTGACCGTCGTCCTGCTCGACGAAGGCGCCAGCGTGAGCGGTGTCTTCACGCAGAACCGTTTTTGCGCCGCACCGGTGCAGGTCTGTCGCGAGCACCTCGCGGCCGGCCGTGGCATCCGGGCCATGGTCATCAACACGGGCAACGCCAATGCCGGCACGGGCGCCGAAGGTCTGCAGCGTGCGCGCAGCACCTGTGCCGCGCTCGCGGCTCATCTGAAGATCGCGCCCGAGCAGGTGCTGCCTTTCTCCACCGGCGTGATCATGGAGCAGCTGCCGTCGGAGCGCATCGAGGCTGGCCTGCCCGCGGCCATTGCCGATGCGCGCGAGCACAACTGGGCGCGTGCGGCCGAGGGCATCATGACCACGGATACCGTGCCCAAGGCTTTTGGTGCCCAGGTGCTGATCGGTGGCGTCAAGGTCAGCATCACGGGCATCAGCAAGGGCGCCGGCATGATCCGCCCCAATATGGCCACCATGCTCGGCTACATGGCGACCGATGCACGCGTAAGTCAATCGGTGATGCAGCAGCTGGCGCGCGAGCTGGCCGAGGGTTCCTTCAACCGTGTGACGGTCGACGGCGACACCTCGACCAACGACTCCTTCGTGGTGATCGCGAGCAACAAGGCGGCGCATCCGGTGATTGACTCGCTGGACAGCGCCGACGGCCAGAGGCTCAAGGCTGCCATGCTGGACGTGGCGCGCCAGCTGGCGCAGGCCATCGTTCGGGACGGCGAAGGTGCCACCAAGTTCATCACGGTGCGCGTGCAGGGTGGCAAGACCGCTGAGGAATGTCGCCTCGTGGCCTATGCGATTGCGCACTCTCCCCTGGTCAAGACGGCCTTCTACGCCAGCGACCCGAACCTGGGCCGCATCCTGGCGGCGGTGGGCTACGCAGGTATCGCTGATCTCGATCAGGGCAAGATCGATCTTTACTTGGACGACGTGCACGTCGCCGTGCAAGGCGGTCGCAACCCGGCCTACCGTGAAGAGGACGGCCAGCGCGTGATGAAGCAGACTGAGATCACGGTGCGCGTGGTGATGGGCCGTGGCACGGCCGAGGATACGGTCTGGACCTGCGATTTCAGCCACGATTACGTGTCGATCAACGCCGACTACAGGTCCTGATTTTTTGGACGGGCCAGCGGCCCGCCTATGCATGAACGAGAAATTCGAACGTCTGATCGATCGCGCCGAGCAGCTGATGCTGCGTATCGAGGCCATCCTTCCGCAGCCCCTGAGCCAACCTGACTGGGCGGCGTCAATTGCCTTCCGCTACCGCAAGCGCAGTTCGGGCCATGGGGTCATCGAGCCCGTGCGCCATGTCGCGGCGATGACGCTGGATCAGCTCAAGGAGATCGACCAGCAGAAGGACAAGATCCAGCGCAACACGGAGCAGTTCGTGCGCGGGCTGCCGGCCAACAACGTGCTCTTGACCGGTGCGCGCGGTACCGGGAAGTCCTCCCTGATCCGAGCCTGTCTGCACACCTATGCAGCCCAGGGTCTGCGTCTGATCGAGGTCGACAAGGCCGACATGACCGACCTGCCCGATATCGTCGAGCTTGTCTCGCAGCGACCCGAAAAATTCATCATCTTTTGCGATGATCTGAGCTTCGAGGATGGCGAGGGGGGCTACAAGGCGCTCAAATCCATCCTCGATGGTTCTGTCTCTGCCGCGACGCCCAATGTGCTGATCTATGTGACCAGCAACCGACGGCATCTGCTGCCCGAGTACATGAAGGACAACCTCAGCTACCAGCCCAGCGAGGACGGTGAAATTCACCCCGGCGAAGTGGTGGAGGAGAAGATCTCCCTGTCGGAGCGCTTCGGCCTCTGGGTGAGCTTCTATCCCTTCAGCCAGGATGAGTACCTGAGCATTGTGGGGCAATGGCTCTCGTCCTTTGGCGTCTCCGCCGCTGCCATCGAGGCGGCGCAGGCCGAGGCCCTGGTCTGGGCGCTGGAGCGCGGCTCGCGCAGCGGACGTGTCGCCTACCAGTTCGCCAAGGACTACGCGGGCAGGCACGCCAGCGCATGAAGCAGCCGCTGGTTGCCGATGCCGACCGCCCGCGCGAAGGCGGGGCCGACCGCTCCATCACCGAGGTCGCCGTAGGCATCCTGCTGCGGGCTGACGGGCGTTTCCTGCTGACCTCGCGTCCCGAGGGCAAGGTCTACGCGGGTTACTGGGAGTTTCCGGGCGGCAAGCTTGAGGCGCGTGAGACTGTGGCCCAGGCACTGCGGCGTGAGCTGCACGAGGAGCTGGGCATCGCGCTGGAGGTCGAGGACGTCCTGCCCTGGAAGACCGAGGTGGTCGATTATCCCCATGCGCTCGTACGTCTGAATTTCTGCAAGGTGCTGCGCTGGCAGGGCGAGCTGCAGATGCGCGAAGGGCAGTCCTGCACCTGGGCGCAGCTCCCGGTGCAGCCGTCGCCGGTGCTGCCGGGCGCGATCCCCGTGCTGCACTGGCTGGCCGAGGAACGGGGTCACGTCGGCCCCATCCAGACGCCGGCTCACTGAAGTTTCGGATCGCCGAATTCCTGATCGTCAGGGGGAGCCTCGGCCGGGACGCGGAAGCTTTCGCTGGCCCAGGCGCCCAGATCCATCTTCCTGCAACGTTCGCTGCAGAACGGGCGGTGCGGATTGCTGAGCGCATAGACGCTGTCACCGCCGCAGTTCGGGCAGCTGACCAGGCGCGGCTTGGCGATGGGGGAGGGACCGTCAGGAGGGCACATGCTCACACGCGTGGTGTTCAGGAACACAGGGTGAGGTCGAAGCTGGCGTCCTGATTGCCGGCATGCAGGCGTTCGTCTTCGCCAAGCTGCATCAGGCGGATGGAGACGATCAGCCGGTTGCCGCTGATTTCCGGAATCAGGCCCAGGGCCGGGTCAATGGCCAGGCGCAGCAGCTGGAAGGTCCGCCCCTGGGGCAGGGCCTGTTGGAACTGGCCGGCCTGGGCCAGCACCTTCTGCGGCACACCTGAGTCGCGCAACAAGGTCAGCAGCAGGCCGATCGCATCCGCCAAAGGGGTCAGGGTGGAGACCCAGCGCTGCAGGTCGGTGCGACGTTGCTCGGGAGAAGCATGTTGCCACGCGTAGTAGGCGGGTAGATCAAAGGCGCAGGTGCCGCCGGGGATGCCGATGCGGCTGCGGATGCTCATGAGCCAGTCGTTTTCGGTCAGCACATGACCGACCTTGCCCGACAGACTGTTGAGCTGGCTGTAGCTCTGTTCGATCTGCTGCAGCACCTCGTCGAGCACGCCTTGCGCAATGCTCGGATTGCCCCGGTAGCCATTGAGTACCTGCTTTTGCTTGTCCAGATCACGCAGCACGTCGGACTTGAGGTCGGCCCGGGCCCCGACGTCCATGACCTCGAACAGGCTGGCGAGGGCGTAGTGATGGTCCAGCGCTTCGTCACGTGCGACCAGCTCCAGCAGGCGGCGGAACAGGCTCTCCAGGCGGAGATAGGTCCTGATGCGCTCGTTGAAGGGGTATTCGTAGGTGATCACGCTGCTGCTTCCCGACGCCCGATCATAGCCCGAAGAGACGGGCCGACCGGGCCACGAGCGAGGCGAGTTCGGCGAGATCCTGCCCGTCGTTGCAGATCACATGGTCTGCGCTCTGCAGACGTTGCAGCCGGCCGGCCTGCTGGGCCATGATGCGTTCGACCTCGGGGCGCGATAGTTGGCTGCGCTGCATCACCCGAGCGATCTGGGTCTCAGGGTGGCAGTCGACCACCAGCACCCGATCCAGCTGGCTGCGCCAGCGCCCCGATTCCACCAGCAAGGGAATGTCGTAAACAATGCAGCGTGCGCCGGTGCGAGTGGCAGCATCGGTCTGGCGCTGCGTTTCCTGCCCGACCAGAGGGTGGATGATCTGTTCCAGACGCTGTCTGGCTGCCGTGTCACGGAAGGCCAGGGCCCGCATGCGCTCGCGGTCCAGGGCGCCTTCGGCGCTGATGAGCTCTGGGCCGAAGGCCTGCCGGATGGCCTCGATCGCTGCACCGCCGGCGGTCGTGGTCTGGCGTGAGATGGCGTCGGCGTCGATGATGGCCGCGCCATGCCGGGCCAGCAGGCCGGCCACGGTACTCTTGCCGCTACCGATGCCGCCCGTGAGGCCGAGACGCAGCACGTCCCGCATCCCTCAGAGCCCGACGGCGCGCAGGATGCTTTGCGGCCCGAAGATCATGGCCGTCAGGCCGGCCGCGGCCAGGAAGGGGCCGAAGGGTACATAGCCCCCCTCGCGCAAGCTGCTGTTGAGTTTGAGAGCGATGCCCACGATGGCGCCGATGACCGAGGCCATGAGGATGATGGGCACCAGGGCCGTCCAGCCGAACCAGGCGCCGAGCGCGGCAAAGAGCTTGAAGTCGCCGTAGCCCATGCCTTCCTTGCCGGTCACGAGCTTGAAGCTCCAGTAGACCAGCCAGAGGGAGAGATAACCCCCGACAGCGCCCCAGAGAGCATCGGGCAGGCTGACCACCGGGTTCCATTTCAGGGCAGCCACAACCAGGCCGGCCCAGAGCAGGGGCAGGGTGATGTCGTCCGGCAGCAAGGTGGTGTCCCAGTCGATCATCGCCAGCGCCACGATGGCCGCCGAGTAGCCACACCATGCCAGGCCCGTGAGGGTCAAGCCCCAGCGCCAGCCACACCAGGCAAAGAGCGCTGCGGTGACCAGCTCGACGAGCGGGTAACGCAGGCTGATCGGGGTGCCGCAGGATGAGCACTTGCCGCGCAGGAACAGGTAGCTCAGCACGGGGACGTTTTCGTATGCGCGGATCTGGTGGCCGCATTGCTGGCAGCGCGAGCGAGGGACGACGAGGTTGAACGTCTCCGTCGCCTCGGTCTCCTTGCCGGCCAGTGCGGCACATTCGGCGGCCCATTGGCGCTCCATGATCTTGGGCAGGCGGTAGATGACGACATTGAGGAAGCTGCCGATCATCAGCCCCAGGACGCCGACCAGGCCGGCGTCAAAACCCTGCGACACCAGCATCAGACCACCTGGCCCAGCTTGAAGATCGGCAGGTACATGGACACCACAATGCCGCCAATGATGGTGCCCAGGAAGACGATGATGATGGGTTCCATCAGACTGGACAGACCGGCGACCATGTCGTCGACCTCGGCCTCGTAGAAATCGGCCGCCTTGCCCAGCATGTGGTCGATCGAGCCCGACTCCTCACCGATGGCGCACATCTGCAGCACCATGGTCGGAAACAGGTGCACATTGGTCATCGCGGCCGTGAGGCTGGTGCCGGTCGAGACTTCCTGCTGGATCTTGACCGTGGCCTCTTCGTAGACCGAGTTGCCCGAAGCACCGCCAACGGAGTCCAGTGCCTCCACCAGTGGCACGCCGGCGGCGAACATGGTCGACAGGGTACGGGTCCAGCGTGCGATGCAGGACTTGTCGATCAGCGTGCCGAAAACCGGGAGCTTGAGCATCATCCGGTCCATGACCCGCTGCATCTCGCGGTTGCGTCGCCAGGCCTGGAAGAAGAAGTAGAGGCCACCGCCGATGCCGCCAAAGATCAGCCACCACCACTGGACGAAGAATTCGCTCATGCCGATCACGAACAGCGTGGGGGCGGGCAGGTCGGCGCCGAAGGAGGAGAAGACCTCCTTGAAGGCCGGGATCACGAAGATCATGATCACCGCAATCACGACGAAGGCCACGACGATCACAGAAATCGGATACATCAGGGCCGACTTGATCTTCTGCTTGATGGCCTGGGTCTTTTCCATGTAGACGGCCAAGCGGTCCAGCAGCTGGTCCAGGATACCAGCGGCCTCGCCGGCCTCGACCAGGTTGCAGTAGAGGTTGTCAAAGTAGAGCGGGTACTTGCGGAAGGCCGTGCTCAGCGAGGTACCGGTCTCGACGTCATTGCGGATGTCGTTGAGCAGGCGGGTCACGCTGGGGTTGGAGTTGCCGCGTGCGACGATGTCGAAGGCCTGCAGCAGGGGCACACCGGCCTTCATCATGGTGGCGAGCTGGCGCGTGAACAGTGTGAGGTCCTTGGGCGTGATCTTCTTGCCCGAGCTCATCTTGCGCTTCTTGACCTTGCCCGGCAGGATGCCCTGACGGCGCAGCGATGCCATGACCTGGTTCTCGCCGGCGGCACGCATCTCGCCGCGCATCAGCTTGCCGTTGCGGTCCTTGCCTTCCCATTCGAAGACCAGTTCCTTGGCTTTGGGTTGTGCAGTTGCCATGGTGTCCCCTGAAGCTCCCGTGTGTTTATTCGTTGGTGACGGCCAGGACTTCCTCGAGCGAAGTCAGACCCTGCTTGACCTTGTGCAGGCCAGACTGGCGCAGGTTGCGCACGCCCTCGGCCTGGGCCTGTTCGGCGATCTCCAGTGCGGAACCATCGCGCAGGATGATGCGCTGCATCTCCTCGCTGATGGGCATCACCTGGTAGATGCCCACGCGACCCTTGTAGCCGTTGTTGCAGGCCGAGCAGCCCACGGGACGGTAGGCGGTCCACGACCCGTCGAGCTCGTCCGGCTTGAAACCGGCATCGAGCAGCGTTTTCTTCGGGATTTCGGTCGGTGCCTTGCAGTTCGCGCACAGGCGCCGAGCCAGGCGCTGCGCAGTGATCAGGATCACGCTGGAGGCGATGTTGAAGGGCGCGATGCCCATATTGCGCATCCGCGTCAGTGTGGTCGGTGCGTCGTTGGTGTGCAGTGTCGACATCACGAGGTGGCCGGTTTGCGCAGCCTTGATGGCGATGTCGGCGGTGTCGAGATCACGGATTTCGCCCACCATGATGATGTCCGGGTCCTGGCGCAGGAAGGACTTGAGCGCGGCTGCGAAGGTCAGGCCAGCCTTGTCGTTGACGTTGACCTGGTTGACGCCCGGCAGGTTGATTTCTGAAGGATCCTCGGCCGTGGCGATGTTGACGCCCGGCTTGTTCAGCAGGTTCAGGCAGGTGTAGAGCGACACCGTCTTGCCCGAACCCGTCGGGCCGGTGACGAGGATCATGCCGTAGGGACGCCCGATGGCATTGAGCAGGCGTGCCTTCTCTTCCGGGTCGTAGCCCAGGGCATCGATGCCCAGCTTGGCGCTGCTGGGGTCGAGGATACGGATCACGATCTTCTCGCCGAACAGCGTGGGCAGGGTGCTGACACGGAAGTCGATCACCCGCTCAGGCCCCACCTTGAGCTTCATCTTGCCGTCCTGCGGCACGCGCTTCTCCGAGATGTCCATCTTGGAGATCACCTTGATGCGCGAGGCGAGCTTGTCCTTGATGGCCACGGGCGGCGAGGCAATTTCGCGCAGTTCGCCATCGATGCGGAAGCGGACGCGGTAGTTGTGCTCGTAGGGCTCGAAGTGCAGGTCCGAGGCGCGCATACCGATCGCGTCGATCAGCATCTTGTGCAGGAACTTGACGACCGGCGCGTCCTCGACCTCGGAGGTCGTGGATTCAGCGCTGTCCGCATCGGCTTCGGTGGTGAATTCGTCAAACTCGATGTCGCCGCCGACGATGTTGTCGATGGCCTCGGACGCGGACGTGGCATGTGCCTCGACCAGCTTGAGCAGCTTGTCGTACTCGGCGATGACCCAATCCACCCCCATCTGGCTGGCGAACTTGATCTTCTCGGCCGCGGCCTGGTCCGACGGGTCCGCCGTCGCCACCACAAGCCGGTTGCTGCGCTTGCCAAGCACCACCACGCGGTAATCGTGGCAGATCCGGGGATCGAGCAACTCCTTGGGCAGGCGGTGGGTGTCCACCGCGTCCAGATCGATCAGCGGCGCCGCAAAGGCCGCCGACATGGTGTGGGCCAGATCGGCAGCCGAAACGGCGCCGGACCCGGTGAGCTCGGCAATGAAGCTGGTCTTGTTGCCGGCGGCTCGGCGGTAGATGTCCTCGGCCGATCGCTGTTCCAGCTTGCCCGCGAGGATCAGGGCCCGGCCCAGCCCGGGCAGGGCCACGGGTGCATTCTCGCGGTGGATGGCAGTGTCAACGGCGGCCATGGAGGGGGTTTGTAGGAATTCCGGGGGAAAACCCACAAATCATCGCCGATTGCCCGCGGGATGTAAACGAAACGCCGGGCCCATTTTGCAAGCAGACGTTGCGGCGCAACATGGCCGCAAGCACGCCAAACTCGCCCCCCGCAAGAGGGCAAGGGCTGAAGCCTAAGGTGTGTGGGAAAGATTGGTCGGAATGAGAGGATTCGAACCTCCGACCCCTTCGTCCCGAACGAAGTGCGCTACCAGGCTGCGCTACATTCCGACATCTCGAACCGCCAGAGCGCGTCAGGATTGACGCGTCAGCAACTGAGACGCCAATTGTATCAAACTGGCGGCATGGGGCCCGTCGGGCAGTTGCCGGGCGGCGTCGACGGCACGTTCCGCTTCCCGGGCCGCGGCTTCGCGTGCAACGTCCAGGGCGCCGGTGCGCCGCACGACGGCGATCACGTCGTCCAGGGCAGAGACCGAGCCGTTCTCGATGGCGCCTCGGATGAGCTGACGCTCCTGCTCGGTACCTCTTTGCATGGCCGCGATCAAGGGCAGCGTGGCCTTGCCCTCGCGCAAGTCGTCACCCAGGCTCTTGCCCATGACGGTGGCATCGCCCGCGTAGTCCAGCACGTCGTCAATCACCTGAAACGCCGTGCCCAGGGCCTGGCCATATTCGGCGCAGGCCTCTTCCAGTGTGGGCTCGGCACCGGCCAGGATGGCGCCGCAGCGCGCGCTGGCTTCGAAGAGCTTGGCCGTCTTGGATCGGATGACCTGCAGATAGCCAGCCTCGTCGAGGTCGGCGTTGTGCATGTTCATGAGCTGCTGCACCTCGCCCTCGGCGATGACGTTGGTCGCGTCGGCCAGCACCTGCATGATGCGCATGCTCTCGGCCTCGACCATCATCTGGAAGGCTCGGGAGTAGAGGAAATCTCCGACCAGCACGCTGGCGGGATTGCCGAAGGTCTCGTTGGCCGTGGCATTGCCGCGGCGCATCGTGGAGTCGTCCACCACGTCATCGTGCAGCAGCGTGGCCGTGTGGATGAACTCCACCACTGCCGCCAGGTTGTAGCGCTGGTCGCCGCGGTAGCCCAGGGCGCCGCAGGTCAGCAGGAGCAGGGCCGGACGCAGCCGTTTGCCGCCAGCGCTGATGATGTAGCTGGCGACCTGGCCCACCAGCGGCACACCGGAATCGAGCCGTTCGCCGATGACCCGGTCCACCTCCCGCATGTCGTCGGCAATCAGGGCAAGCGGGGAAACGGGTTGGGGGGAGTTCACGGCAGCAGGGCGGGGAGACCGGAGGAAGGGGCATTATAGGAAGGGCTTGCCCCGGGATGCCCGCCCCCAAGGGGGTGGATGTCAGTGAGCACAAACCGTGCTATAATCCTGGGCTCTGCGGAAATCCGTCCGTAGAGGATCAATCCAAGAGGTCATCCATGTACGCGGTCATAAAAACCGGTGGCAAACAGTATCGTGTTGCTGCTGGCGAGAAAATCAAAGTAGAACAGATTGCTGCGGACGTAGGCCAGGAGATCGTGATCGACCAGGTTCTGGCTGTCGGCAACGGCGCTGAACTCAAGGTCGGTACGCCCCTGGTGTCCGGCGCGACTGTCAAAGCCACCGTTGTGGCGCACGGTCTGCACGACAAGGTTCGCATCTTCAAGATGCGCCGTCGCAAGCACTATCAGAAACGTCAAGGGCACCGTCAGCAGTTCACCGAGCTGCAAATCGGCGCCATCTCCGCATAAGGAGCACGAGTCATGGCACAGAAAAAAGGCGGCGGCTCTACGCGTAACGGGCGCGATTCGCAGCCCAAGATGCTCGGCGTGAAGGTGTTCGGCGGTCAGCAGATCAGCGCCGGCGGCATCATCGTGCGCCAGCGCGGCACCAAGTTCCACCCCGGCACCAATGTCGGCGTGGGCAAGGACCACACCCTGTTTGCCCTGGTGGACGGCGAAGTGTCGTTTGCGGTCAAGGGGGCGCTGAACAAGCACACGGTGAACGTCACGGCCGCTTCCTGAGCGCTGCCTGGCTTCTCCGCGAAACCCTGCGCCTGCCGCGCAGGGTTTTTTGTTTATAGAACCTAGAATCTCCTCTCATCATGAAGTTCGTCGACGAAGCTTTCATCGACATCGCCGCGGGCGATGGGGGGAACGGTTGCGTCTCGTTCCGGCACGAGAAGTACAAGGAGTTCGGCGGCCCCAACGGTGGTGACGGCGGCCGTGGCGGCCACGTTTACGCGGTGGCGGATCCCAATCTCAACACCCTGGTCGATTTCCGCTACACCC
>DNQP01000273.1:0-7398 GCA_003500955.1 Curvibacter sp. | reverse complement strand
CGTCGATTTCCGCTACACCCGCCGCTTCGAGGCCAAGCGTGGCCAGCACGGCATGGGCTCGGACATGTTCGGTGCCGCGGGTGACGACATCACCCTCAAGATGCCTGTGGGCACCATCATCAGCGACGCCGAGACCGGTGAGGTACTGTTCGAACTGCTCAATCCAGGCGAGGTCATCACCATCGCCAAGGGTGGCGATGGTGGCTTCGGCAATCTGCGTTTCAAGAGCGCCATCAATCGCGCGCCGCGCCAGAAGACGCCGGGCTGGCCGGGCGAGAAGCGCAACCTCAAGCTCGAACTGAAGGTATTGGCCGATGTGGGTCTGCTGGGCCTGCCCAATGCCGGCAAATCCACGCTGATCACGGCCATCTCCAACGCCCGCCCGCGGATCGCCGACTATCCCTTCACCACGCTGCATCCCAATCTGGGCGTGGTGCGCGTCGGTCCCGAGCAGAGCTTCGTCGTCGCCGATCTGCCGGGCCTGATCGAGGGGGCCTCCGAGGGCGCCGGCTTGGGCCACCTCTTCCTGCGTCATCTGCAGCGCACCCGCCTGCTGCTGCACGTGGTCGACCTTGCGCCCTTTGACGACAACGTCGATCCGGTTGCGCAGGCCAAGGCCATCGTGGCCGAACTCAAGAAGTACGACCCGGCGCTCTACGACAAGCCGCGCTGGTTGGTGCTCAACAAGCTCGATGTGATCCCGGCCGAGGAGCGCGAGGCCAGGGTCAAGGACTTCGTCAAGCGCTTCAAGTACAAGGGGCCGGTGTTCCAGATCTCGGCGCTCACGCACGAGGGCTGCGCGCACCTGGTCAAGGCGGTGTACGAGCAGGTCAAGAAGCAGCAGGTGGCCGAGCAAGCGCCCGCGGTCGAGCTCGATCCCCGCTTCAAGGATGTGCTGCCGGACGCCTAGAATCTCCGGTTTCATCCAGGGCTGCTGGCGCATCCACGCAGCCATTCGCATCCCAACATGAATCAGACATCCGCTTCCGTTCTGCGCCAGGCGCGGCGCATCGTGGTCAAGGTCGGCTCCAGCCTCGTCACCAACGAAGGCCGGGGTCTGGACGAGCGTGCCATCGAGGAGTGGAGCCGTCAGATCGCGGCCCTGGTGCGCGACGGACGTGAGGTCATCATGGTCTCCAGCGGCGCCATCGCCGAAGGCATGAAGCGCCTGGGCTGGACCAGCCGTCCCAAGGAAATCCATGAGCTGCAGGCTGCCGCCGCCGTCGGGCAGATGGGTCTCGCGCAGATGTACGAGACACGCCTCAAGGCCCATGGCCTGGGCAGCGCCCAGGTCTTGCTGACGCATGCAGATCTGGCCGACCGCGAGCGTTACCTCAACGCCCGCTCCACCCTGCTCACGCTGCTGCAGCTGGGCGTGGTACCGGTGATCAACGAGAACGACACGGTGGTCAACGACGAGATCAAGTTCGGCGACAACGACACCCTGGGTGCCCTGGTGGCCAACCTCGTGGAAGCTGATGCGCTGATCATCCTGACCGATCAGAAAGGCCTGTACACGGCCGATCCGCGCAAGGACCCGGCAGCCAAGTTCGTGCATGAGGCGCAGGCCGGCGACCCGGCGCTCGAGGCCATGGCCGGCGGCGCCGGCTCCAGCCTGGGCAAGGGCGGCATGATCACCAAGATCCTCGCGGCCAAGCGGGCCGCGGGCTCGGGTGCCTCCACCGTCATTGCCTGGGGGCGTGAGCCCGACGCGCTGGTGCGCCTGACGCAGGGCGAATCCATCGGCACCCTGCTGGTGGCGCAGACCGCCAAGACCCAGGCCCGCAAGCAGTGGATGGCCGACCATCTGCAGCTACGTGGCGCCGTGGTGGTGGATGCCGGCGCGGCGGCCAAGCTGCAGGCCGAGGGCAAGAGCCTGCTGCCCATCGGCATGACGGCGGTGGAGGGCGAGTTCTCACGTGGCGAGGTGATCGCCGTGCGCGACGAGCAGGGCTTCGAGATCGCCCGTGGCCTGGCCAATTACGCGAGCGCCGAGGCGCGGCTGCTGTGCCGCAAACCTTCGAGCGAG
Source organism: Curvibacter sp. (assembly GCA_003500955.1). Classification (GTDB taxonomy): domain Bacteria; phylum Pseudomonadota; class Gammaproteobacteria; order Burkholderiales; family Burkholderiaceae_C; genus Hylemonella. Next base: position 5,369 of record DNQP01000273.1, on the reverse strand, counting down.
TTCGAGCGGCTGCTGGGCTACATGGCCGAGCCGGAGATGGTGCACCGGGACAACCTGGTCCTGATGCGCTGAGTCCGGATCACTGTCCTCGCGGCTCCGCGCCACGCTCGGCCTCATGATTGGCCGCCTGTGGATCCGGATCGAAGCTGGCGCCCGGCGGTAACTCCATGCCCTGACCCGGCACCGCTCCGGCGTGGTGGGTGTGCTCGTGATCGCGCGGCCGGTGGCCCTGGCGCAGGTAGCGGTTGCGATGATCCTGGCGGGGCAGAAAGCGCGCCAGCTCCGTCAACGCCATTTCGTAGACGCCGCGCTTGAATTCGACCACCATGTCCAGCGGCACCCAGTAATCGTTCCAGCGCCAGGCGTCGAATTCGGGGTGATCGGTGGCGCGCAGGTTCAGGTTCCAGTCCTGCGCCATGAGCTGGAGCAGGAACCAGATCTGCTTCTGGCCCTTGTAATGGCCGCGCGCTTCCCGTCGGATATAGCGGTCCGGCACCTCGTAGCGCAACCAGTCACGGGTCCGGGCCACGATGCGCACGTGCTCGGGCTTGAGCCCGACTTCCTCGCCCAGTTCCCGGTACATGGCCTGTTCCGGGGTCTCGCCCCGGTCGATGCCACCCTGCGGAAACTGCCAGGAGTGGGTGCGTATCCGTTTGCCCCAGAAAACCTGGTTTCTCTGGTTGAGCAGAATGATGCCGACGTTGGGCCGAAAGCCGTCCCGGTCAAGCATAATCAACCCCAAATTTTTGAACTGAGTCCATTATGCACGGCCCGCACCGCGCAGGCCAAGAGGACTCTCTCTCCTTCCCCCGAAAAGTCCCCATGAAAGCCTCCCAATTCCTCGTCTCCACGCTCAAGGAAGCCCCGGCCGACGCCGAGATCGTGAGCCACAAGCTGATGATGCGTGCCGGCATGATCAAGAAGCTCGGCGCCGGCATCTACAACTACATGCCCATGGGCCTGCGGGTGATCCGCAAGGTGGAGGCCATCGTGCGCGAGGAGATGAACCGCGCCGGTGCCGTGGAGCTGACCATGCCCGTGGTGCAGCCCGCCGAGCTGTGGGAGGAGACGGGACGTTTCGCCAAGATGGGCCCCGAGCTGCTGCGCATCAAGGACCGCCACGACCGTGACTTCGTGATCCAACCCACCAGCGAAGAGGTGGTGACCGATATCGCGCGTCAGGAGATCAAGAGCTACAAGCAGCTGCCCAAGAACCTGTACCAGATACAGACCAAGTTCCGTGACGAACGCCGCCCGCGCTTCGGCCTGATGCGCGGGCGCGAGTTCATCATGAAGGACGCCTACTCCTTCGACCGCGACCAGACCTCTGCCAAGGCCAGCTACCAGGTCATGGCCCTGGCCTACCGCAAGATCTTCGACCGCTTCGGCCTGCGCTACCGCGCGGTGGCGGCCGACAGTGGCGCCATCGGCGGCGACCTGAGCGAGGAGTTCCAGGTGATCGCCGCCACGGGCGAAGACGCCATCGTCTACTGCCCGCAGAGCGAGTACGCGGCCAACATCGAGAAGGCCGAGGCCCTGGCGCCGCAGCAGCCGCGTCCCGCCGCGGCACAGGCCCTGCAGAAGGTCGCCACCCCTGGCAAGAGCACCTGCGCTGATGTTGCCGAGCTGCTGGGCCTGCCGCTGAACCGGACAGTCAAGTCCATTGTGCTGGCCACCGACGAGATCACCGACAAGGAACAGGTGGGCAAGACGCGCATCTGGCTGCTGCTGCTGCGCGGCGACCACGACATGAACGAGGTCAAGGTCGGCAAGCTGCCGGGGCTGGACGTGGGCTACCGCTTCGCCACCGAGGCCGAGATCGTCGCGCACTTCGGCAGCAAGCCCGGCTACCTCGGCCCCGTGGGCCTGAAGCAGCCCGTGGGCATCATCGCCGACCGTGAGGTGGCCGTGATGGCCGACTGGGTCTGCGGTGCCAACGCGGCGGACTTCCACCTCACGGGCGTGAACTGGGGCCGCGACCTGCCCGAGCCCGACCTCGTGGCCGATCTCCGCAACGTGGTCGCGGGCGATCTCTCGCCCGACGGCCGGGGCGAGCTGGCCATCGAGCGTGGCATCGAGGTCGGCCATGTGTTCTACCTCGGCACCAAGTACTCCAAGGCCATGAACGCGACCTTCCTCGACGAGAACGGCAAGCCTCAGTTCATGGAGATGGGCTGCTACGGCATCGGCATCACACGCCTGCCGGCTGCGGCCATCGAGCAGAACCATGACGACAAGGGCATCATCTGGCCCGACGCCATCGCGCCTTTCACCGTGGTGATCTGCCCCATCAACCCGGACCGCAGCTCCGAGGTGAAAGCCGCGTCGGACAAGCTCTACGCGGAGCTGCTCGCTGCCGGCGTGGACGTGATCCTCGACGACCGTGGCGAGCGTCCCGGCGCCATGTTTGCCGACTGGGAGCTCATCGGCGTGCCGCATCGCGTGACCATCGGGGACCGCACCCTCAAGGAAGGCAAGGTCGAGTACCAGCACCGCCGTGACGCGGCGGCCACACCCGTGGCCCTGACCGAGGTTGCGACGCTGATCCAGGCGAAACTCGGCGTCTGAGGATGGCGGGGCCAGCCATGCAGCGGCGCGCGGGGCTGCAGGCCGTGCTGGCTGCGGCGGGCCTGCTGGTCTGGCCGCAGGCGCGGGCCGGTCGGCAGCTGGAGGAGCCGCTGGCCGATTCGGTGCGCACCGCACTCTCCGCTGCCATTGCCAACACCGCGCCACCCGTCCCCGTCTTTGCCGACACCGAAGCCCGCCTGGCCTATCTGCGCTGGCTCGGCGCCATGAGTGAACGGCTGCAGAAGCGCGTCCACGCCTGGCCCGAGCGGCGCGACCTGCTGCAGACCGTCTGGTACGAAAGCCGGCGTGCCGGCCTGGAGCCCGCGCTGGTGCTGGGCCTGATCCAGGTCGAGAGCAATTTCCGCAAGTTCGCGGTGTCCAGTGCCGGCGCGCGCGGCTATATGCAGGTCATGCCCTTCTGGGCGCGCCTGATCGGCAACGGCGATGCCGGTAGCCTCTTCCACATGCAGACCAATCTGCGTTTCGGCTGCGTGATCCTGCGCCACTACCTGGACCGCGAGCGCGGCAACCTCTTCATGGCCCTGGGGCGCTACAACGGTTCGCGCGGCAAGTCGCCGTACCCGGACGCCGTGCTCGCGGCCCGCAAGCAATGGGACTACCGCGATGTGCCGCCTAGGGGCGCGGTGCCAGGTCCGCAGCCGCCAGACGCGTCACCATGACCTGGTCGATGCGGTAGCTGTCCACGTCCATCACCTCGAAGCTGTAACCTTCCCACTGCACGCGGTCCGTGCGGCGCGGCACACGCCGCAGCATGACCATGAGGAAACCCGCGAGCGTCTCGTAGTCCTCGGGTTGGGGCAGCTGCTCCAGGCCCAGGGCGCGCTGCACATCGGTCATGGGCGTGATGCCATCGATCAGCCAGGAGCCTTCCTCGCGTTGCACGATCAGCTCCTCGTCGGCCGGGGCCACGAGGTCGCCCATCACCGTGCTCATCACGTCGTTGAGCGTGACCACGCCCACCACCAGGCTGTACTCGTTGACGATCACGGCAAAGTCCTCGTGGGCCTGGCGGAACTGGGCCAGCACCTCGGCCAGCGTCAGCCGGTCCGGTACCACCACGGCCTTGTGCAACAGGGCCGGGTCGTCCAGCCGGATGGGCTGGTTTTTCATCACGCGCTGGAACAGGTCCTTGGCATCCACATAACCGATCACGTGGTCGATGTCGCCGTCGCAGACCGGGTAGGTGGAGAAAGGCTCGGCGGCGATACGCGCGCGCACGATGGCGTCGCTGTCCTGCTTGTCGAACCAGGCGATGCGGTCGCGCGCCGTCATCGCGCTGCTGACCGTGCGCGTGTCGAGCTCGAAGACATTGGCAATCACCTGTTGCTCGTCACGGGCCAGCACGCCGGCCTGCGCCCCGGCCTCGGCCAGGGCCAGGATGTCGTCGGGCGTGACGCGGTCATCGCGCTGGGACGACAGGCCCAGCAGCCCGAACATGGCATCGGTGAAGCGGCTGTAGAGCCAGACCACGGGCTTGAAGACGCTCATGCACAGGCGCATGGGGGCATGCAGGCGCAGGGCCAGACGCTCGGGTTCGGCCATGGCCAGGCGCTTGGGGAAAAGGTCGGAGAAGACGATGAAGAGCGAGGTCACCAGCGCGAAGGACAGCACGAAACCCACGTCGGCGGCCACGCCCGCCGGCAGCCAGCGCCCCAACACGTCGCTGAGCACGGGGCTGAAGGCGCCTTCGCCCACGATGCCGCCCAGGATGGCCACGGCGTTCTGCCCGATCTGCACCACCGAGAAATAGTTGCCCGGCTGCTCCTGCACGCGCAGCACCGCCGCCGCGCGCACATCGCCTTCGTCGGCCAGCTGGTGCAGACGCAGACGACGCGAGGCGGCCAGCGACATCTCGGCCATCGAGAAGAAGGCGCTGGCCCCGATCAACAGGGCGATGATGAAGAGGCTTTGCGTGAGGCTCATGGGACGCGCTGGGCCTGAGGGACCGGTGCGCCAGCCTAGTGTAGCGGCGGCTCGTGCCGCGCGTGGTGCCGCTACTGGAGAAAGCCCACGCGCGTCTTGCTACCGCCAGCGCGCGGCAGGTCGCTGCCTTCCAGTGTGTCGCGGCCGGCCAGGCGCGCGTTGCCGAAGCCCGTCATCAGCGCGCGCCGCATCTCGCGTGGAGCCAGCTCAGACAGTGCATCCAGCACCTCGTCGGCCGGCTCGGGGGCGAAGCGCTCGCCCCAGCCATGGTCGCGGCGGATGCTTTGGTACAGGCGCTGGGCAATCGTGCGCGCCTGCTCGCGCGTGGGGGCGGGCACCTCGAACACATTCATGCGGTTGAGGATGGGTTCGGGAATCGCGCGCTCGTCGTTGGCCGTGGTGATCCAGATCACCTGGCTGGCGTCGATCGCCACTTCGGCAAATTCGTCCACAAAGGTGTGCGCGGTGTCATGTTCCAGCAGGCTGTAGAGCGCGCCCAGCGGGTCGTACTGCGCGTCGCTGCTGGCCTTGTCGATCTCGTCGACCACCAGCACCGGATTGGCGTACTGCCCGTCGACCAGGGCCTCGAAGACCTTGCCTGGGCGCGAGCCTTTCCATTGCGAGGACGAGCCCGAGAGCAGCCAGCCCGCCGTCATCGAACTCATGGGCACCAGGTTCATGCCGGTTCCCAGCAGGTCTGCGAGCTGGCGCGCGAAATGGGTCTTGCCGATCCCCGGCGCGCCCAGCAGCAGCATGGGCGTGAGCTCCAGGCCGTCGCGGCTGTCCTGGCTCAGCGCCACATGGCGCTTCACGTCGTCCAGCACCTCGGTGAAATTGGGCAGGTCGTCGTAGAGCCC
>DNQP01000030.1:2979-3425 GCA_003500955.1 Curvibacter sp. | reverse complement strand
GTTCACGGCGCAGGCCGAGCGCCGAGTGCGCCTGGGCCTGGTCGTGGCCGAGCTGGTGCGTGCCAACAACCTGCAAGCCACGCCCGAGCAGATCAAGGCCCATGTGGACGAACTTGCCGCCAGCTACGAGCGCCCGGAAGACGTGAAGCGCTGGTACTTCGGCGACAACCGCCGCATGGCCGAGGTCGAGGCCGTGGTGATCGAGAGCAACGTCACCGACTTCGTGCTGGGCAAGGCCAAAGTCAGCGAGAAGGCGATTTCCTTCGACGAGCTGATGGGCCAGGCCTGATCGCCGCCTGAAACCTCATTGCGAGTGGGGCCGGCTCCGGGCTTGCAGTCCGGGGCTCAGGCCCCACCTGCTTTTGGGCCAGAAATTTTCTGTACAGTAAGGCCCAGACATTTGGAGTGAGCATGAATCTGCGCAACACCGCCTACAACGGCGCCCT
>DNQP01000030.1:2398-2642 GCA_003500955.1 Curvibacter sp. | reverse complement strand
GCCCTCGGCATGATCCCGATGGTGATCGAACAGTCGGGTCGCGGCGAGCGGTCCTACGACATCTACTCGCGCCTGCTCAAGGAGCGTGTGGTCTTCCTGGTCGGTCCTGTGAACGACCAGACCGCCAACCTCGTGGTGGCCCAGCTGTTGTTCCTGGAGAGCGAGAACCCGGACAAGGACATCTCCTTCTACATCAATTCGCCCGGTGGCTCGGTCAGCGCCGGCATGGCGATCTACGACACCA
>DNQP01000030.1:871-2094 GCA_003500955.1 Curvibacter sp. | reverse complement strand
CGGCATGGCGATCTACGACACCATGAATTTCATCAAGCCCGATGTGTCCACGCTGTGCATCGGCATGGCCGCGAGCATGGGCGCTTTCCTGCTGGCTGCCGGCGCCAAGGGCAAGCGCTTCTCCCTGCCCAATTCCAAGGTCATGATCCACCAGCCGCTGGGTGGCACCCAGGGCCAGGCGACCGAGATCGAGATCCACGCGCGCGAGATCCTCAAGACGCGCGAGCAGCTCAACAAGATCCTGGCTGAACGTACCGGTCAGCCGCTGGAGAAGATCGAGCGTGACACGGAGCGCGACTACTACCTGTCGGCGGATGAAGCCAAGGAGTACGGCTTGGTCGATCAGGTGATCGCCAAGCGTCCCTGAGCCTGGCCTGCGGCTGTTGTTTTCTGGCGCCAGCCCCTGGACAGGGGTTGGCGCCGCTTGGTTATCATAGATTCGGAAATATCCGGAAAAGGCGTTCCCCCCATGGCGGACAAAAAAGGCACGACCAGCGAAAAGACCCTGTACTGCTCTTTCTGCGGCAAGAGCCAGCACGAGGTGAAGAAGCTGATCGCTGGTCCCTCGGTCTTCGTCTGCGACGAATGCATCGAGCTGTGCAACGAGATCATCCGCGATGAGCTGCCGGCCACCACGGAAGGTGCGGAAGGCCGCGGTAACCTGCCCACGCCCGCCGAGATCAAGGCCAATCTGGACAATTACGTGATCGGCCAGGAAGCCGCCAAACGCACGCTGGCGGTAGCGGTCTACAACCACTACAAGCGCCTGCAGCACAAGGAGCAGGCACGCAAAGACGAGGTCGAGCTTGCCAAGAGCAACATCCTGCTGATCGGCCCCACGGGTTCGGGCAAGACCCTGCTGGCCCAGACCTTGGCGCGCCAGCTCAATGTGCCCTTCGTGATGGCTGACGCCACCACGCTGACCGAGGCCGGCTACGTGGGCGAGGACGTCGAGAACATCATCGCCAAGCTGCTGCAGAGTTGCAACTACGAGGTGGACAAGGCCCAGCGTGGCATCGTCTACATCGACGAGATCGACAAGATCTCGCGCAAGTCCGACAACCCTTCGATCACGCGTGACGTGTCCGGCGAGGGCGTGCAGCAAGCCCTGCTCAAGCTCATCGAAGGCACCATGGCCAGCGTGCCGCCGCAGGGGGGGCGCAAGCACCCGAACCAGGATTTCATCCAGGTCGACACCACCAACATCCTCTTCATCTGCGGTG
>DNQP01000030.1:0-567 GCA_003500955.1 Curvibacter sp. | reverse complement strand
ATCCTCTTCATCTGCGGTGGTGCCTTTGCCGGCCTGGAGAAGGTGATCGAGAACCGAACGGAATCCTCCGGCATCGGCTTCGGCGCCGCGGTCAAGAGCAAGCAGCAACGCAGCTTGACCGAGGTCTTCAAGGAGGTGGAGCCTGAGGACCTGATCAAGTTCGGCCTGATTCCCGAGCTCGTGGGCCGCATGCCGGTGGTGGCCACACTGGCTGAGCTCAGCGAGGACGCGCTGGTGCAGATCCTGACCGAGCCCAAGAACGCCCTGGTCAAGCAGTACGCCAAGCTCTTCGGCATGGAAGGCGCGGATCTCGAGATTCGCCCCGCTGCGCTCAAGGCGATTGCCCGCAAGGCCCTGGTGCGTAAGACCGGCGCGCGCGGTCTGCGTTCCATCCTGGAGCAGGCCCTGATCGACACCATGTTCGATCTGCCGACCACGAGCAATGTGGAAAAGGTGGTGGTGGACGAGTCCACCATAGAAGAAAACAAACCGCCGTTGCTGGTCTACCGTGAGGCCGCCAAAAAGGCCTGAAGCAGCCGGTTTTCCAGCCCCAACTTCATGGATATG
>DNQP01000123.1:2429-5901 GCA_003500955.1 Curvibacter sp. | reverse complement strand
CACAATGCCTGTCATGACCAGCCCCTTGTTTTTGCCCCCGCTCACGCCACCCGCCGAACTCAACGCCACCCTGCAGCGCCAGGGGCATGCCGTGCTGGACGCGGCAGCGGTGGCGCAGCTCAGTGGCTGCACTGCGGTGGAGCTGCAGGCCTTGCAGCCCTACTGGGACGCGCTGCCGGCCGACGCCTTCCTGAAGGACGGCGGGCGCTACCGGCGCCGGCGCCATTCCTGCTTCGTGCTTGAGGGCGAGGTGCTGAGCCAGGTGCCGCATCGGCCGCACTGGCAGCCCCTCGAATACAACGCCCTGCATGGTGGCATGCAGCGCCTGTTCGAACCCATGGAGCCCGCCATGGTGGCGCAACCCGCCTGGGGCCGGCTGCTGCGCTGGCTGGGGCGCACGGCCAGCGCGCTCAAGGGTGCGCAGCGCTGGTACATCGAGGCCCATCCCTTCCGCATCGACACCACCGACGGCATCGGCCGCCCCACGCCCGAGGGCGCGCACCGCGACGGCGTGGACCTGGTGGCCGTTTTCCTGGTGCAGCGCCGGGGCGTCAAGGGCGGTGAGACGCGCGTGTTCGAAGCGGCGGGGCCGCAGGGCCAGCGCTTCACGCTGGCCGAACCCTGGTCTGTGCTGCTGCTCGACGACGCACGCGTGATCCACGAGACCACGCCCATCCAGCCCGTCGCAGCGCCGGCCTGTCGTGATACGCTGGTCGTCACGCTGCGTGCCCGCGCCTTCCAGGGCGAGGATGCAGTGGCCTGACGGAGGACGACGCCCATGTTCAAGCACATCCTGATCCCCGTTGATGGTTCGCCCACGGCGCAGAAGGCGGTGGAGAAGGCCGCGGGCCTGGCCCGTGCCTTCGGCAGCCAGGCCACGGCCATCTATGTGATCGACCCCTATCCCTTCACCGGCCTGGGCAGCGACCTGGCCTACGGCCAGGCCGAGTACCTGGGCGCCGCGCATGCGGAAGCGGCCGAGGCCATCGAGGCCGCGCGCGCCGCGCTGGCCACAGCCGGGGTGGCGGTGCAGACCGAGGTGGTGGAGTCGCACGCCGTCTGGCGCGGAATCACCGAGACGGCCCATGCGCGCGGCGCGGACCTCATCGTCATGGGTTCGCACGGCCGCCGCGGCCTGGAAAAGCTGGTGCTCGGCAGCGTGGCGCAGCGCGTGCTGGCGCATGCGACGCAGCCCGTGCTGATCGTGCGCGATTAGCGCCCGACCGTTCGCGTTGAGCCTGTCGAAACGCTCTCTTCGTCCATCAAAAACCTGCAGAGGACTTCGACCAGCTCAGTCCGAACGGATGCGCTTGTCACCATCTAGCTGCGCCGCCGCACCTGCATCTCCTGGCCCATCGCGGCCTGCTGCGCAGCATCCATGCCGGCCTGCGCACCGGGAAAGACCAGGGTCTCTTCCACCGGGATGTGCCCCGCATAAAGCTGCGTAAAGCGTGCCGCCTGCGTGCGTAGCGCGGCATCGGGCGCATCGCCGGCGCCAGCCTCGCGCCAGCGCAGCAGGGTGGGGCGCAGCTCGGCCCAGAGGGTTTCCATCTCACGGTGCTCGGCCTGCAGGCGGTGCACCACGGCCTGCAGCGCGGCGTCCTCGCCGGCGAGCAGGGGTGGGAAGACATGCAGCTCCTCGTCCTGGTGGTGCAGGGGCGCAGCCAGATCAAAGTAGCGCAGCACATCGGCTGCGGCCGATCGGCTCTGCACATCGTGGCCGTGCTGCGCCACATGGGCGAGCAGGCGATCGAGCAGGTCCAGGGTGCGCTGCACGCGTTCGTGGCAGGCCGAGAGCATCTCGTAAGGCTGCTCGAAGCCCGCGGCCAGGCTGTTGAAGCCGGGCAGGGGTTGGCCCGGGGTGCGCATGGCTCAGCCCGCTGGCTTGGGGGCCGTGAGCTCGGCCAGCTGCTTGCGCAGGGCTTTCTCTTCCGTGAAGCGCTTCGTGGCATCGCGCACCACGGCCAGCGAGCCCAGCATCTCGCCGGCCTCGTTGCGCACCATCTCAAAGCTCATGTCGATGTAGATGGACTCTTCGGTCTTGTGCAGCGAGCGCGTGATCATGGACGTGCGGCCGGGCTTGACGCCGCCGCGGGCGATGGCCTGGTTGAAGCCGTCCCAATGCGCCTTGCGCATGCGCTCGGGGATGATCATGTCCAAGCTCTGGCCAATCGCCTCTTCGGCCGTCCAGCCGAAGACCTTCTCGGCACCGTGATTCCAGACGCGGACGATGCCTTCCAGATCACAGAAGATCACGGCCTCCGGCATGCTGCGCAGGATGTGGAGGGCGGTGGATTCGAGGCTGAGGGGGGCAGACATGAGGCAGCGTGTTGCGATGGACGGGGCCATAGCGTAGCCGAAAGCGGCGCGTCGCCCAATAAGCGCGATAGAACCAGAGATGTGTGCAGTGTTTTTTCGGGCTTTCCAGTGCCCGCTCAGCCGCACTGCCCCACATAGCCGCAGGCGGTGCAGAAGTCGCAGCCGTCCTTCTTGATCACCGTGGGGTTGCCGCACTCCGGGCAGGCCCGGCCCGCCATGGCGGCGGGCTCATCCGCGTCAACGGTCTCCGGGCTTTCGAGCACACCCATCTCGCGCAGCGGGTAGCCCTGCTCGTCCAGCACGCCCAGCATCGCGTAGCGGTGGATGATGAGGCGTGCGAGGTAGGCCACGGTGGAGGGCCAGGTCTGCTGGCGGCGTTCGCCATGCGGCAGGCCGGGCACAAAGGCCATGAAGGAGCCCAGGGGCTCGGCGTAATTGAGCAGCTTGCGCAGCTTCATGCCGATCCAGGCCGGGTCGACCACCCGCATGTCCAGCGAGAGCAGGCGCGCCAATCCGTCGAGCGCGCGTGGGTAGTTGCCCGAGAAGCCCACGGCGCAGGGCCGCGTGACGCTGCCGTCCGGGCCGGGCAGTGTGACCTCCTTGAGTGTGAGCGTGAAGGCCTCGCCCGTGGCCGGGTTGTCGATGTCCACCGCCCAGGCCAGCGTGCCCGAGGGGCCGGTCTGCGGCTCCTCGCGGCTGAACATGGCGTCGAGCACGGGCGTGGCCGCGGGTTGCGTCCGTGCACGCCACACGCCCAGCTGCTCGCAGCGCCAGCGCACCACGGCTGCCGTGGCCGCGACCACACCGGGGAACAGCCGTCTCTCGCCGTGCGGTGGGAAGGGCATTTCGAAGGAGCGCTCCTCGGCCACCGTGGCCAGTGCATCGAGCTTGAGCTTGAGCCAGGCCGGGTCGTTGGCACGCAGGTCCATGGACAGCGTCTTGGCCAGCGCGCCCAGGCCGCGCGGCTGCTCGGCGCCATTGGCCCAGACCTCGAAGGGCTGGGCCGGCCCGCCCTCTTCACCCGGCAGCTCGCCCACGAAGAGCGCGAACTCGCCATAGGAATGCCGCACCATGAAGCTCCAGGCCAGATTGCCGCCCGGCAGCTCGGGCCGGCCCGGCCAGCGCAGCGAGGCCAGCACCGGTGCCGGCAGGC
>DNQP01000123.1:0-2121 GCA_003500955.1 Curvibacter sp. | reverse complement strand
GTGCCGGCAGGCGCTCCAGCGCGAGGCGGCGGTTGGCGTCGTCGAGCTCCAGTGGCGCGGCCGGGGTGGGCGCCACGCTCAGCACGCTGCCCAGGACCGCGTTCGGCCGGTAGGTCGCCAGGCCCTTGAGACCGGACTGCCAGGCCTGCAGGTACAGGTCCTGGAAATCGGCATAGGGGTAGTCGGCCGGTACGTTGACGGTCTTGGAGATGGCGGTGTCGATCATCGGCGCCACGGCGGCCACCATCGCCGCGTGCGCCTGGGCGCTCATTTCCAGTGCGGTGACGAAGGCCGGCGTCAGCGGCGCGTCCACGCCCTTGAGGTGGCGGTACAGGCGCCAGGCGTGGTCTTCCACCGCGTATTCCTTGAAGCTGCCGTCGGGCATGCGCTTCTTGCGCGTGTAGTGCCAGCTGAAGGCCGGCTCGATGCCGTTGCTGGCGTTGTCGGCAAAGGCCAGGCTGATGGTTCCGGTGGGTGCGATGGACAGCAGGTGCGAGTTGCGCAGGCCGTGCTGGCGGATTTTGTCCTTGAGCGCAGCCGGCAGGCGCGAGGCAAAGCGCGGGCTGCTCAGGTACATGTCGGCGTTGAAGAGCGGGAAGGGGCCGCGTTCACGTGCCAGCTCACACGAGGCTTCGTAGGCCGCATCGCGCATCACTTCGCTGATGCGCCGCGCCATGTCACGCGCGGCCTGCGTGTCGTAGCGCAGGCCCAGCATCACCAGCGCATCGCCCAGGCCGGTGTAGCCCAGACCCACCCGGCGCTTGTTGCGCATCTCCTGTTCCTGCTGCGGCAGCGGCCAGACAGTCACGGCTAGCACGTTGTCGAGCATACGCGTGGCCGTCTTGCACAGGTCGGCGAAGGCGGCAAAGTCGAAATGAGCGTCGTCTTCGAATGGCGCATGCACCATCCGAGTCAGGTCGATCGAACCGAGGCAGCAGCAACCGTAGGGGGGGAGCGGCTGTTCGCCACAAGGATTACAAGAGGCGATGCTCTCGCAGTAGGAGAGGTTGTTGTCGCGGTTGATGGTGTCGATGAACAGCACACCGGGCTCGGCGTGGTCGTAGGTGGAACGCATGATCTGCTCCCACAGATCGCGCGCGCGCAGCTTGCGGTAGACCCAGAGGTGGCGGTCCTTGGCTTCGTAGGCGCCCTCGGCCTTCTGTGCGGCGCCCGGCTCGGCGTGGTGCACCAGTTCCACCTCGCCGTCACTCACCACGGCCTGCATGAAGGCGTCGGTCACGCCGACCGAGATGTTGAAGTTGCGCAGGTCGCCGGAATCCTTGGCGTGGATGAACTCCTCGATGTCCGGGTGGTCGCAGCGCAGCACGCCCATCTGTGCGCCGCGCCGGCTGCCGGCCGATTCCACCGTTTCGCAGGAACGGTCGAACACGCGCATATAGCTCACGGGCCCCGAGGCACTGCTCTGCGTGCTGCCCACCCAGGCGCCGCGCGGACGGATGCGCGAGAAGTCGTAGCCCACGCCGCCGCCACGGCGCATGGTTTCGGCGGCCTCCATCAGCGCCACGTAGATGCCCGGGTGGCCCTCGTCGTCGTGCGCAATCGAGTCGCCCACGGGCTGCACAAAGCAGTTGATCAGCGTGGCCGTCAGCTCCGTGCCCGCTGCGGACTGGATGCGCCCGGCCGGCAGAAAGCCCTGCTGCAGCGCCTGCAGAAAGCGCCCTTCCCAGTGCGTGCGCTGATCTGGCGCCTCCACCTGCGCCAGCGCGTGCGCCACGCGCTGGTTCACCTCCAGGATGGTCCGTTCCTCGCCCTTGGCGTATTTCTCCAGCAGCACCTCGGTGCTGATGTCCTGCCTGTCCAAGGCGGCCCTGGTGCTGCGGCTACGGGTGGTATCGCTCATGCCGGTCTCCTGTGATACGTGAGGATGCTAGGCATCCGCAGGCGGTATGGATTTGACTTGCCGCAAGCCTCGTGATCTGGTGATCAAGGTGCTGAGGTGCCCCGATTCGTGCCTTGCCAGCAACACAGGCAGGGGCTGTCAATAAAAACAGTATCATGCCTGAGCCCAATAAAATCAAGGCCCATCAGCCCAGGCGGTCCAGTGTTCACCGTCTGCAGGGCGTGGGGCGGGCCTGCTGCTTCGGCGAGACGGCGGGCCGC
>DNQP01000285.1 GCA_003500955.1 Curvibacter sp. | reverse complement strand
TGTGCTCGGGGCCCTGGCCTTCGTAACCATGCGGCAGCATCAGCGTGATGCCGTTGACACGGCCCCACTTCACTTCACCGGAAGCGATAAACTGGTCGATCACCACCTGCGCGCCGTTGGCAAAGTCACCGAACTGTGCTTCCCAGATCACCAGGGTGTTGGGGTCGTTGGAGGCATAGCCGTACTCGAAGGCCAGCACGGCCTCCTCGGACAGGATGGAGTCGATGACCGTGAAGGAGGCCTGGCCCTCGCTGACGTTCTGCAGCGGGATATAGGTGCCCACGTCCCACTTCTCGCGGTTCTGGTCGTGGATCACGGCGTGGCGGTGCGTGAAGGTGCCGCGGCCGCAGTCCTCGCCCGACAGGCGCACCGGGTAGCCGCTGGCCACCAGCGAGGCAAAGGCCATGTGCTCGCCCATGCCCCAGTCCACGGGGATCTCGCCGCGGCCCATGGCCGCGCGGTCGTCCAGCACCTTCTTCACCAGCTGGTGCGGCGTGACATTGGCGGGGATGGTGGTGATCTTCTCGGCCAGGCGCTTCCACTCGGCCAGGGGGATGGCGGTGTCACCGGCATCGGTCCACTTCTTGCCCAGGAAGGGCGACCAGTCCACCGCGAACTTGCTCTTGAAGTTGGTCAGCACCGGGTCCACCGTGTGCTTGCCCGCGTCCATGGCGGCGCGGTAGGTCTTGACCATCTCGTCCGGGCCTTCGGCCGGCAGCACGCCCTGGGTAACCAGCTTGTCGCCGTAGAGCTTGCGCGTGCCGGGATGCTGGGCGATCTTCTTGTACATCAGCGGCTGGGTCAGGCTGGGGGTGTCCTGCTCGTTGTGGCCCAGCTTGCGGAAGCAGATGATGTCCACCACCACGTCCTTCTTGAACTCCATGCGGAATTCCAGGGCGAGCTGGGTGGCCAGCACCACGGCTTCGGGATCGTCGCCGTTCACGTGCAGCACCGGTGCTTCGATCATCTTGACGATGTCGGTGCAGTACAGCGTGGAACGCAGGTCGCGCGGGTCGCTGGTGGTGAAGCCGATCTGGTTGTTGATGATGATGTGCACCGTGCCGCCCGTGCTGTAGCCACGGGTCTCGGACAGGGCCAGGGTTTCCTGGTTCACGCCCTGGCCGGCGAAGGCGGCGTCGCCGTGCACCAGCACCGGCAGCACCTGCTTGCCCTCCGGATCGCCACGGCGGTCCATGCGGGCACGCACCGAGCCCTCGACCACCGGGTTCACAATTTCCAGGTGCGAGGGGTTGAAGGCCAGCGACAGGTGCACCGGGCCGCCAGGAGTGGTGACGTCGGAGCTGAAGCCCTGGTGGTACTTCACGTCACCGGCGGGCAGCTCTTCGGGAGCGGTGTGGTCGAATTCGGCGAACAGGTCCTTGGGCATCTTGCCCAGGGTGTTGACCAGCACGTTGAGGCGGCCTCGGTGGGCCATGCCGATCACGATCTCCTGCACGCCCTTGGCACCGGCCAGCTGGATCAGCTCGTCCATGGCGGCGATGAAGCTCTCACCGCCCTCGAGCGAGAAGCGCTTCTGACCCACATACTTGGTGTGCAGGTAGCGTTCCAGGCCCTCGGCTGCGGTCAGGCGGTCCAGGATCTGCTTCTTCTTGTCGGCCTTGAAGTTGGGGTTGGTGCGGGCGCTCTCCAGCTTCTGCTGCCACCAGCGCTTCTGTGCCTGGTCGGTGATGTACATGTACTCGGCACCGATGGTGCCGCAGTAGGTCTCGCGCAGCGCATTGAGCAGCTCGCGCAGCGACATGGTTTCACCGGGGAAGAAGGTGTTGCTGGTGTTGAACACCGTTTCCAGGTCGGCATCGGTGAAGCCGTAGAAGGACGGCTCCAGCTCGGGAATGTTGGGGCGCTCGGTGCGCTTGAGCGGGTCCAGATCGGCCCAGCGCTGGCCCACGTTGCGGTAGGCGGCGATCAGCTGCTGGGTGGCCACGCGCTTGCGGCCCATCTCGGAATCGGCGCCGGTGGCCATGACCACCTGGGTCACGCCGGCCTTGGCACGCTCGGCAAAGGCATTGATCACCGGCAGGTGAGGAATGTCTCGGGAGTTGGTGCCGTCGACGGCGGGCACGTTCTGCAGCGCGTCGAAGTAATCGCGCCAGTTGTCGGGGACGCTGCCGGGGTTGGCGAGGTAGTTCTCGTACATCTCTTCGACGTACGGAGCATTGCCCCCGAACAGATAGGTGTTGTCGCGGTAGGTCTGGTACACAGACGCCGCGGCCTTGGAATCGCTCATTGCGCTGACCTCCGTTTCCCTGCAGGAAACTTTGAACTGGTTAAACAACCTTCCGCGACACGGCTGGACCGATTGGCGGATGCGACTGTGGCTGGAAGGGCCCAGAGGCGAATCAATCGCCTCTCAGTACGAGCGCGATTGTGCCACCGAATTGCACCCGGCGCCAATGAACTTATGGTTCCGGATGCTGATTCTTATGAATTCACGAGTTCGCGCACCTGCTGCAGGGCCGTCGGATCGTCCAGCGTGGTGAGATCACCCGGGTCGCGGCCTTCGGCCACGGCCTGCAGCGCACGGCGCAGCAGCTTGCCACTGCGTGTCTTGGGCAGCAGGTTGACGAAAAACACGCGCGACGGCCGCGCCACGGCGCCCAATTGGCTGTCCACCACCTTCATCACCTCGCCCTCGAGCTTGAGGCGTGCGTTGGCGTCCCCCAGCGCGCTGGCATCACGCGCCACGGCAAAAGCCATGGCCACCTGACCCTTGAGCTGGTCGGCCACCCCCACCACGGCCACCTCGGCGATGTTCGGATGGCTGGCAATGCATTCCTCGATCTCGCGGGTGCCCAGGCGGTGGCCGGCCACGTTGATCACGTCATCGGTACGCCCCAGGATGAAGAAATAGCCATCCTTGTCGCGGATGCCCCAGTCGAAGGTGCTGTAGACCAGCTTGCCCGGGATGCTTTTCCAGTAGGTGTTCACAAAACGCGCATCGTCGCGCCACACCGTCTGCATGCAGCCCGGCGGCAGCGGGCCCTCGATGGCCACCACCCCCTTCTGGTCCGGTCCCGTGAGCTCCTCGCCCGTGCTTTCGCTGATCAGCTTCACGTCGTAGCCGTACATGGGCACGCCCGGGCTGCCGAACTTGCTGGGCGCCTTCTGCACACCATTGGCAATCGTCAGGATGGGCCAGCCGGTCTCGGTCTGCCAGTAGTTGTCGATGATGGGCACGCCCAGGCCCTCGCTGATCCACTGCGCCGTGGGCTCGTCCAGCGGCTCGCCGGCCAGGTAGAGCGCCTTGAGGCTGGACAGGTTGTACTTCTTCAGGAAGGCCGGGTCCTGTTTCTTCAGCACGCGCACGGCGGTGGGCGCCGAGAACATGCGCGTCACTTTGTATTTCTCCACCAGCTGCCACCAAATGCCCGCGTCCGGGCGGATCGGCAGGCCCTCGTACATCAGGGTCGCCATGCCCGCGATCAGCGGGCCGTAGATGATGTAGCTGTGCCCCACCACCCAGCCGATGTCGCTGGTCGAGAAATAGGTCTCGCCGGGCCGGCCCTCGAAGATGTACTTCATGCTCGCGGCCAGGGCCACGGCATAGCCGCCGGTGTCGCGCTGCACGCCTTTGGGCTTGCCCGTGGTGCCGCTGGTGTAGAGCGTGTAGCTGATGTGGGTGGCGTCCAGCCAGGCGCAGGGCACTTGTGTGTTCAGGTGCTTGTCGCGCAGCGGGGCCCAGAGCTGGTCGCGCCCGGCGGTGAGCTCCATGGGCGCCAGGCCGCGGTCCACCAGCAGCACCGATTGCGGCTTGTGCTTGGAGAGGCGGATCGCCTCGTCCAGCAGCGGCTTGTAGGCCACCACCTTGCCGCCGCGCGAACCCGCGTCGGCGCTCACCACCACCTTGGGCTCGGCATCCTCGATGCGGCTGGCCAGCGAGCCCGAGGCAAAGCCCCCGAACACCACCGAGTGGATGGCACCGATGCGCGCGCAGGCCAGCATGGCAAAGGCCGCCTCGGCGATCATGGGCATGTAGATCAGCACCCGGTCGCCCTGCCCCACGCCCAGGCCCAGCAGCACGGCCGCCATGCGCTGCACCTCGGCGTGCAGCTCGGCAAAGCTGTAGGTCTTTTCCTGGCCGGTCTTGGTGCTCACGTATATCAGCGCGGGCTGGTTCGCACGGTCCTGGAGGTGCCGGTCCACCGCGTTGTGGCAGAGGTTGGTGGTGCCGCCCACGAACCAGCGCGCAAAGGGCGGATTGCTGTAGTCGCAGATCTGCTGCGGCGGTGTCTGCCAGTCGATCAGCTGCGCCTGCTCGGCCCAGAAGGCGTCACGCTCGGTGATGGAACGGCGGTGGAACTCGGCGTAGGAACTCATGCGAACTCTCCTCGTTTCTTGTCGTTAAACTGAATTCATAATTATGAAGACCGATCTTGCTGCAAACTGACGCAGTTGCGCCGATTCCGGCCCCCAAAATGATCCAAATCAAGCTTTCCTGCTGCGCGCCGGCTTGCGCCCGCCACGCGGCGGCCAACGCCGCCAGAGCCAGAGCACCAGCAGACCAAAAGCCGTGTAGGCCAGCACGAAGACCCAGGGCGGCAGGTTGTAGTACAGCCAGTGCTGCACCCAGTGTTCGATGAAGCTTTTCTCGTAAGCGCCCAGGCGCGCCTGGCGGCGCAACCAGTTCTCCAGCACCGTCAGCGGGCAGTCCTGCCCCAGCCAGGCCTGGGCCACCACCACGGCGATGGCCGCCAGATGGGCCCAGCGCAAGAACGGCGCGCGCACCCAGTCCCAGCCCGCGGGTCCGCCCAGCAGCACCGCCAGCGCCACGCCCAGCACAAAGAGCACCACCGCAAAGTGCAGGGTGAGCACCGCATCCGCCAGGATCTGCCACAGCCGCAGGTCGTCCATGATGGCCCCATGATAGAACCCCGTCGCAACGGGCCATTACACTCGTCCCCATGCTGCACAGCCCCATCAAGCACTGTCGCAACTGCGGTACGGCCGTGACCTACCGCATCCCTGACGACGGCGACACCCGCGAACGCGCGGTCTGCCCCGCCTGCAGCACCATCCATTACGAAAACCCGCTCAATGTGGTCGGCACCGTACCGCACTGGGGCGACAAGGTGCTGCTGTGCAAGCGCAACATCGAACCGCGCAAGGGCAAGTGGACCCTGCCCGCGGGTTTTCTGGAGCTCAACGAGACCGCCTCCCAGGGCGCCGCACGCGAGACCGACGAGGAAGCCGGCGCCCAGATCGAGCTCGAGGGCCTGTACACCATCATCAGCGTGCCGCGCGTGGGCCAGGTGCACCTGTTCTACCGCGCCCGCCTGCTCAGCGACCGTTTCGACCCCGGCACCGAGACCATGGAAGCCCGGCTCTACGCCGAAGACGAGATCCCCTGGGACGAGATCGCCTTTCGCACCGTCAAGGAGACGCTGGAGCGCTATTTCGCCGACCGCCGGGCCGGCCGTTTCCCGGTGCACGAGCTCGACCTGAGCTGAGCGCCCACCCGGCGCGGATAGAAACCCTTACAACTCCCCGCTTTTCCACCTTTCGGCGGCGCGCGATTGGCGGTACAGTCGCCTGCGGGGTGCGCCCAGTGTGAACCTTTTCACACCGCAGCCCGGATCGATACCGCGACATGAAAAGGCAAGAGCATTTTTGGAACGTAGACCTGCGGGTCGTCTTCAAGGAGTGGCTCTCCCAGCTGTGGACTTTTTTCCTCACGCTGCTGACCTTCCTCGGTATCGGCCTGCCCGTGCTCATCTCCATCTTCGTTCTGTGGTATCTTGCCGGCTTCCCGCGTCTGACCATGTCGTTCTGATCGCTCCCTGGCGCGGTCGCTCCCCACTCGCCGGGCGACCCGCATGTTTAGCCCGCAAGAGTTCCTGTGAAAGACGAGTCCGCCTTCCTGCAGCCCACCGATGCTGCCCCCACCGGGTCCGATGAGCCGCCGGTGGCCCACCTCCCCCTCTACCGTCCCGGCACCCGCGTGGTCTACCAAGGCCAGCACTGCACCGTCGGTCACGTGGTGATCAGCCGCAGCGAGCTGCTGGTGTACCTGCAGGAGCCGGGTATCTCGGTCACCGCCGAGAAGGTGCAGCTCGCCCCCACGCGCATCCTGCTGCAACGCAGCCGAGCATGCAGCGCCCATTAGGCGTAGGCGAAACGTGAGGGATAGGGAGAGGGATTGGCCAGCCCGGAGGGAATCGAACCCCCGACC
>DNQP01000267.1 GCA_003500955.1 Curvibacter sp. | reverse complement strand
CCCGCCGGACCAGCCGGCTGCCCCGGATAGGCTGGCTGGGGCGGCATGGGTGCCGCCCCGCCCGCCGGGCCACGGGCCACGGGCATCTGGCCGGCGCCCAGCGGTGCCGGCGCCGACACCACGGCCTGCGCAGCGCCATAAGCCTGACCCGGATAGGACTGCGGATAGGCCTGCGCCCCCGCCGGACCATAGGCTGGCGCCGGGCCCGAGGCCCAGCCCCCGCTACCGTCGCCAGGATCACCCTGCAGCTGGGAATCGCTGGCCATGGGATCCTGGGGCGGCGCACCGGGAGGCGGTGGCGGCCGACGGCCGACAGCGCCACGCTTGACCCGGTCCTTGAGATCGATGGTGGGCATCACGCCCTGCTGGATCAGGAACTCGTTGCCGTTGGCGTACGCCAGCTTGAGCTTGTCGATGAGGTGCTTCTGCACCACCTCCGACACCATGGGCCAGGACTCGCGCGGCATGCCGCAGGTGGTCCACTGCTCGATCATGAGCAGGATCAGCACCTCGGGACGCAGGAGGTCATGACCCTCGAGGTCATCGCGGCTTTCCAGGGTCTTGATGCGCACACGCAGATCGTCCAGCTCGGAGCCGACTTTTTCGACCACGGCCAGCACCAGACGCGAAGCCAGAATCTTGTTCTCGACCGCGTCGGTCCCCACCAGGGACAGGCCGCCGTCACCCTCGAGTGACAGCTCGTCTTGCTTTTTCTGGGGCTTCTTGCCGGCCGGGGACTTGAGCGCCTCCTCCCAGACCTTCATGGTGCCGTCGATCCAGACGCTGCGCTGCTTCTGGAACAGCATCCAGGCATCGCGCCGGTTCTGCATGTCGCGCGTGGTGCCACGCTCGTTGAGCAGCGCGGTCAGACGATCCTGGACCAGGCCCCCGAGCTCCACCAGGATCTTCTGCGCGTCTGCCAGAAAACGTTCACGCGTCTTCTGCGCCAGCTGCATGCGCTGCATGTAGGAGAGCGGGGTGGCCATGGAGTGCTTGCCTCAGTTCAGACCACGGCTCCCGCATTGGGGTCGCCAGGATCAACGTCACGCTTGCCGGAAGACCCGGCCTTGATCAGGTCCTCGCGCTTGACGCCCAGCCACATCGCGATGGCGGCCGCCACGAAGACCGAGGAATAGATGCCAAAGCAGATGCCGATGGTCAGGGCAAGCGCGAAGTAATGCAGCGTGGGGCCGCCGAACAGCAGCATGGACAGCACCATGATCTGCGTCGAGCCGTGGGTGATGATGGTGCGGCTGATCGTCGAGGTGATCGCGTTGTCGATGATCTCGACCGTGTTGAGCTTGCGCAGACGGCGGAAGTTCTCGCGGATACGGTCGAAAATCACCACCGACTCGTTGACCGAGTAACCCAGCACTGCCAGCACCGCGGCCAGCACCGGCAGCGAGAACTCCCACTGGAAGAAGGCAAAGAAGCCCAGGATGATGATCACATCGTGCAGGTTGGCGACGATGGCCGCCACGGCAAACTTCCACTCGAAGCGGAAGGCCAAGTAGATCATGATGCCGCCGACCACGAAGGCCAGGGCCATGAGCCCGTCGAGCGCCAGCTCATCGCCCACCTGGGGCCCGACGAACTCGCTGCGTCGCAGCGTGGCGCTGCTGTCCTGGGCCTGCAAGGCAGCCATGACCTGCTCGCTCTGCTGGCCCGAGCTCACGCCCTTGACGGCCGGCATGCGGATCAGCACATCGCGCGCGGTGCCGAAGTTCTGCACCTGCACATCGGAGTAGCCCAGTTTGGCGATACCGCCGCGCACCGCCTCGAGATCGGCCGGCTGGGCGTAGCTGACCTCGATCAGCGTGCCACCGGTGAACTCCACCGACAGGTGCAGACCGCGCGAGAACAGGAAGAAGACGGCCGCCACGAAGGTGAGGATCGACACGGCATTGAGCACCAGCGCGTGCCGCATGAACGGAATGTCGCGCTTGATCTTGAAAAACTCCATTTATCGGACTCCCTGGAGTTTTCTGTAAAGGCTCATATGCGCTTGCGCATGTGATGCCGGAGCTAAGAATTCCATCTTGTTCTGCCCTCACTCCACCTTGGCCGGTGCCTGCCCGTCAGGCCGCCAGACCGTGCCGATGGACACGGTCTTGAGCTTTTTACGGCTACCGTACCACAAATTGACCAATCCGCGGGAGAAGAACACGGCCGAGAAGATACTCGTCAGAATCCCGAGACAGTGCACCACGGCAAAGCCGCGTACCGGCCCGGAACCAAAGGCCAGCAGGGCCAGTCCGGCGATCAGGGTGGTGACGTTGGAGTCCAGGATGGTGGCCCAGGCGCGGTCGTAACCGGTGTGGATGGCCGCCTGCGGCGAGGCGCCGTTGCGCAGCTCTTCGCGGACACGCTCGTTGATCAGCACGTTGGCGTCGATGGCCATGCCCAGCACCAGGGCCATGGCCGCCATGCCGGGTAGCGTCAGCGTGGCCTGCAGCATGGACAGCACGGCCACCAGCAGCAGCAGGTTGACCGCCAGTGCCACGCTGGAGAACACGCCAAACAGCATGTAGTAGATGCACATGAACACTGCCACAGCCACGAAGCCCCAGGTCACGCTGGCAAAGCCCTTGGCAATGTTCTCAGCGCCCAGGCTGGGGCCGATGGTGCGCTCCTCGATGATCTCCATGGGCGCGGCCAGGGCACCGGCGCGCAGCAGCAGCGCCGTGTCGGCCGCTTCGGTGGTCGTCATGCGGCCGGAAATCTGTACCCGGCCGCCGCCGATCTCGGTCCGGATCACCGGGGCCGTGACCACTTCCCCCTTGCCCTTTTCGAACAGGATGATAGCCATGCGCTTGCCCACGCTCTCGCGCGTCACGTCCTTGAAGATGCGAGCACCCTTGGCGTCCAGCGTCAGGTTGACCGTGGGCTCCTGGGTCTGGCTGTCGAAGCCGGGCTGGGCATCGGTGAGGTTGTCGCCCGTCAGCACCACCTGTTTCTTCACGATCACGGCCTGGCCGTTGCGGTCCAGATAGCGCTCGGCGCCGAAAGGCACGGGGCCGGCACCGGCCTCGGCACTGCGGCCCTCGACGCTTTCGTCCACCATGCGCAGCTCCAGCGTGGCGGTACGGCCCAGGATGTCCTTGGCCTTGGCCGTGTCCTGCACGCCGGGCAGCTGCACGACGATGCGGTCCAGGCCCTGCTGCTGGATCACGGGCTCGGCGACGCCGAGTTCGTTGATCCGGTTGTGCAGGGTGGTGATGTTCTGCTTGAGCGCCTGGTCCTGCACCAGACGCACGGAGGTGGGCTTGAGGCTCAGGGTCAGCCGGGTATCGGTCCCTTCCTGGGTCTCGACCGCCTGCAGATCGGCGAACTGGTCCAGCAGCACCCGGCGGGCGGCGTCCAGGGTCGCCGCATCGCGCAGGCGCAGCTCGATGGTCTGGCCATTGCGGGCAATGCCGCCATGGCGCACATTCTTCTCGCGCAGCACGGTGCGCAGATCGCCCGCCAGGGACTCGGCCTTCTTGGTCAGCGCCGCCTGCATATCGACCTGCAGCATGAAGTGCACGCCGCCGCGCAGATCCAGGCCCAGGTACATGGGGGCTGCGTGGAGCGCGGCCAGCCAGCCCGGCGTGCGCGAGAGCAGGTTGAGGGCGACGATGTATTCCGGATCGGCCGGGTCGCGGATCAGGGCGCGCTCGACGACGTCCTTGGCCTTGAGCTGGGTGTCGGTGTCGTCAAAACGCACGCGCAGCGAACCCGCCTCCAGGCTGATCGCGTCGGGCACGATGCCCGCGTCCTTGAGTGCCGCCTCGACCCGGACCTGGGTGCCCGCGTCCACCTTGAGCACCGCCTTGGCCGGCGAGACCTGGACGGCGGGGGCTTCACCAAAAAAATTGGGCGCCGTGTAGACGGCACCCACCAGCAACGCGATCAGGATGATCACGTACTTCCACAGGGCGTAACGGTTCATGAGGGTTCCGCGTTGGGCGTTGGGCGGTAAGCGGGAAAGCCGGGGTCCTCACACTGAACGCTGAACGCTCAACGCATCACCCCCGCGGCACGTCACTTCATCGTGCCCTTGGGCAGCACCTGCACCACGGCCTGGCGCTGCAACTGCACCTCGACGCCGGAGGCCAGCTCGACGCTGATGAAGTTGTCACCCAGCGCGCTCACGCGGCCCAGGATGCCGCCGGCAGTCACCACCTCGTCACCTTTGGCCAGGGCCTCGACCATGGCGCGATGCTCCTTCTGCTTCTTCATCTGGGGACGGATCATGATGAAGTAGAGCACCACGAACATCAGCACGATGGGCAGCATGCTCAGCAGCGAATCCTGCATGCTGGGTGCGGCGGCGGGTGCGGTCTGGGCAAAAGCGGAAGAAATAAACACGGTCGACTCCACGGGTTTTCTGGGTTGGATGAATCCTGCCGCAGGCCCGGTCTGGGCTCCCGCGCAGGTGAGCCGCTCATTGTACGGGGGCCTCACGACCCCCGACCGTCCTGTGGAATCAGGCGCCCTGGCGACGCCAACCCGCCATCTTCTCGGCCCACAGCCCCCGCACGGCCGCCAGATGCCGGGCCTTGACGTGCCCGTAGCCGCGGATCTGCTCGGGCAGGCGCGCGATCTCCACGGCCGCACCGTGGTTGGCCGCGTCCAGCCCGGCCAGCAGTTCCTCGATGCAGGCCCGGTATTCGGCCATCAGGGCGCGCTCCTCGCGGCGCTCGGCCGTGTGGCCAAAGGGGTCGAACACCGTCCCGCGCAGGCCTTTCAGTCGGGCCAGCAGCCGGAAGGCCGTGCCCATGGCCGGTCCATACGCCCGCTTGAGCAGCTCGCCCCGGGCATTCTTCCTCGCCAGCAGGGGCGGCGCCAGGTGGTAGTGGAGCTTGTACTCCCCCTCGAACATGGCGGCAATCCGCTGCCCGAAAGCCGGATCGCTGTGCAGGCGCGCCACCTCGTACTCGTCCTTGTAGGCCATGAGCTTGAAGAGATAGCGGGCCACGGCCTCGCTCAGGGCCGTCTTGCCCAGCGGGGCCTCGGCCGAGCGCACGCGCTCCACGAAGGACCGGTAGCTTTCGGCATAGGCCGCGTTCTGGTAGCCGGTCAGGAATTCGACCCGGCGCGCCACCAGGCTGTCCACGGTTTCACGCGGCTGGATCTGGATGGCCTGCACGGGCGTCAGCAAGGCCTGCACGCGCGCCCAGTCCTGCGCCGCCTGACGGCCCCAGGCAAAGGCGGCCAGATTGGCCTCCACCGCCACACCGTTGAGCTCCATGGCGCGCTGCAGCGCCTCGCGGCCCAGCGGGATCCAGCCCTTCTGCCAGGCGTAGCCCAGGATGATGGGGTTGACGTAGATCGCGTCGCCCATGAGGCGGGTGGCCATGGCATCGGCATCGAAAGCACCCAGGCCCTCGGCCCCGATGGCCTGGGCGATCTCGGCGCTGCAGCGCTGCGCCGGGTTCTGCCAGTCGGCGTTCTTCACAAAGGCGGCCGTGGGGGTGCTATGGCCGTTGAGCGCCACCCGGGTGCGACCCGCGCGCATGCGCAACACGGTCTCCTTGCCCGCGGCCACGATGGGATCGCAGCCCAGGATGAGGTCAGCCGCGGCCATGCCCACGCGGGTGGTGCTGATGCCCTCCTGCGAGGCAGCGATCAGCACATGGCTCCAGGTGGCGCCGCCTTTTTGCGCCAGGCCAGCCGCGTCCTGCGTGACGATGCCCTTGCCCTCGATGTGCGCCGCCATGCCCAGCAGCTGGCCGATGGTGATCACGCCCGTGCCGCCCACCCCGGCTACCACGATGCCGTAGGCGCCGCCCGTGCCCAGCGTGGGCAACTCGGGATCGGGCAGCTCGCCCAGGGTGTAGGGCGACAGCGCCTGTCCCTTGGCCTTCTTCCTCAGCTGACCGCCCTCGACGGTTACGAAGCTCGGACAGAAACCCTTGAGACAGGAGAAATCCTGGTTGCAGCTGCTCTGGTTGATGGTGCGCTTGCGGCCGAACTCGGTCTCCAGCGGCTCGACCGAGAGGCAGTTGCTCTGCTGGCCGCAATCGCCGCAGCCCTCGCAGACCAGTTCATTGATGACCACGCGTTTGGCGGGTGTCACCATCGTGCCGCGCTTGCGGCGGCGGCGCTTTTCAGTGGCGCAGGTCTGGTCGTAGATGATGACGGTGCAGCCTTGAAGCTCGCGGAACTCGCGCTGGATGCGGTCCAGTTCGTCGCGGTGCTCGATGGCAATGCCGGCCGGCAAGCCCTGCACACCGTCGTATTTCTCCGGTTCGTCGGTGACGATCGTGATCTTGCGCGCCCCTTCGGCGCGCATGCTCTGCGCGATCTGGATGACCGAGTGCCCTTCCGGTCGTTCACCTACCGGCTGCCCACCCGTCATCGCCACCGCGTCGTTGTAGAGCAGCTTGTAGGTGATGTTCACGCCCGCCGCGATGGCCTGGCGTACGGCCAGGATGCCGCTGTGGAAGTAGGTGCCGTCGCCCAGGTTGGCGAACACATGCTGTTCGCTGCTGAAGGGCTGCTGGCCGACCCAGGGCACGCCCTCGCCGCCCATCTGCGTGAAGCCGATGGTGTTGCGATCCATCCAGGTGGCCATGAAATGGCAGCCGATGCCGGCCATGGCGCGCGAGCCCTCGGGCACACGGGTGCTGGTGTTGTGCGGGCAGCCCGAGCAGAACCAGGGCATGCGGTCCGCCGCCGGACCGTTCAGCACCAGCGCCTGCATGGCGCGCTCCTTGGCGTCCAGCACGGCCAGCTGCGCGTCGAGGCGCGCGGCGATGTCGCTGCCCGCAGGCGCCAGGCCCAGTTTTTTGAGGCGACCGGCGATGGCACGTGCGATCACGGCCGGGCTCAGGTCGGCGTTGGCACGCAGCAACTCGTTGCTGGAGGGATTGGCCTGCGACCACTCGCCACCGGCGCGATCGCCTTCGTTGAACTTGCCCAGGATGTTGGGGCGCACGTCGTCGCGCCAGTTGTAGAGCTCCTCCTTGAGCTGGTACTCGATGAGCTGGCGCTTTTCTTCCACCACCAGGATCTCCTGCAGGCCAGTGGCGAAGTCGCGCGCCGTCTGCGCCTCCAGCGGCCAGACCACGGCCACCTTGTGCAGGCGGATGCCCAGACGGCGGCAGGTCGCATCGTCCAGCCCCAGGTCCAGCAGGGCCTGGCGCGTGTCGTTGTACGCCTTGCCGCTGGCGATGATGCCGAAGCGATCCTGCGCGGTGGCGATGACGTTGTGGTTGAGCTTGTTGGCGCGGACGTAGGCCAGGGCGGCGTACCACTTGTGATGGAAGAGCCGCGCCTCCTGCTCCAGCGCGTGGTCGGGCCAGCGGATGTGCAGGCCGCCCGGAGGCATCTCGAAATCCGTGGGCAACGCAATCTGCACGCGCTCGGGATCGATCATGGCCGTGGCGCTCGATTCGACGATTTCCTGGATGGTCTTCATGCCGGCCCAGACGCCGGCATAGCGGCTCATGGCAAAGGCATGGATGCCGAGGTCCAGGATCTCCTGCACCGAGGCCGGGAAGAACACGGGCAGGCCGCAAGCCTTGAAGATGTGGTCGCTCTGGTGCGCCGCCGTGCTGCTCTTGGCCACGTGGTCGTCACCCGCCACCGCAATGACGCCGCCCCAGGGCGTGGTGCCGGCATTGTTGGCGTGCTTGAAGACGTCGGACGTCCGGTCCACGCCCGGGCCCTTGCCGTACCAGATGCCGAAGACGCCGTCGAACTTGTGGGTGCCCGGCGGCGCGAAGCCCAGCTGCTGCGTGCCCCACAGCGCCGTGGCGGCCAGTTCCTCGTTCACACCAGGCTGGAACACGATGTTCTGCGCCTGCAGGTATTTCTTGGCGCTCCACAGCGCCTGGTCATAGCTGCCCAGGGGCGAGCCACGGTAGCCGCTGATGAAACCCGCCGTGTTCTTGCCTGCCAGCTGGTCGCGTTGGCGCTGCAGCATGGGCAGCTTGACCAGGGCCTGCACCCCGCTCATGAAGGCCCGGCCATGGTCCAGGCTGTACTTGTCGTCCAGGGTGACGGTCTCCAGGGCCTGGCGGATGGATGCGGGCAGGGGGGCGTTCATGCGGACTTGTCTCCAGGCGCGTGGCCTTGTTTTGTATCAGGAAGAACTCGTGGGCAGTGTAGGCCGCATGCGCTGATAGGTCTTTGCTTTCTTTGCCTGATTTAGCGTAGTTTTTGAAAGGAAATTGCTAGAGAATCGTGAAAATGGAAACGATCGACAAATTCGACCTGGCCATCCTGCAAGAACTGCAGGCCGATGCCCGCCTCACGAACGCGGAGCTGGCTTCGCGCGTGGGCCTCTCGCCCGCGCCCTGCTGGCGCCGTGTGCGCGCCCTGGAGACGGCGGGCTACATCAAGGGCTACCACGCCGAGATCGACCGCCACAAGATCGGCCTGGGCGTGCTGGCCTTCGTGCGCCTGGACGCCGAGCGCAACACGGGCGACGCCACGCGCGTGCTGGAGGAAGCCGTGCGCGCCCTGCCCGAGGTGGTGGCCTGCCACTACATCAGCGGCACCGGCACCTTCGAGCTGCAGGTCGTGGCGCAGGATCTGGACAGCTTTTCGAGCTTCGCGCTGCAGCGCCTGATCAACCTGCCCAATGTGAAAGACCTGCACACCAGCTTTTCACTGGGCGAGGTCAAGGCCAGCCCCACCCTGCCCCTGGGCCATCTGCAGGCGCCGCGGCCTGCGCCGGCCCCCGCCCCGAAACGCCCCCGCCGGAGCATCTGATGAAACACCACCGCCGCCTTTGCACTTTCTTGCTGTTGGCCCTGCCGACGTTGCTGTCGGCCCAGACCGTGGTGACGCCCCCACCACTGCCGCTGCGCAATCTGCTGATCGAGGTCCGCCAGGACGATGGGCGCAGCGACAGCAGCGAGCGCGTGGCCGCCGATGTGAACGCGCGTGTGCAGCCCGGGCGCAGCGAGGTGGATGTGGCCATCGAAGCCCGGCGCCGCGAGAGCAGCCGCAGCGGCAGCGCCCAGCAGCAGGTGCTGGTGCTCAATGGCCGGCCCACCGCCATCAGCCTGGGCAGTGCGGTGCCCTTGCGCCTGCGACAGTTCATCGTGCAAAACGGCATCCGTCGCAGTCTGCCCGGCACGGTCTGGGTCCAGGCCGGTACCGGCTTCATGGCGACGCCGGTCTGGGAGGGCGGCGACACGGTCTACCTGGAACTGGTCGCGACCCAGGGCCGCCAGGCCCTGGGCCCGCAGGCCAGCACGTCCACCACCTTGCTGCTGCCGCTGGATGAATGGACCACGATCGCCGACAGCGAAGACGTGCAGGACCAGCGCCAGAATGCCGCCGGCCTGGGCGGCGGCGGGCGCGACACGCGCAGCAGCAGCCAGTCGCTGCGCGTGCAGGTGCGCGTCAGCGTGCGTTGATCACCGGGGCCAGAGCACCCACAGTCGCAGCGGCTGCTTGAGGCGACCGGCAATCGCCGACGCCTCGGGACCCGTGCCGACGAAGTAGTCGGCACGCACCGCACCGACGATGGCACTGCCCGTGTCCTGGGCCAGCACCAGGCGCTGCAGCTGCAGCTGCGGGCCGGCCGAGGCCAGCCACACCGGCGTGCCGTAGGGAATGCTGCCCGGATCGACCGCGATGGAGCGGCCAGCGGTCAGCGGCACGCCCTGGGCACCGCGCGGACCCACCGCGGCTTCGCTCTCGGGCAGGGGCTGCTCCTGGAAGAAGGTCACGCGTGGATTGGCCCAGAGCATCTCCTGCACCCGGCCCGGGTTCTGCGCCACCCACTGCCGGATCGAGGGCCAGGACGCGTCGCGGATCTCACGGCGCTGCTGCAGCCAGCCACCCACGCTGCGGTAGGGCTGGTCGTTGGTGCCCGCATAGCCGATGCGCACCATGCGCTGGCGCCCGTCAGGCTCGGTGATGAGCAGGCGGCCCGAACCCTGGATCTGCAGATTGAGCGCTGCCACCGGGTCGGCCAGCCAGGCGATCTCACGGCCACGCAATGCGGCCTGGGCCTCAGGCAAGGTGTCCATCTCCTGGCGGCTGTACCAGGGCTTGCGCTGGTGCAGCAGGGCCGGCGGGCGGTAGAGCGGCACGTTGAAACGCGCATTGGGCAGGCGCGAGGCCTCGACCACGGGTTCGTAGTAACCGGTGAGCAGACCGACCGGCTCGCTCTGGTGGGTCTCGACGCGGTAGGGCTGCAGCCTCGTCAGCATCCAGTTGCGGCGCTGCTCGTCGCTGCCCTGGCTCAGGCTGCGCACATCGGCACACAGGGCAGCCAGCGGTGCGGCCGGGCGCTCGCAGCTGCGCAACCAGGCGCCCCAGGCCTCGCCCAGTGGATCCTCGCCCAGGCCCGGCAGCTCGGCCCAGGCCACAGGGATCCAGCGGCTGCGCGCCTGCTGCAGCACGGTGCTGCTCGCAGGCGTGGTCGGGAAGCTCGCAGCAGACACGGGCGCAGACACACCGCCTGCCTGCTCGACGGCGATCGCCGAACCGCCCGTGACCGGTACGGGCTCTGACAAGGGCAGGCTGCCGCAGCCGGCCAGCATTCCTACAATGACGAGACTGAAGACAAGACGTGGTCGTTGGAGTTGTGTCATGTGGTTGATTTTCCTCGAAGCCCTGGGCGCCCTGCTGCTGCTGGTGCTCATCGTGTGGTGGACCATGTTCTCGGGTCGCCGCAAGGGCGAACTGGACGAGGGCACACCCGAGCAGACCACGCGGCCCGCGGATTCCGACGACCGCGGCTAGGCGCTGTTTCAGACTTCACGCAGCAGGTTGGCCAGCTCGACCGCCGACTTGACTTCCATCTTGTCGAACACGCGCGCGCGGTGCACTTCCACCGTGCGCACGCTGATATCGAGCTGGTCGGCGATGCGCTTGTTGGGCAGGCCTTCGATCACCAGTTGCATGACCGCGCGCTCACGCTCGGTCAGTTCCGACAGGCGCTGGCGCAGGCGCTCACGCGCCTGCTGGGCCTGCACGACGGTGGCCGACTGGGCCAGTGCCTGCTCCACACGATCGACCAGGGCGTTGTCGGAAAAAGGTTTCTCGCAGAAATCGAAGGCGCCGCGCTTGACCATGCTGACCGCCGTGGGCACGTCGGCATGTCCCGTGAGGAAGATCACCGGGAGCGACAGGTGCAGGCCCCGCTCGACCAGGCGCTCGAACAGCGCCAACCCGCTCATGCCGGGCATGCGCACGTCGAGCAGCAGGCAGGCAGGCCGCGTTGGCAGGTGGGCACCCTCGACCTGCGCCAGAAAGGCCTCGGCGCTGTCGTAGGCCTGGCTGGCCAGGCGGCGCGAACGCAGCAACCAGGCCAGGGCCTCGCGCACGCTGGCGTCGTCGTCGACGATGTAGACCGAGGCATCGATGGCGGGTTGCATGGCGCGATGTTATGTCATGCCGCCGGGCCCGCCGGCAAGGTGAAGACAAAGACCGTGCCCTGCGGCGGATTCGACTCGAAAGCCAGGGTGCCGCCATGCTGCTCAATGACGGTACGGCACAGGCTCAGGCCCAGGCCCATGCCCTCGGCCTTGGTGGTGAAGAAGGGCGTGAAGAGCTGCGCGGCCACCTCGGGCGCGATGCCCAGGCCAAGGTCCGCCACGGAAAACGCGATCCAGCGCGCATCGGCCGGCGAGCGCCGCACCTCCAGCGTGAGCACACGGTGGCGGATCTCGGGCTGGTCCATGGCCTGCATGCCGTTGCGCGCCAGGTTGAGCAGCACCTGCTCGACCATGGTGCGGTCACAGAGGACCGTCGGTAGGTCCGGGGCAAGCCGGATCTGCACCTGCACGCCGAGCTTGCGCGCCTGCAGATTGACCAGGGGCAGGATGGCGTCGAGCAGCAGACGGGGCGCGATGGCCTCACGCGCCTGGTCGCGCCGGCGCACGAAGTCGTGCACGCTCTTGATGACCTTGCCCGCGCGCTCGGCCTGCTCGGCAATGCGGTACATGGCCAGCCGGATGTCCGCCGGGCTGTGCGCCCCGTGGTCCAGCAGGTTCTGCGTGCCGGTGGCGTAGCTCGCGATGGCGGCCAGCGGCTGGTTGAGCTCGTGGCTCAGCAACGAGGCCATCTCACCCACCATGGCCAGGCGGGCGGTGGCCTGCAGGCGCTCCTGGCTGGCGCGCGACAGCTCCTCGATGCGACGTTGCTCGCGGATGTCGAGGAAGGCGCTCATCCAGCCGGTTTGCACACCCTGCGCGTTGATCAGCGGCGCCTCGATGATGAGCACGGGAAAACGCGTGCCGTCCTTGTGCATGAAGACCGATTCGTAGCCTTCGCGCGGCGGCACATTGCCGGCCAGGCGGATGGCCTGGCGCTTGCGGTACTCGTCGGCAAACTCGGGCGGCCAGTAGGGTGCGTGCATGCTCTGGCCCATCAGTTCCTCGGCGGTGAAACCCACCATCTGGCAGAAGGCCGGGTTGACGTAGGTGATGCGACCCTGCAGGTCGCGCGCGCGCAGGCCCGTGACCAGGGAATCCTCCATGGCCTTGCGGAAGGCCAACGCATCGGCCAGGTCCCGCTCGGCCTTGAGGCGCCGGCGCATGTCCTTGCCCAGCAGCAGCAGGATGGCCACGAGGGCGATGGACATGGCCGTGACCAGGGCCGTTAGCACATTGGGGAAGAGCTCGGGCGCGCCACGCCAGCTGTCCATGCGCAGCACCAGGGTCGTTCCCGGCAGATCCAGCAGATGCTGGGCCGAGAACACGCGGCCACCACGACGCGAGCTGCCGCGGATGGCCAGACGCGTGCCGTCGCCCTCGGTGAAAGACACCTCCTGGCTGCGTGTGAACTGGGGGCCGAGATCGTCGAGGACGTCCTGCAGGGAGTAGGTGGCCACCAGGTAGCTCATGACCACGCCAGCGCTGGCCAGGGGCAGGCACATCTCGATCACCTCCAGCCCCAGGCCGTCGGTCATGGGCACGAAGTAGCTGCCCGAGTAAGCTGGGCCGCTGAGGCGACGCGCGACGTTGCAGACCTGCGCCACTTCGGACTGCACGCTGTCGCGGCCCAGCCGCTCAAAGACCGGCGGCCGGTAGGGCGTGCCGGCCTGGTTCAGAACGTTCAGATGGTCGTCGCGCCATTCGATGCGCAACAGCTCGCGCCGCTCGCGCAGCAGGGCCGTGGCTTCCTGCGACCAGCGGGCCGGCGCGGGCTCGCCGAACTGCAGGGCCTGCAGGCTCTGCAGGTTGCGCGTCAGGCGCGAACGGATATCGCCCACGGCATCGGCCGCATCGCGCTCCAGCCGGCTCTGCAGCTGGCTGGCCTCGTAACGGCCCGCCAGCCAGACCAGGGTGACCAGCAGCGCCAGCACCAGGGCCGTCAAGGCCGACCAGAGCAGGCGCCGGCGCCAGTGCTGGGGGCGCCAGCGTTCGCCCAGACGTTCCAGCATGCCCGTACTCACAGCACCCGATGCTCCAAGGCTGGCAGCTGCTGGCGGCACTGCCGCAGCAGGGCGGCATCGAGCTCGGCCAGCACCAGGCCCTCGCCCTCCGGATGAACGCCGACCACCCGACCCCAGGGATCGACCACCATGCTGTGGCCCCAGGTGCGGCGCCCGTTTTCATGTCGGCCCCCTTGGGCTGCGGCCGCCACGTAGGCCAGGTTCTCGATGGCGCGTGCGCGCAGCAGCGGTTCCCAGTGCGCCTGACCGGTGGTGTGGGTGAAGGCGCTGGGCACCAGCAGCAGCTGGGCGCCGGCCTGCGCATGGGCACGGTAGAGCTCAGGAAAGCGCAGGTCGTAGCAGACGCTCAGGCCCACACGCCAGCGCTGGCCATCGCGCGCCTGCAGCTCGAAGCTCACGGGCTGGCGACCGGGCCGCAGGGTGCGCGCCTCGTCGTAGCACTCGCGGCCGTTGTCATAGCGGAAGAGGTGGATCTTGTCGTACTGCGCCACGCACTCGCCCTGCGGCGAGTACACGCGGCTGCTGTTGTAGGCGCGCTGGTCCTGGTCCGCCGCCGCACCGGCATCGATCGGCAATGTGCCGCCGACGACCCACAGACCCAGCTCGCGCGCCGCGTTGGCCAAAAAATCCTGGATCGGCCCCTGGCCCGGCGTCTCGCGGATGCGCAGCTTGGCCTCATCGCCATGGCCCAGCAAGCAGAAATACTCGGGCAACACGGCCAGCTCGGCCCCCTGTTGTGCCGCCTGTTCCAGCCAGGCGCGCGCACGTGCCAGGTTGGCGGCCACCGAGGCCGAGGAGACCAGCTGGACGAGGGCGAGTTTCATGGCGTCTGGGTCCCGGATCCAGCGGCGGGTGCCGGCGGCGGCGTCTCGACCTTGTTCATCTGCGGCTCGCCCCAGGTGCCGGTGATGCGGAACTCCTGGGTGGCCGCAGCCATGGCGGGCCGACGCAGGAAGTACTGGGCCAGGAAGGTACCCAGACCCACGGCCGGATTGATCCAGGTGGCGACCAGCGAAGCCGTGCCGGCATTGATCTCGGGCACGACGACCACGCGCAGGTCCTGCGTCTCACGCGCCAGATCGGCCTGGCCACTCATGAGCACGGCGGCGCTCACACCCTTCATCTGCAGGTTGTTGGTATTGGCCAGGCCCTGATCGATCTGCACATCGCCACGCACAAAGTCGAAGGCGAAGCCCTCGCTGAACACGTCGCGGAAATCGAGCGTGAGCCGGCGTGGCAGCGACTGCAGGCTCAGCACCCCGAGAAGCTTGGCCAGCCCCGGATCAGCCTTGAGGAACTGGCCCCGCTCGATGTTGACGTTGAAACTGCCGCCCAGCGTCGGGTAGTCCAGCGCCAGCGGCGAGCCCACCCAGCTCACCTGGCCTTCCATGCGCCCCTTGCCCGCGCGCACCACGTCGGGCATGCCCAGACGGCTCAGCAGACCGCCGGCGTCGCCCACATCGAGCTGGAAGTTCATGACGGTGCGGCGGCGTTCGCCGCGCGACGTCGCGGGCGGACGCGGCGTCCGGCCCGCCGGCTCGCCCGCCTCCTGGTAGACCGCCCAGTTGCCGCTGGCCGTGAACTCGGCCTCGGGCATGACGATGTGCAGGCGGCTGAGCCGCCATTCCCGCGCGCCGGCATCGCGCCTTGCCAGCCCACGGTTGACCGCCTCGATCTCGACCCGGCCCAGGTTCTTGCCGCGCAGCTCGAACTGCTGGATGGCCACGTCCAGCGCCGGGATGCCCACGGGCTGCTCGTCGAGCACGTTCTCCATGCCGCGCGCGTTTTCCTGCCCGAGCACCAGCCGCGCCAGCCGCGCATAGACATTGCCCGCGCCGGTGCGCGCCGGCATGCGGTACTCGACATAGCCGCTGAGCTCACGCGCGTCGACGTTGGCACGCCAGACCTGGCCTTCGCGCGTACCGCCGGCCAGCAGCTGGCGCAGCGTCTGACCGCCGACCTGCAAGGTGTTGCCCTGGATGACCAGGCTGGTCGGCAGGTAGTCCTGCACGGCGGCAGACACGCTGACGCCACCGGTCGACGGCTCGGCCGGCGTGGCCATGGCCTGGCGCCAGGCGTCCAGGTCCAGGGCATCGAACTGCAGCTGGGCCGCCACCCCCTCGTCGGGCAGGGCCACACTCTCACCGGCAGCCAATCCCACGCCGATCGCGCCGCGCAGCACGCGCACGCCGCCCTCGGCGTGCTGCCGGACATAGCGCAGGGCCAGCAGACGGCCCAGGTCCAGGCGCAGCAGATCCTGGCGACGGGCGTCGCCCGCCTGGGCACTGCCCGTGGACTCCGGGCTCATGAGCGCCGCCTGCAGGCGCAAGGGCAAGGCCACGTCGGCCGGCTTGGACAGCGGTGCGGGCAGATCGAGCGCCAGGCCCTGCAGGCTGGAATTGAACTGAAACTCGGGCACACCCTGGCGCAGGCCGAACTCCGCCGTGTAGCCCGTGCTGCCCGTCATGCGCCGGGCCAGGGACGCGACGCTTCCGAGCTGGCTTTCCTGGCGCAGGCCCTGGGCGGTCAGCGTGCCTTGCACACGCAAACGCGGCGCAGCACCAGCCGCGGCACCGGGGAGCGGGATGGTGCCGCCTTCAGCACGCACGTCACCCCCCAGCAAGCGGCCTTGCACGCCAGCCAGCGCAAAACCCTGCTCACTGAAATGGACCGTGCCCCGCGCACGCGTGAGCCGCGGCAGCTGAGGCGCGAGCAGCAGCTCATTGCCGGCCAGCTTGATCTGGCCGCGTACGGCCGAGCGTTCGAGGTTCTCCAGGGGCAGATCCAGACCCAGCTGGACCTCGGCCTGGCCCGCGGCACGCGCCTGGCTCAGCACACCGCCCAGCATGGCGTCCAGCGGGGACGCGCGCACCAGGCCGGTGAGCAGTTCGTCGAGCGGCCCCCCGAGCTGCAGATCGGTCAGCACGCGCGCGCCCTGGCTCATGTCGGGAATGCGGGCCTCCCCCTTGAGGATGCGCAGCTGCGGTACTCCGTCCACACGTGCGCCGATGTTGCGCAGCTGCAGGCTGGTCCGGTCGATCTGCAGATCGCCACGCAGATCGCTCAGCGCCGGCCAAGCGGCCTGGCCGGCCGGCTGCAGGCTGGCGGGCACATAGACAAAACGGGTGTCCTGCACATGGGCCGTGATGCGGAATTCCCCCTGGCCCGGCTGCTGGAAGGGGAAGTCGTGCAGATCCCCCTTGACCCGCAGGCGGGCAGCGCTGGCCCGGCCCTGAGGCAGGGCCTGCCGCAGATAGTCGCGCACCTCGGCCGGGATGGCCCGGGGCAGGTAGCGATGTAGGGCCGGGAGTTCGGCCCGGCTGAGGCTGCCCTGCAGGTCCAGCACGCCGGGCAGGCGATGCGCGCCGGTGCCGGTCTGCCACTTGAGCTGGAACTCACCCTGCGCCTGGGGATTGGCGAAACGGGCATTGCTGATCTGCAGGCTGGCCTGTCCACCCTGCAGGCGCCACTGCAGCTCGGCCGCCAGTTGATCGAGTTCGATGCGCGGCTGCTCGAAGACACCCGGCAGTTCCAGGTGGCCCTGCTGCACCAGCACGCTGGCCCGACCGCCCTCCTGGTTGAGGTCGAATTCCACGCTCAGGCCACGCACACCGGGTGAGCCGATCGCATCGGCAGTCACCGCGTCTTTGTCCAGAGGCTGCAGCCGGGGATGCGAGGCCACATCGAGCTTGCTCAGACGGCCACGGGCGTCGAAGGTACGCGGCGCCTCCCAGGCGCCCTGCCAGCGCGCCTGCAACTGTTCGACCTGACCGTGGGGGGCATAGATCTGCAGGGCCCGGTGCAGACGCGGGCCCAGCGGCAGGCGCTGCCCCAGCGCGGCCAGCGAGGAAAGGTCGATGCCGCTGACGCGCAGCTCACCGCGCGCGCTGTCGGCCGCCTCCGAGGGCTGCACATGGCTCAGGCGCATGTCGCCCGCGCGCCAGCGCAGGCCGTCGCGGGTGTCGAAGCGCAGGCTCTGGGTCGACAGCTCGTAGCCGCCCTCGAGCTTCTTCCATCCCACACGGGCCGCGAGGCGATCGAGCTCGAGCACCGGCAAGGCTGGTCCCAGGCGCAGGTCCAGCTGGGTCAGCGCCACATCGGCGGTGACAGCACTGACACGCCC
>DNQP01000104.1:2987-3289 GCA_003500955.1 Curvibacter sp. | reverse complement strand
GTGCGGAAGAACTCGTCGAGCACATCGTTCTCGTTGGTGGCCACCACCAGCTTGTCGACCGGCAGGCCCATCATGCGCGCCACGTGACCGGCACAGACGTTACCGAAGTTGCCCGAGGGCACGGTGAAGCTCACCCGTTGGGCATTGCTCGTCGTGGCCTGGAAGTAACCCGCGAAGTAGTACACAACCTGGGCCACGAGGCGGGCCCAGTTGATCGAGTTGACCGTGCCGATCTTGTACTTGCGCTTGAAGGCCAGGTCGTTGGAGACGGCCTTGACGATGTCCTGGCAGTCGTCGAACAC
>DNQP01000104.1:0-2656 GCA_003500955.1 Curvibacter sp. | reverse complement strand
GCCTTCGATGGCGATGTTGTGGATGTTGGCGTCCTGCAGGCTGAACATCTGCGCCTGCTGGAAGGGGCTCATGCGGCCATACGGGCTGGTCATGAAGACGCGCACGCCCTGCTTGCCGCGCATGGCGTACTCGGCCGCGCTGCCGGTGTCGCCGCTGGTGGCGCCCAGGATGTTGAGCTCCTCGCCGCGGCGGCTCAGCTCGTACTCGAACAGGTGGCCCAGCAGCTGCATGGCCATGTCCTTGAAGGCCAGCGTGGGGCCGTTGGACAGGGCTTCAAGGTAAAGACCGTCCTCCAGCCTCTTCAGCGGCACGATGGCCTGCGTGCCGAACACGGCCTCGGTGTAGGTCTTGCGGCAGATGGCGCGCAGATCGTCGGCCGGGATGTCGTCGATGTAGAGCGAGAGGATTTCGAAGGCCAGATCGGCGTAGGACAGGCTGCGCCATCTGGTCAGCGTCGCATCGTCGACCTTCGGATAAATCTCGGGCAGGTAGAGGCCGCCGTCGGGCGCCAGGCCCTCAAGGAGGATCTCGCAGAAGCGCTTGCGCTCGGGGGCGCCCCGGGTACTGAGGTAGTTCATCCGGCCAGCTCTTCCTTGCGGATGCGCACGATGGGCGCGAGCACGGTGGGCAGGGCCTGCAGCTGGGCCATGGCGCCGTTGAGCGTCCCCTCGCGCGCGTCGTGCGTGAGGATGATCACGTCGGTCTGCTGCGAGCCTTCGCCCCCGACCTCATCCGCCTCGCGCTGCAGCACGGCGTCGATGCTGATGCCGGCACCGGCCAGGATGCCGGTGACCTGGGCCAGCACGCCGGCCTGGTCGGCCACGCGCAGGCGCAGGTAGTAGCTCGTGACCACCTCTTCGATCGGCAGCACGGGCAGGTTGCTCAGCGCATTGGGCTGGAAAGCCAGGTGTGGCACGCGGTTGAGCGGGTCGGCGGTATGCAGGCGGGCGATGTCGACCAGGTCCGCCACCACGGCGCTGGCCGTGGGTTCGGAGCCCGCGCCCTTGCCGTAGTACAGCGTGGTGCCCACGGCGTCGCCGTTGACCACCACGGCGTTCATCGCGCCCTCGACATTGGCCAGCAGGCGCTTGGTCGGCACCAGGCTCGGGTGCACACGCAGCTCGATGCCCTTGGCCGTGCGCTTGGTGATGCCCAGCAGCTTGATGCGGTAGCCCAGCTGCTCGGCGTACTTGATGTCGGCCGCGCCGAGTTTGGTGATGCCCTCGACATAGGCCTTGTCGAACTGCACCGGGATGCCGTAGGCGATGGCCGACAGGATGGTGGCCTTGTGGCCGGCGTCCACACCCTCGATGTCGAAGGTCGGATCGGCCTCGGCATAACCCAGGCGCTGTGCCTCCTTGAGCACGACGTCGAAGTCCAGGCCCTTGTCGCGCATCTCGGAGAGGATGAAGTTGGTCGTGCCGTTGATGATGCCGGCGATCCACTGGATGCGGTTGGCCGTGAGGCCTTCGCGCAAGGCCTTGATGATGGGGATGCCACCGGCCACCGCAGCCTCGAAGGCCACCATCACGCCCTTGGCGGAGGCCGCCGCGAAGATCTCGGTGCCGTGCACGGCCAGCAGGGCCTTGTTGGCCGTGACCACATGCTTGCCGGCCGCGATGGCCTCGAGCACGAGCTGCTTGGCGATGCCGTAGCCACCGATGAGTTCGACCACGATGTCGATCTCGGGGCTGGCGATCACGGCGCGTGCATCGTTGACGACCTTGACCTTCGGACCCACGATGGACTGGGCGCGCGCCACGTCGAGATCGGCCACCATGGTGATCTCGATGCCACGACCGGCGCGGCGCTGGATCTCCTCCTGGTTGCGCTGGAGCACGTTGAAGGTGCCCGAACCCACGGTGCCGATGCCCAACAAGCCTACTTGGATAGCTTTCATCTTCTCTCTGTCCGGAGGCCTTGCGAGCCTCTCATCAAAACTTCAGGGGCGCGCGTGGCGCTTGCGATAAGCCTCGAGGAACTTGGCGACGCGCCCGATGGCGTCGCGCAGATCGTCCTCGTGCGGCAGGAAGACCACCCGGAAGTGCTGGTTGTCCGGGTAGTTGAAGCCCGAGCCCTGGACCAGCAGCACGCGGGTCTCTTCCAGCAGCTCCAGGATGAATTGCTTGTCATCCTCGATGGGATAGACCTTGGGATCGAGGCGGGGGAACATGTAGAGCGCGGCCTGGGGCTTGACGCAGCTCACGCCGGGGATGGCGGTGAGCAGCTCGTAGGCGATGTCGCGCTGGCGGCGCAGACGCCCGCCTTCGGCCACCAGGTCATGGATGGTCTGGTAGCCGCCCAGGGCGGTCTGGATGGCCGACTGACCCGGCACATTGGCGCACAGACGCATCGAGGACAGCATGTTCAGGCCTTCGATGTAGTCCTTGGCCTGCTTCTTGTCGCCCGAGACCACGAGCCAGCCCGCGCGGTAGCCGCAGGAACGGTAGCTCTTGGACAGGGAGTTGAAGGTCAGCGTGAGCACGTCGGTCGACAGGCTGGCCAGGGCCGTGTGCTTGACACCGTCGTAGAGCACCTTGTCGTAGACCTCGTCGGCCATGATGACCAGGTTGTGCTCGCGCGCGATCTCGATGATGCCCTTGAGCAACTCATTGGAGTACAGCGCCCCCGTGGGGTTGTTCGGGTTGATGACCA
>DNQP01000220.1:22729-24839 GCA_003500955.1 Curvibacter sp. | reverse complement strand
AGCGTGCCCGTGACGTTGGGCGGCGGCAGCTGGATGGCGAAGGACGGCGCGCCGGCCTGGGCCCGGCCCGTGCCGCGGAAACCGGCCTTGCCGTAGCCGCGTTTTTCCCATTCGGGGCCCCAGTGCGCCTCGAGTGCGGCCGGTTCGAAAGACTTGGACAGGCTGTGGAGGCCCGGTTGCTGGACGGTATCGGTCATGGTGTGGGTCTGGAATGCAAAAACGGCACCCGCGGGTGCCGTTGCAGGGGCAGGCTGGAAACTGGCGCGATTTTACCGGGCGAGCCGTCGGATCAGGGACTCAGGCCGCCTGCGGCAGCTGGCGGGCCGCGGCGATGCATTCCGCCAGCACTTCCTTGCTGCCGATCTGGTTGGCCAGCAGCAGGATGAGGCGGGCGTTGAGCAGCTCGGACTGCTCGCGGGACAGGCCGGCGTGCGCGTCCAGCAGCTGCTCGTAAAAGCCGTCGGCGTCCTGCAGATTGGGGGTGGTTTTCATCGTCAGTTCCTCAGGGCTGGATGCCGATGGCTTGCTCGATGGCCTGGATCAGGGCGGTGTCCACGCTTTCGCCCGTGGCGGCGATGTAGGCGTCGGGCCGCAGCAGCGCCCAGGCGTGGCCGAAGACGTGGCAGGCGCCCTGCAGATGACCCAGGGGGTCGATCACATGCTCCACAGCCTGGGGCGGGGTCTGCGGCCCCAGCACCTGCACGCAGCGCACGGGGGCCGCACTGGCCAGGTGGCGCAGGCGCTGCGCCGCCGCGGGCGAGATGTCACCGAAGACCAGGACCAGCAGGCGCCCCTCGGCCCAGGCAATCAGGTCGTTGACGTGGCCCACGGCACCCGGCCGGGTGCCGTTCGCTCCGCCCTTGCCGTCAGCCCAGCGAAACGCCACGTTCTGCACCGAAAGCCCACCCGTGCGCTCGCAGATGCCGGACTTTGTGTAGCTGTTGGCCACGGCCATGCGGCCCGTGTTGATGAGCGCGCGCGCAAACGGGTACTGCCGCGCCAGGCTGATGGCCGCGCTGCGGAAGGTGCGCTCCATGCCCTCGGCCGGGCGCAGAAAGCGTGTGGTGCGCGCCGTGACCTGCACGTTCTGCGCCGCGGCTTCGTGCCGCTCTTCGTGGTAGCTGTCCAGCAGGCTCTCGGGCGCCAGACCGCGCAGCACGGCGGCCAGCTTCCAGGCCAGGTTGTCGGCGTCGCCCACCCCGGTGTTGCCACCGCGCGCGCCAAAAGGGCTGACGATCTTGGCCGCATCGCCCATGAAGAACACACGCCCCACGCGCAGCCGGTCCAGGCACTGGCTGCGGTAGGCATAGGGGCCGACCCAGACGATCTCGCAGTCGACGTCGGGACCGAACTGCCCGCGCAGGCGCTCGCGCACCACCTCCTCGCGGCTCACAGCCTCGGGGTCGGCGTTGGGCTCCATCTGGTAGTCGATGCGCCAGACGCCGTCGGCCATCAGGTGCTGCCAGACCGCGCGGTTGTGGTTGAAGGGCGCCTCGATCCAGGTGTGGCGCTCCTTGGGCGGCATGGTCTTGA
The DNA here is from genome assembly GCA_003500955.1 of Curvibacter sp. Lineage (GTDB taxonomy): Bacteria > Pseudomonadota > Gammaproteobacteria > Burkholderiales > Burkholderiaceae_C > Hylemonella. The sequence continues at coordinate 23,306 of DNQP01000220.1, read as the reverse complement.
AGCGCACATCGGCGATGCACCAGCGGTCGTCGCCGCGGCGTGACTGCATGCTCACGCCGGTCCAGGCGTGGAAGGGGCTGTGTGAGCCGCTGGCGTCGATCACATGGCGGGCCTGCAGCGTGTAGCGCCCCGCGGGCGTCTCGACGTCGAGCTCGGCATGGTCCTCGTGCTGCCGCAGGCCGATCACGCGCGAGCGCCAGCGCAGGTCCGTGCGGCCCAGCTCGTGGATGCGCTCGACCAGATAGCCCTCGATGTAGAACTGCTGGATGTTGATGAAGGGCGGCTGGGCCGAGAGGCTATAGCTGCTGTTCTGCCGCAGGTCGAAGGCATAGACCTCGTCGCGACCCGCGAAGGTGCGGCCCACGCTCCACTGGATGCCCTTGGCCGCAATGCGTTCGTAGACGCCCAGACGCTCGAAGATCTCGAGCGACTTCTGCGTGTAGCAAATGCCGCGCGAGGCCGCGCCCTTGACACCCACGGTGTTGTCCTCGTCCAGCAGCACGGCAGAGAGGCCCAGCCGCGCCAGACCGCAGGCCAGCGTCAGCCCCGTGATGCCGGCGCCGACGATGACGATGTC
>DNQP01000220.1:20434-22346 GCA_003500955.1 Curvibacter sp. | reverse complement strand
CGGGCAGGGCGTAGCCCGTGCCCTCGCTGAACTCGTAGCCGTTCGTGTAGGCTGGGTCGCGCCAGGCCGCAGCCATGATCAGCCCCTGACGGCAGGCCGGCCACCCACTTCAGGCCGGTCGTTCTGCTGCGGCTTGAGCGGTGCACCGGTCTTGCCGGCTGCGCGCTCTGCGCGCCAGACCTGCTTGCGCGCCGTCCACTCGTTGAGGCGGGCATGGGCCGTCCGGCTCTCCTGCAGCATCTGGAACTCGTCGGCCAGCTGGGCCGAGAGTTCGAGCCGGATGCCATTGGGATCGAAGAAGTAGATGCTCTTGAAGATGTGGTGATCGGTCACGCCGATGACCTCGACCCCATGTGCCTGCAGCCGCGCCTTCATGGCTTCGAGCTGGGCGATGCTGTCGACGCGGAAGGCGATGTGGTTGACCCAGCGCGGCGTGTTGGCGCTGGGCTCGGCGGCCACGTCGTCGCCGAGGTCGAAGAAAGCGATGAAGGAGCCGTCCTGCAGGCGGAAGAAGAAGTGCGTGTAGGGGCAGTATTCGCCCGTGCTGGGCACATGGTCGCTCTGGATGATGTGGTACAGCGGCAGACCCAGGATGTCTTCGTAGAAGTGACGCGTCTCCTCGGCGTCGCGCGCGCGGTAGGCGTAGTGGTGCAGCTGCTGGATGGGCGGGGGTGGCGGAAGCTGGGCCGCCTGGGGCAGGGTATTCGACATACGTTGTCTCCGACGAAGAATTCACTGATGCGTAATGCATTTACTTTAGCGTAAAAGACAGCCATTCCGAAGCATGCCGCAGAGAGACGCGCACGGCTAAACTCGACCGTCATGACGTCTGCCTCCCGCCTGCGCGCCCGGCTGCCTTTCCTGAGCTGGCCGCGCCCCACGGTACAGCTCCTGCGCAGCGAAGCCCTGGCCGGGCTGGCCGTGGGCCTGATGGTGATTCCCCAGGGCGTGGCCTATGCCGTGCTCGCCGGCATGCCGCCCGTGACGGGCATCTATGCGTCCATCCTGCCGGCCCTGGTGGCCGTGCTCTTCAGCGCATCGACGCGGCTCTCGGTTGGCCCCACAGCCCTGTCCTGCCTGCTGATCAGCGCCGGCCTCACGGGCCTGGCCCAGCCCGGTTCGGCCGAATGGGTGCAGCTGGCCATCTGGCTGGCCTTGCTCTCGGGCCTGCTGCAGCTGCTGCTGGGTTTCATGCGTTTCGGCTGGCTGCTCAACCTCGTCAACGCGCCCGTGCTCACGGCCTTCACCCAGGCCGCGGCCCTGCTCATCATCGGTTCGCAACTGCCCGACCTGCTGGGCCTGCCGGACTGGCGACAACTCGCATCGGCCGGCCTGCAAGCCTGGCACTTGCCCTCGCTGGCTTTCGGCCTGGGCACCCTGGGCCTGCTGATTGCGGCGCGGCGCTGGCGCCCGACCTTTCCCTCGGTGCTGCTCATCGTGCTGGCCGCAGCGGGGCTCTCGCACGTTCTGGGCTTCGAGGCCGCGGGTGGCGCCGTGGTCGGCGCGCTGCCCGCCGGCCTGCCTGCGCTGGGCCTACCGGCACTCCCGAACCTGAACGTGCTGGGCCAGCTGCTGCTGCCCACCCTGGTGATCACCCTCGTGAGCTTCCTCGAGACCGCGTCCAGTGCCAAGGTGGACAACGAAGGCCGCGGCACACGCTGGAACCAGGACCAGGACCTGATCGGCCAGGGCCTGGGCAAGATCGCGGCCGGCTTCAGCGGCACCTTCCCAACCAGCTCCTCCTTCTCGCGCTCGGCGCTCAATCTCTACGCCGGGGCGCAGACCGGCTGGGCCACGGTGTTTTCGGCCGTGGTGGTGCTGCTCGCGCTCTGGGTGCTGATCCCCGTGCTGCGCCATGTGCCGCAAGCCGTGCTGGCCGCCATCGTGGTCGCGGCCGTGCTGGGCCTGCTCA
>DNQP01000220.1:0-20129 GCA_003500955.1 Curvibacter sp. | reverse complement strand
GCGGCCGTGCTGGGCCTGCTCAAGCCGCGCGAATTCGCACGCCTGTGGCGCATCGCGCGCGTGGAGGCCGTCATCGCGGGCCTCACCTTCGGCATCACCCTGGCCGTCTCGCCCCAGCTGCACTGGGGCGTGCTGGCGGGCGTGCTGATGTCGCTGAGCTACTTTCTCTACCAGCGCCTGCACCCGCGCATCATCGAAGTGGGCCTGCACCCGGACGGCAGCCTGCGCGACCGCCACCTGTGGAAGCTGCCCCCGCTGGCACCCGACACCTATGCGCTGCGCATGGACGCCGCGCTGGACTTCGCGGCCGCAGCCGAGTTCGAGCGCAATGTGGTCGAGTACCTGGCCCTGCACCCGGACACGCGCCACGTCTGCCTGTTTGCCCAGCCCATCAACCATATCGACAGCACGGGCGTCGACGCCTTCCTCAAGCTCAGCAAGCAGCTGCACGAACACGGCGTGCTGCTGCACATCAGCGGCATGAAGCTGCCGGTGGAAAAGACCCTGCTGCAGGCTGGCTGGCAGCTGGCCGACCCGGGCCACCGGCTTTACCGCACCGAGACCGAAGCCGTCACCGCGCTGCGCGCCTTGGACGACTCTCCCCAGTCCTCCCAGGCCTGATCACAAGGCGCCTCGATCCGCAGCGCCGTGCCGCTGACCGGGTGCGTCAGTTCCAGACGCAGCGCATGCAACCACAGGCGTTGCACGCCCAGCAGCTCGGCCACCGCACGGTTCAGGGGCCCCTTGCCATGCGTGGCGTCGCCGAGGATGGGGTGGGCGATGTGCTTCATGTGGCGGCGCAGCTGGTGCCGCCGGCCGGTCAGAGGCTGCAGTTCGACGAGCGCGCAGCGGGTTGTCGGAAATCTCCCGTAGGGCAGCGGCAGCTCGTAGCGCGCCAGCGTGCGGTAGCGCGTCTGCGCCTCCTGCACCTCGGTGCGGCCGGCCCGGGCATCGTCTTCCAGGCGCTTGAGCGGGTGGTCCACCAGACCCTCGGCAGCAGGCCAGCCCCGCACGACGGACCGGTAGGTCTTGTGCACCTGCTCCGGCGCCTCGAAGGCCTGGCCGAGCGCCCGGGCCGTGTCCGCGTCCAGCGCGAACAGCAACACGCCGCTCGTTCCCTTGTCCAGGCGATGCGCGGGCCAGACCGGGCGGCCCAGCTGGTCGCGCAGCAGTTGCAGGGCGAACTGTGTCTCACCGGCGTCCAGGCCCGTGCGGTGCACCAGCAGGCCCGGCGGCTTGTCCACGGCCACGATCTGCTCGTCCTGATGGAGAATACGCAACATGCTGTTTCTGCTCTCGCCCGCCAAATCACTGGACTATGACACGCCGGTCGGTGACCTGCCCCACACCCAGCCGCTGTTCACGCAACAATCCGCCGAGCTCATCGAACTCCTGCGCGCCTACACCCCCCCGCAGATTGCCGAGCTCATGGACCTGAGCGACGCGCTCGCCGGCCTGAACGTCGCGCGCTACCAGGCCTGGCGTCCGAAGTTCACGGCCAAGAATTCGAAGCAGGCCGTGCTGGCCTTCAACGGCGATGTCTACGACGGCCTCGACGCCAAGAGCCTCGAAGCCGAGGACCTGGCCTGGGCCCAGGACCATGTCTGCATCCTCAGCGGTCTCTACGGTGTGCTGCGCCCGCTGGACTGGATGCAACCTTACCGCCTGGAGATGGGCACGACCCTGAAAAACCCCAAGGGGCAGAACCTCTACAAGTTCTGGGGCACGCAGATCGCCGACTACCTCAACGAGCGCCTGCAAGCCGACAAGACCCCGGTGGTCGTGAACCTGGCCTCGCAGGAATACTTCAAGGCCGTGGACACCAAGACCCTCAAGGCCCGCGTGATCGAATGCGTGTTCGAGGACTTCAAGGGCGGGCAGTACAAGGTCATCAGCTTCTTCGCCAAGCGCGCGCGCGGCCTGATGGCGCGCTACGCCATCGGCAAACGCCTCACGACACCCAAGCAGCTGGAAAAATTCAATTTCGACGGCTACGCCTACGACGTCAAAGCGTCCGAGCCCGACCGTCTGGTCTTTCGTCGCAAGGTCGCTGCATGAGCCAACCAGAAGACTCCCTGCTGGGCAAGGCCACGCCTTACAAGGACCAGTACGACGCCTCGCTGCTCTACCCCATCCCGCGTCTGGCCAAACGCGAAGAGATCGGCGTGCCGTCCACCCTGCCCTTCCTGGGCGCGGACCTGTGGACGGCCTATGAGCTGAGCTGGCTCAACCCGCGCGGCAAGCCCCACGTGGCCATCGCGCACATCACCGTGCCCTGCGAGACGCCCAACATCATCGAGAGCAAGTCCTTCAAGCTCTACCTCAACAGCTACAACAACACGAAGTTCGCCGACGCCGCCGAGGTGCAGGCCCGCCTGCGCACCGACCTGGGCGAAGCCGCCTGGCGCGGCTCGGGCAAGACGGGCTCGGTCGGTGTGCGCCTGCTGGCCCCCGAGCTCTTCGACCAGGAGCCCCTGCAAGAGATGGACGGCCTCAACATCGACCGGCTGGACGTGGAGTGCACGCACTACACACCCGCGCCCGAGCTGCTCACGGCCGCCGTCGACGAGAAACCCGTGGACGAGGTGCTGACCAGCCAGCTGCTCAAGAGCAACTGCCTGGTGACCGGCCAGCCCGACTGGGGCAGCGTGCAGATCGCCTACAGCGGCCCGCAGATCGACCAGGCCGGTCTGCTGCGCTACCTCGTGAGCTTTCGTAACCACAATGAGTTCCACGAGCAGTGCGTCGAGCGCATCTACATGGACCTCTGGCGCCGCTGCAAGCCCGCCAAGCTCACGGTCTACGCGCGCTACACGCGCCGCGGCGGGCTGGACATCAACCCCTGGCGCACCAGCCACCCGCAGGCCCTGCCGCCCAACATCCGCACGGCGCGGCAGTGAGGTGACTCAGGGCTGGCCATTCGGCCACTGCAGCTCCAGCAACTTCCAGCCCGTACCCGACTGCTTCTGCACCGTGCAGCGGTAGTCCGAGCGGACCATGGGTGCGCCGAAACGTACCTGGGCCAGCAAGGCGCCGGAGGACTGCCAGACCTCGGCTTGGCCCGCCCAGCGCGGGTCTTTGGGATCGGCAAGCCGGGCTGGCTGCGAGCTGTCGACCTTGGGCTTGCCCAGGGTCTTGAGGGTGGCCATGGCGTACTGCTGGCAGGCATAGGCGGCATACAACGCGTCGTCCTTGTCGGCGGCATGGGCCAGGCCACTGAGCAGCAGCATGGGCAGGGTCAGGCAGGACAGGAAGATCGAACGCACAACCATCTGCTCCTTCAGCCCAGATCACGGAAGGAACGCAGTGCTGCCAGCGGCGGGAACTGGCCCGCGCGCTTCTCCTTCATGGCCGTGACGGATTCCATCACATGCTTGTTGCTCCAGATCGCACCCTGCAGCCAGCCCATCTGCTTGAGCGCATCGTCCACCCCATGGTCGCGCGCATAGTGCAAGGCCTGCTTGGTGCCCCAGATGGCCACGGGCGGCTTGGCGGCGATCTCCTGTGCCGTCTGCAGCGCGCCGGCCAACAGCGCTTCCGGGGTGTCGAAGACCTGGTTGACGAGGCCATAGCCCAGGGCCTGCGGGGCCGACATGCGCCGACCCGTGTAGGCCAGCTCCTTGACCACGCCCAGCGGGATGAGCTTGGGCAGGCGCTGCAAGGTGCCCACATCGGCCACCATGCCGATGTTGATTTCCTGGATACAGAAGAAGGCGTCGGCCGTCGCATAACGCAGGCAGCAGGCCGACACCATGTCCACCGCGCCGCCGATGCAACCGCCCTGGATGGCGGCAATCACCGGGATGCGCAGGCTCTCCAGCTTGCTGAAGGTAGCCTGCATATCGGTCAGCAGGTCGAAGATGGCGGCGCGGCCTTCGGCGCTGCGGTCGTCCAGCGTGATGGCGCCGCTAAAGGTCTCCAGCGCCATGCCGGCGCTGAAATGCTTGCCCGTGCTGCTGATGACCAGCACGCGTGCCTCCTGCCCGGTGTGCAGCTGCGTGAGCACCTGGTCCAGCTCGCGCCAGAACAGCGGGTGCATGGTGTTCATGGCCTCGGGCCGCTTGAGCACCAGATGGGCGATGTGGTCCTGGACGGACAGCGTGAAGCACTGCATACGCAGCTCCCGGTTCAAAGTAAGGGTGGGCACACTCTACCGCAGTCCCCTGTGGATCCTGCTCAGAACAGGCGACCGGTCTGCTCCGCCGCCTGCGCCGGCGCGGCAAGCGGTGCCTCGCTGTCCGCGCGGCGCAGCGAGCCCACGCGCACCCCGAGCAGGCGCAGGCGGCGCGTGAGGTCCACCCGCTTGAGACAGGCGCCAGCCGCCTGGCGTATGGCCTTGGCATCGGCCACCGGCTGCTCCAGCGTCTGGTCGCGCGTCACGCTCCTGAAATCGTCGTAGCGCAGCTTGATGCCGATGGTGCGGCCTTCGTAGCCCTTGCGCTGCAGATCGGCGGCCACGCGCTCGCACAAGGCGGTGAAGATGGCGCCGAGCTCGGCTTTATCGCGCACGGCGTGCAGGTCGCGCTCGAAGGTGGTCTCGCGGCTGATCGACACCGGCTCGCTCTCGGTCACCACGGGACGCTCGTCGCGGCCCCAGGCAGCCTCGTGCAGCCAGGCGCCGTAGCTCTTGCCGAAGTGGGCGATCAGCCACTCGCGCTCACGCGCGGCGAGCTCACCGATGGTGTGGATGCCCTGGGCCTGAAGCTTCTCGTCGGTCTTGGGGCCCACGCCGTTGATCTTGCGGCAGGGCAAGGGCCAGATCAGCGTCTGCAGGTCTTCGGGCTGCACGATGGAGATGCCCTTGGGCTTGTGGAATTCGCTGGCCATCTTGGCCAGCAGCTTGTTGGGCGCCACACCGATCGAGCAGGTCAGGCCGGTGGCGTCCAGGATGCTTTTCTGGATCAGCCGTGCCAGCACGCGTCCCCCCTCGCGCTGGCCGCCCGGCACCTGCGTGAAATCGATGTAGACCTCGTCCACGCCGCGGTCCTCCATCACGGGGGCGATCTCGGTGATCACCTCCTTGAAGCGGCGCGAGTACTTGCGATACTCGTCGAAATCCACCGGCAGCAGGATGGCCTGCGGGCACAGGACGGCCGCCTTCATCAGGCCCATGGCCGAGCCCACGCCGAAGGCGCGCGCGGGATAGGTCGCGGTGGTGATGACGCCGCGGCCCGCATAGTCCTTGAGCAGCGGAAATTCGGCCACGGGGATGTCGGCCAGCGGCTGCCCCGCATATTTCTGCAGCAGCGCATCGTCGTCGCGCCGACGCCGTCCGCCGATCACCACCGGCAGGCCCTGCAGCTGCGGGTAGCGCAGCAGCTCCACCGAGGCATAGAACGCGTCCATGTCCAGGTGCGCGATGCGGCGCGGCAGATCGGAAACGGGCCTCGGGGACTTCACCCGGCAAGCATAGCGTGCAGAATGCCGGCAACAGACCTCACAGCGCTTGCGGAGACCCCATGCACAAACGTCAATTCCTGGCCGCCGCCAGCACCGCGGCCCTGGCCACGACCAGCGCCCCTGCGCTGGCTTCCTGCGGCCAGAGCGGCCCGGCCCTGCTCACGGTCACCGGCGCCATCGGGCGCGGCAACCGTGGCCCGCTGGACCCGGCGCTGGACCAGATGATGGCCAAGCAGCAGCTCCGTTTCGACCGCGCCCACACCTTCGACTACAGTGCCCTCACGTCCCTGCCGGCGGTGAGCATCCGCCCCACGCTGGAATACGACGCCAAGGTGCACACCCTGCGCGGCCCGCTGCTGGGCCAGGTGATCGAGGCCACGGGCGCGCGCCTGGACAACACCCTCAAGCTGGCCCTGCGCGCCATCGACGGCTACACCGTCAGCCTCACGCTGGCCCAGGTACGGCGCTACCGCTTCATCGTCGCCACCCATCTGGACGGGCGGCCCATGCCGCTGGGCGGCCTGGGCCCGCTGTGGGCCGTGTTCGACGCTGACCGCCACCCCGATGTGATGGCCCGCCCCCTGGCCGAGCGTTATGCCCAGTGCCCCTGGGGGCTGTACCACCTCGAGGTGCTGGCGACTCAGGCCGTCGGGTAGGTGCCAGGCAGCAGGATGTTGCGGTCCACCGTGTTGATGTCGGTGTGCCCGCAGAAGGCCATGGTGATGTCCAACTCTTTGTGGATGATCTCCAGCGCCTTGGTGACGCCCGCCTCGCCCATGGCGCCCAAGCCATAGGCCATGGCGCGGCCGATGTAGACCGCGCGCGCGCCCAGGGCGCGGGCCTTGAGCACGTCCTGCCCCGAGCGGATGCCGCCGTCCATGTGCACCTCGATGCGGTTACCCACGGCCTGCACGATGGCCGGCAGCGCCTCGATGCTGCTCTGCGCGCCGTCGAGCTGACGCCCGCCGTGGTTGGAGACCACGATGGCATCCGCCCCCGTGTCCACCGCCAGCCGCGCGTCTTCCACGTCCTGGATGCCCTTGAGGATGAGCTTGCCACCCCAGCGCTGCTTCACCCATTCGATGTCGGCCCAGTTCAGCGCCGGGTCGAACTGCTGTGCGGTCCAGGCCGAGAGCGAGCTCATGTTCTCCACGCCCTGCACATGGCCCACGATGTTGCCGAACTCGCGCCGCGTCGCGCCCAGCATGCCCAGCGCCCAGCGCGGCTTGGTGGCGATGTTGAGAATATTGGGGAGGGTCAGTTTGGGTGGTGCCGACAGGCCGTTCTTCAGGTCCTTGTGGCGCTGGCCCAGGATCTGCAGGTCCAGCGTGACCACCAGGGCCGAGCAGCGCGCGGCCTTGGCGCGCTCGATCAGGCGCTCCATGAAGGCGCGGTCCTTCATCATGTAGAGCTGGAACCAGAAGGGATGGCCGTCCGTGCCCTTGCTCACGTCCTCGATCGAGCAGATGCTCATGGTCGAGAGCGTGAAGGGAATGCCGAAGCGCTTGGCCGCACGCGCCGCCAGGATCTCGCCGTCGGCATGCTGCATGCCCGTCAGGCCCACGGGCGCAATCGCCACGGGCATGGCCACGTCCTGGCCGATCATGGTGCTGCGCGTCGTGCGCCCTTCCATGTTCACCGCCACGCGCTGGCGCAGCCGGATCTTCTGAAAGTCGCTGCTGTTGGCGCGGTAGGTGGTCTCGGTCCACGAGCCGCTGTCGGCGTAGTCGTAGAACATGCGCGGCACGCGCTTTTGCGCCAGGACGCGCAGGTCTTCGATGTTGGTGATGACGGGCATTATTCTGTCTCCAGTTCAGATCAACTGGAGATTATCCCGGGAATCCCTACCCTGACTTGACCCACCTCAAACCGCGCCGGGCGGTGCCTGCCCTTCACTCGCCCAGGCAGATCTCCAGGTCGCGCGCGGTCTGCAGCGTGTCGCTGTCGGCCGGCACGGCCTTCATGCGGCCTGCCACCTCGGCCAGGGGCACGTAGACCACATTGGGGTGGGCCAGCGAGACCATCACGCCGCGCAGCCCCTGCGCCAGCCCGCGCACCGCCGCCGTGCCGAAACGCTTGGCCGCGATGCGGTCGAAGGACGAAGGGCTGCCGCCGCGCAGCAGATGCCCCAGCACCACCGCACGCGCCTCTTTGCCCGTGAGCCGCGCCAGCTCGGCCGCCACGTGCTCGCCGATGCCGCCCAGGCGCTCCGCCCGCCCCACCTCGGCGGCCGCCTGCACGGCACGCTGGCCCGCGCGCGGCTGCGCCCCCTCGGCCACCACCACCAGGGTGTAGGAACGGCCCCGGCTGTCACGCGCGCGCACCTTGGCCGCCACGCTGGCCAGGTCGTAAGGGATCTCGGGCAGCAGGATGGCATGCGCCCCGCCGGCAATGCCCGCGTGCAGCGCGATCCACCCCGCATAACGGCCCATGACCTCGACCACCATGATGCGCTGATGGCTCTCGGCCGTGCTGTGCAGGCGGTCCAGGCATTCGGTGGCAAAGGACACCGCGGTGTCGAAGCCGAAGGTGGTAAAGGTCTTGTCCAGGTCGTTGTCGATGGTCTTGGGCACGCCGATCACGCGCAGGCCGCGCTCGTGCAAGGCGTTGGCGATCGTCAGGCTGCCGTCACCGCCCACCGAGACCAGGGCGTCGATGCCCTCACGCTGAAAATAGTCCAGGATCTCCTGGCTGCGGTCCGTCGCGCGCACCGAGCCGTCTGGCTGCCGCTGCGGATATTCGAGCGGGTTGCCCTTGTTGGTCGAACCCAGCATGGTGCCGCCGAGGTGCGAGATACCGCGCACACGCTCGCGGGTCAATGCAATGACACCGCCCTCCGGGTAGCGCCCAGGCTCCAGGATGCCGTTGAAGCCATCGCGGATGCCCACGCAGTCCCAGCCCCGGTTCAGGGCCGACCAGACCACGGAGCTGATGACGGCGTTCAGGCCGGGGGCGTCACCCCCGCCGGTGCAGATGGCCATGCGGCGGATGAGGCTCATGCGGGTACTCCTTGTGCTTGGGGCCCAGCGTGCAGGATACGCCTCGGCGGTTCAGTTGTAACCCACCTCACGCTGATGGCGTATCGCATGCACGATGACCACGTCCAGGGCCTCGACATGATCGTACAAGGCCACATAGCCCGTGCTGCCGCGGGAGATCACCAGTTCGCGCAGGCCATGATTCACGGGCCGTCCGATACAGGGATGCTCTTGCAGGATGTCCAGCGCCTGGGTGATGAGGCGCACTGTTTCCTCGGCATGTTCAGGGGCAGCTTGCAGCAGAAAGTCCACCAGCCGCTCCAGATCCTCCGCGGCCGCTTCAGACAGCAGCCACTGCGTCATGGGCGCGCCCTGCGGGCCGTCAGCGCGCGTGCCGCAGGCCGCTTAGCCGTTTTGCCCTGGGCTTTCTTGAGCAGGTAGTCCGCAAAGGCCGGTCCGTCCAGCACCCGCCCCGTCTGAGCCAGACGGGCCCGCGAAGCCAGCGCCGCCTGCTCCATGGCCACCGCCCCCTCCGTACGCGCCAGAGCGGACTCGATGGCGGACACCATGAAAGCATGCGCAGTGGTCTGCTCCGCTTCCGCAGCCTTGCTAAGGCGCTCACGGGTGGCGGCGGGCAGTTTGACGGACAGGGTAGACATGGGCAGACCTCGGGAACGACGGTGACACCATAGTAACACCATCAAGACGCAGCGCAATACAACGGATGGGGGAATGACACGTGCAGCGCTCAGGCCTCAAGAAGCTTGCGGGCCAATTGCAAGGCCCGGTCCTGCCCCTCGGGTGTCAGATACACGGACTCCGCCTTGGCCCGGGGATCGGTGATCCAGCCCTGTGCATGCAGGGCCTCCATTACCGAAAAATCGTAGCGTTTCCAGGCCCGGCCATCTTCAAGCTGGAAGGCTCCCAGCAAAGCCAACACGGCATCTTCGATTTTCTGCGGCTGATACATCGCTCTTCCTGATAGAGATGAGCCTGGATTTTTGCTCCGCGGTTCGGATCCGACAAGTCGTCTGTAACGAGCTCTTGCACAGCCTCAACGTGGAGCTAACCGGCGCCGCTTTAGCGGCGTCCAGCGACCGAAGGGAGCGAGGTTGAGCGCCGGGTTGGGCATTAGGCTGGCTCCTCGCGAAGACCTTTGATGCTTGGCGCAGACTGCAAGGTTTGCTTGAGTGCTGAGAAGAGAGAAGCTAAGGACTCAGCACTTTTGTCTTTGCCAAAAAGGCGTGCCAATACACCACCCTCTGCAAAAGCAAAGACCCGCCATTGGTTTGGTTTGTCTTCCGCACTTGCACAGGCCACGAAGAGACGTGGTGATTTTGATTCCAAGGGAACGCACCAACCGAAATCTTCGGCGATTACCTCGCCGACAGAAAAGCCACGAGCAGCCAATTGCTCCGCTATCCATTGAGCCAAGGACTTGCCGAATACCCCGGGATTTGTCTCTTCATCCTCGCCAGGGATGACGACAAAAGCGGATGACTCGAACTCAAGAAGTGCGGACTGTTTCATGATGCCCAACGTTTGAAGTAAGCCGACGCCGCAGGCGATCGGCGCTTGACTGAAGTGTTAGAGCTAGCAGGGACGCTTGCAACGATTCGACTCATGTTTTTCCAAAAGAACAGTCGGGGCACCAGACTCGGGAAACAGACGTACAAATTGGACTTCCCACACACCGCGTTTCCTGAGTTCGACATAAGCACGCCCAGCAGTCTTTTGGCCTTTCAAGTTAACCGTGAACTCTGCGCTACCACTGTCCCCGCCCTCCCTAAGCGAAACTCCCCGCCAACTGAGGGACAAATCTGAAATAGGCCCCAGTATCCGAATTACCTCCGGACTAGCTCTCAAGAAGTCCTCTGCTGAGGCAAATGCGTCACTTCTTCCCACCAGCCAATGAACGGTAGGGACCATAACGACGCCGAGAAGGACGGCCAACTTTAGCCAACGACGAATGCTTGCCCACATGCGAGTTCTAACGTTTGAGATGAGTGGGAGCCGCAGGCGATCCACTCTCGATTGAAATGTTAGAGCTCATACGCTATCCTCTTTCGGGCCCTGTCCAAGCCCTCCAAGTCAAATTTATTCGCATATTGCGAAACGTAATCCAAACACCCAAGAACTGCTCGCAATTGTTCACGCGTGTATGAAGAGCTAGGTTCCGACGGAGGCTCGCAATCAAATGCATGAACTACCTCAGTAACTTCGTCAGGCAGCCACCCTCCTTTAAGAGTAAGGCAACGAATTAACCAAGCAGGAAGGTAATAGTGCTGCGCCTCTTCAGACAGAAGCGGTAAATCACCAAAGTGCCTCCGGAATACTTCATCTGGTATTTCGGTCGCTGCGAACCTAGAAAAATCGCTAGCCAGCTCTTCGCACTCAGGGCATTTATGCGGAGCAATCTTGTCCTTCTCTGGGCGTGGCACAGAGGAAAATGCGTCAACGACAAGCTGCCGTAGCTCTTGCGGATTCATGAGCTCTAACTTGATATAGGCAGCAATTCTGTCTGCATAACAAAGCTCATGGCTCCTCCCCTTTTTTGATTCAAGTGCTTGAAATATATCGGGTTTTCTGCATTTTTCCTTGCCTGAAAAACCATGAACAAAACCGGCAAACCCTGCAAACCTGTCTTATGAACAAGGTGCGCTGCGTATGAACAAGGTCGATCAGCGCGGCAAAAGTCCCGCGCAATCAAGGGCTTGGGCGTGTCTGTTGTCTATTTGTGGCGATAACAGAATCGTCAAACCCGGCACAGCAGGCGCGCACGCACCGCGGCGACCTAGAGGTGACGAGGCAAGACCAGGCGCATCGGCGCCGACGCCTGCCGCTCATACCAGGCGAGCGGTCCTCTAGGTACGCGTAGCCCAACGGAGCACGCTACGGCCTGCAGCGCGGCTCAAAAGTATTCGCGTCTGCTGAGGGGAAAGACCAGGCGAGGTGATCGAGCTCAGCAGGCTTGCCCCGGCTCATGCCCGCAGGACGGCAGCGCGGCGTCCGCCGTGGCAGGCGCGCCTTCCTTGAAGGCCTCGGCCGTGGTGTCGTAGCCCTTTTCCTGCAGATAGGCCACGAGGCCGGCGTCCATGCTCTCGGCGTGTCCCGGGAACCACTCGACCAGGGCCTCGATCATGCTGGCTATGTATTCGGGCTCGCCGTTGAGCGCGCGGCGCTCCACTTCCTGCATCACCTGCAGCACGCTGGCGTGCTGGCCGAAGTGACAGAAATCCTCGGGGATGCCGCAGGCGCGCATCCAGCGCTCTTCCATGGCGAAGTGTTCCACCGTGTGGTTCAGCAGATCGCGGTAGACAGCGAGCTTCTGCTCGGCCGGGGCGACCGTGGTGGCGTTGATCAGGTCCACGAATTCCTGGTGCGTGTGGTCGGTGCGGGCGTCGCCGAGCACGAGCGATGCGCTCCAGTTCAGGGTGTGGGTGGCGGACATGGTCATTCCTTCTCGGGCCGTATCGGCAGGTCGGCAAGAGGCCCGGCCACGTGTCGGCAGGGGACAGGGGCGGGCTTGCCGGATTTCGTCCCGGATCATAGCCCAGCCCCCGGTCTCAGAGCCGGCGTCGGCGGGGTACCACCCCGAGCTGTACGGTCTGCTGCAGGGTGGTGGCCCCGAGCTGCAGGGCCTGGCGCGGTGGCTCCACCAGCAGCTCCGGATGCCACACGCGCAGTTCCACCTGGCCCGCCGGCAGGCCCTCGAAGCGGGCCACACCGCTCTCGTCGGTCTTGAGCGTCCAGGCCGAGTCGGTGACGAAGACATGGCCGCGCATGGAGCCGTGCAGATGGCAGCTCAGCAGCACGACGCCAGGCTTGTCCACCACCAGTTCCGTGGCGGCGGCTGCCTGCCCGGCCGCGCGGCCCGCCAGGCGGAACTCGAACCCCGCCGGTGCATTCGGGTCCAGGGCTGCCGGGCCGGTGGCTGGCGTACCACGCACATGGTGGTCCCAGCGGTCGAGGTTGGCAAAGCGCAACTGCGTGCCTGGCACCACCACGGTCAGGGCCGGTACGAAACGCATGCGCTCCTGTTCGATCAGCACGGGGCCGGGCGGTGGCGCCGAGGCCGGCGCAGCCCGCCCGACCGGGTAGAGCACCACCACGGCCTCAGGCAGGGGCTTGCCTTCCCGGTCCTGCACCTGGACGTGCAGGCCAGAGGCCTGCGCCGCCCAGCAGACCAGCTGGGTGGACGCGATGCAGAGGAGTTTGCGCATCTCAGCGCTCCGTGATGATGTCGCGGTGCATGGGCGCCAGCAGGGCCAGCAGGCGGTTCTGCTGCGTGAAGGGAATGCCCCGGGCGTCCATGGCAGCCTGCAGGTCTTCCACCAGGGCGTTGAATTCGTGCTTACGGATGCCCATGTCGGCATGCGCGGCCTTCATGTCGGCGCCTTCGTACTTGCAGGGGCCGCCGCTGAGCTGGCAGAACTGGTCGCTCAGGCTGTCCTTGAGGGCCTTGGGATTGGTGTCCTTGAAGTGGTGCTTGATGCGCTCATCGCGCAGGACACGCCCGACAAAATCATCGACCAGGGCCGTGATGCCGGCTTTTTGGCCCAGGGCCTGGTAGAGCGTGTCAGAAGCAGCTTGGGTCTGGGCTTGAGCGCCCAGCACGACGCCCAGGAACACACAGCAGGTGAGGAAGAATTTTTTCACGATGAATCTCCTTGGTTGGATTCCATGCACAAAGCGTTTCAGAAGGCGACCTGACCGGACAGGTAGTAACCCGTCTGGCGACGGCCGTCGGTGATGCCGGGCACGATGCGGCCCAGGTCTACATACGCGAGGGTCAGCGACAGATGTTTGCTCGGTGCCCAGGCGATGAAGAGGTCTTTCCAGTCGTCTTCGGCCAGGCCGTTGCCCAGGCCGGAGGCCGCGCCCAGGGCTTCGAGGTTGTTGGGCTTCTTGCGGTACTCGGTGCCGATGGCGAGGTTCTTGCGCAGCAGGTAAGCCACCGAGACTTCGGTCTGCAGGCTGCGGCTGTCGCGCGCCTGCGCCTTGCCGCCAAAGCCGAGCAGACCGTTCTGGTTGGCGTTGGTGGAACGCACGGTGGCGTTGACCAGCAGGCCCTGGCCCAGGAAGAGCTTGGTGGCGTTGACGTAGACGTCGGTGCCGCTGTCTTTGACGCCCAGGAAATTGAAGACCGATTGCAGCGAGCCAGGGCGGGTCTGCTTGTGCTCCAGGCCCACCGCAATCTGCGGCATCCAGCTGTCGCTGTCCAGGATGGCATCACCCGCCACCTTGACCTTGAGGCCCAGCACATCCATCTTGATGTGCTGGCCGGGCTGCACGCCAAAGGCGGCCACGCCGTTGAGCGCAATGCTGGGCGAGGCATCGAAGTCCTGGCGGGCCACCGACAGCTCGACGCGGTCTTTCAGGCCCAGGGCCAGGCCGTAGCTGCTGAGGGCGTAGTCCTGGGTGACGGCGCGTGTGACGTAGCTGCTGACACCGATCTCGCCTTCGGTGGCGTTGGTGCCGATCACGGCCCAGGGGGTCAGGCCCCCGCCGGCCGAGCCGGTGATGGAACTGACGCCGCCCGTGAGCAGCAGCTTGCCCGTGTCGGCCTGGGCCAGGCAGGTGGTGAGCGCCAGGCAGGACAGCGTGGCGTACCGGAAGATGGTTTTCATCGGGTGAACTCCTCTTAGATGGACAAGCCGGCTGGCTTGCCTGAGGTATACGCACCCGGACGCCGAATGGATTCAGCCGCCGCGCAACATTTTTCAGCCCCGCCCCGCGGCGGGGCGCCAGGCCGCTTCAGAGCATGCGCTGGATCAGGCTGCCCTTGAAGAGCACGGGGCCCGTGGGCCCGCCTGCGCCGGGGACGCCGCCGCGTGGCTCCAGGCTGATCGCGAGAGTGGGCACTTCGCGCACATCGGCCTCGGCCGCGGTGAGCTTGACCACAGGGCCCTGGCCGAGCACACCCAGCGAGCGCGGCGCGCCCGACGGCGGCAGGGCCCAGAGTTGCAGGGAGCGGTCGCCCCCCTCCTGGAAACCGCTGACGCGCTGCAGCACCAGCGTGTTGTTCTTGGGATCGATGGTGACCAACATCGAGGCAGCCGACTGCGCGTCGGCCAGCACCGCGACGTACTGGATCTGCGGCGTGGCCTGCAGCTGCTGGCGCAGCTCGGCGATCTGCGCGCCCGACTGCGTGCGCAAATCCTCGTTGACCTGCAGGCCCACCACCACGGCAGCCACGGTGGCCAGCGCCCCCGCTGCAGCGACGCTGCGCCAAAGCAGCAGGCTTTGCCACCAGCCAGATGCGAGCGCCGGCGTCGTGCGGGGCGTCGGCTGCGACTCAAGCCGCAACTGGTTCTGGATACGGGTCCAGACATAGGGCGGCGGCGTGACAGCCGGTTGCAGTTCGGTCAGGCCGGCCAGACGACCCAACCAGTGCTGACAGGCGGCGTGCACCGCGGGCTGCTGCCGCGCCAGCGTCTCCAGGCGACGGCGGGCCCCACCCCGCAGGGTCCCCAGCGCGTAGCTGGCGGCCAGCCGGCCCAGCAATTCGGGATGCTCGTGCAGTCTCATGATCGTGGCTCAGGTGGTGCCGGCCATGCAGCCGCGCAGTTGAATCAGGCCGCGCCGGATCCAGGTTTTGACGGTGCCCAGCGGCAAGCTGAGCTGTTCGGCCAGCTCGTTGTGGCTGAGGTCTCGCAGATAGGCCAAGCTGAGCACCTGACGCTGCCGTACCTCCAACAACTGAAGGCAGCGATGCAGGGCGCGGGCCTGTTGACTGGCCTGGACTTCATCCAGGGGATCGGGGGTGTCGCCCTCCAGGGTTTCGGCCAGGGCCTCGTCCAGCTCCTGGGTCCGGTCCGCCCGCTCGGCAACACGCCGACGCAGATGGTCCAGGGCCCGGCTGCGCACGATCAGCCCCATCCAGGCCATGGGCGGGCTCAGGCTGGCGCGGTAATCGCCCGCGGAGCGCCAGATGCTCAGATAGCTCTCCTGCACCACATCCTCGGCCCACTCCCGGTTGCGCACCACCCTCAGGGCGAGGCCGAAGAGCAAGGCCGACGTGAGGTCGAAGAGCGACTTCAGCGCGGCAGCGTCCTGGCGGGCCACGCGGTCCAACAGGGCGGTGAGTTCGAGGTCACGGGTGTCAGGCTGCATGCCGGGATTGTGCATGATCCGGTCACGCGCCACGCACCGTGCAAGGCGACGCCGTTGCCGTTCGCGTGACGGCGCGAAAGAGGTCGGGCGGATTAGCAGCATGCAGCGGGTACGCGGCAAAGCGCCTCATGGATTCACATGCCCGGCACAAAAAATGTGGATCGCATTTGAATCCGTTGGCCCAGTGGGCCCGTATTCAAGGGGTCAACCTGCCTCAGGCTGACGCCGGCCCGGCCGGTCCCTTACTCCATTTACCGAACGAGGAAACCACCATGACTTCCAAGATTGTTAGCACCGCTCCGTCCAGCCCCGCGCGTCGTTCTTTCATGGGACGCAGCACTGGAACGCTGTCGGCCGTGGCCGTGGCGCTGCTGGGCGGCCAGGAGGCTCTGGCCCAGGGTATGACCGGCGACGTGGCCGGCGATATCCAGATCCTGAACGTCGCCCTCGGCCTGGAGCATGAAGCCATCAACGCATACCAGCTCGGCGCCACGAGCGGCTTGCTGCAGAAAGCCGTGCTGGACGTGGCGGTTGCTTTCCAGGGCCACCACAAGGCACACCGCGATGCCCTGATCGCGACGATCATGAAGCTGGGTGGCAAGCCGGTCATGGAGCTGAAGCTCGACGACTACGCCCAATCGCTCAAGGCCAACACCCTGAAGAGCCAGGCCGATGTGCTGAGCCTGGCTGCCCGCCTGGAGCTCGGTGCCACCAATGCCTACCTGGGCGTGATCCCGGCCTTCGGCAGCAAGGAGCTGTCCAAGGTGGCGGCGCGTCTGGCGGCCGACGAGACCATGCACTACACGGTGCTGACCCAGGCCCTGGGGCGTGCCCTGCCGGCCAGCGCCCTGTCTTTCGGCGCCTGAACTCCTTCCAGTCCAACCCTCACAAGGATAGACACCATGATGAAACGTACACTGACCGCCGTGGCGATCGTCACCCTGCTCTCCGCCTGCGCCATGTCGGGCGGCAGCATGTCCATGCCCAGCTCAGCGCAAACCGGTGTGCCGGACGCCGTCAAGGTGCCCGCGGGGCACCGGGCCGTCCTCGAGACCGTGGGCCGTGGCGAGATCACCTACGAATGCCGTGCCAAGAAAGACATGGCCGGCGCCTACGAATGGGTCTTCGTCGGCCCCGAGGCGCGGCTGTTCGACCGCAACGGCAAGGATGTGGGGCGCTACTACGGCCCGCCCGCCACCTGGGCCAGCAACGATGGCTCCAGCCTGACGGGCACCCAGCTGGCGGTGGCACCCGGCGGTGAGGGGAACATCCCGCTGCAGCTGGTCAAGGCCAACCCGGCCATGGGCATGGGCGCGATGCAGGGCGTGAGCCATATCCAGCGCCTGGCCACCCGCGGTGGTGTGGCGCCGGCTCAGGCCTGCGCCATGGGCAATGTCGGCCAGAAGTCGGTGGTCAAGTACCAGGCCGACTACATCTTCTGGCGCGCGCTCTGATGCCTGTCCCGGGCCCGATTCAGGCGAGTCGGGCCTTGTGGCGCGCAATCTGCAGCTTCACCTGGGCCGGCGCCGTGCCGCCCAGGGTGGCGCGTGCGTTGAGTGAGCCGCGCAGCGAGAGCACGTCGTAGACGTCCTTCTCGATCTGGGGGTGGAAGCCCTGCAGTACGGCCAGTGGCAGCTCCGACAGGTCGCAGTTGTGGCTCACGGCGGCCTTGACCGCATGCGCCACGGTCTCGTGCGCGTCGCGGAACGGCAGGCCCTTCTTGACCAGGTAATCGGCCAGGTCGGTGGCCGTGGCATAGCCCTTGAGCGCGGCCTGCTCCATGGCGGGGGCATTCACCGTGATGCCGCCTTCGAGTCGGCCCGTGGCGGGATTGCGCTGGCCGCCCACCATCTCGGTGAAGATGCGCAGCGTGTCCTTCAAGGTGTCCACCGTGTCGAACAGCGGCTCCTTGTCTTCCTGGTTGTCCTTGTTGTAGGCCAGGGGCTGGCCCTTCATGAGCGTGATCAGGCCCATGAGATGGCCGACCACGCGGCCAGTCTTGCCACGCGCAAGCTCCGGCACGTCCGGGTTTTTCTTCTGCGGCATGATGGACGAACCGGTGGTGAAGCGGTCGGCAATGCGGATGAAGCCGAAGTTCTGGCTCATCCACAGGATCAGCTCTTCGCTGAAGCGGCTGATGTGCACCATGACCAGCGAGGCCGCGGCCGTGAACTCGATGGCGAAGTCGCGGTCGCTCACGGCGTCCAGGCTGTTCTGACAGACGCCCTCCATGCCCAGGGTCTTGGCGACGCGCTCACGGTCCAGCGGGTAGCTGGTGCCGGCGAGTGCCGCACTGCCCAAGGGCAGGCGATTGACGCGCTTGCGCACATCGGTCATGCGCTCGGCATCGCGCGCGAACATCTCCACATAGGCCAGCATGTGGTGGCCGAAGCTCACGGGTTGGGCCACCTGCAGGTGGGTGAAGCCCGGCAGGATGACGTCCACGTTCTGCTCGGCCACGGTCAGCAGGGCCTTCTGCAAATCGTTCAGGAGATTGCTGATCAGGTCGATCTCGCCGCGCAGCCACAGGCGCACGTCGGTGGCCACCTGGTCGTTGCGGCTGCGGCCGGTGTGCAGGCGCTTGCCGGCGTCGCCCACGAGCTGGGTCAGGCGGGCCTCGATGTTGAGGTGCACGTCTTCCAGGTCCAGCTTCCATTCGAAGCTGCCGCCTTCGATCTCGGCGCGGATCTGGGCCATGCCTTTCTGGATGGCAGCCAGGTCGTCAGCGCTGATGATCTTCTGGGCCGAGAGCATCTCGGCATGGGCCAGGCTGCCGGTGATGTCGGCGTCCCACAAGCGCTTGTCGAAGAAGACGCTGGCCGTGTAGCGCTTGACCAGCTCGCTCATGGGTTCGGAGAACAGCGCCGACCAGGCTTCGGATTTCTTGTCGAGTTGGTTGTGGGACATGGCAGGCGTGGTAGGTGGATGGGAGCGGGGCGGGCGTTCGTGATTTTGCGATCAGGGCCAATTCACCAATAATCGGGTTCGGCCCCCGGGTCGCCCCGTATGAAAGATACCCAGATTTTATCGGCCTTCCACGAACTGCCGATGGAGAGACCGGCGCGCAGCGTGACCGCACCAACGCTCTACGACGCCTGCCAGGTGGGCGTGGCCCTGCGCGCCGTGCTGTTTGTCGAAGTGGTCATGGGAGTGGGTGCGCTCTACATGGCCGACACGCCGCTGGACTGGTTGCTGCGTCTGGCCCTGCTGACCGGCAGTGCCCTGCCGGCCACGGTGTTCTGGCTCGTCGTGGCCTGCCTGCTCAAACGGCCACTCGCCCGTCTGCCGCGCCCGGCGCAGTATGGGGCCGGCGTGGCCCTGGGGGCGCTGGCCGGGTTCTATGGCTGCGGGATGCTGGTGCTGGCCGGCCTGCTGGCCCCGGCGCCCTGGCTGGCCAGCGGCGCCACAGGCGCCCTGCTGGCCGGCGTGCTGGTGGCCGTGCTGGCGCTGCGCGCGCGCGGGCGCCTGCCGGCGGACACGGCGGCAAGGCTGTCCGAACTGCAGTCGCGCATCCGCCCGCATTTCCTCTTCAACACGCTCAACAGCGCCATTGCCCTGGTGCGCGCGGAGCCGGCCAAAGCCGAGGCCCTGCTGGAAGACCTCAGCGATCTGTTCCGCCACGCGCTCGTGGACCAGGGCGAGTCGGTCACCCTGGCCGACGAGATCGCGCTGGCGCGCCGCTATCTGGACATCGAGCAGGTGCGCTTCGGCGAGCGCCTGCAGCTCGAATGGGCGCTGGACCCGCAGGCCGAAGAGGCCCGCCTGCCCCCGCTCTTGCTGCAGCCGCTGCTGGAAAATGCCGTACGCCACGGCGTGGAGCCCAGTCCCACGGGCGCGCAGATCCGCATCTCCACACAGCGACGCGGCTCCAGCGTGGTAATCAAGGTGACCAACACGGTCCCGGCCGGCCCCGGACCGCAGGGCCATGGCGTGGCCCTGGGCAATGTACGCGACCGGCTGCGCCTGTTGCATGATGTGCAGTGCAGCTTTCAGACCGTGCACAAGGACGGTGTGCACCAGGTACGCATCGAAATACCGGCGTAGGTGGCAAGAACGATCTGCCAAGACAGAGGGAGGCCAGAACATGAACCAGACCTTGCGGGCGCTCATCGTCGATGACGAGGCCCTGGCGCGCAGCCGCCTGCGCACCCTGCTGGGCGACTGCAAGCTGCCCGCCGCCCTGGTGGAAGGGGAAGCCGCCAACGCAGCGCAGGCCGTGGAGCTGCTGCGCCGACAGGCCTATGACCTGGCTCTGCTGGACATCCATATGCCCGGCGCCGACGGCCTGACCCTGGCCCAGACCCTGCGCACCCTGCCGCATCCGCCGGCCCTGGTCTTTGTCACGGCCCACGCCGAACACGCGGTGCAGGCCTTCGAGCTGGAGGCGGTGGACTACCTGACCAAGCCGGTGCGTCTGGAACGCCTGCAGCAGGCCTTGCAGAAAGCCGAGCGCCTGCTGCGCAGCCGTGGAGACGCGCTACCAGACGCGAGCGAGGTTCTGCTGATCCAGGAGCGCGGCCGCACCGAACGCGTGCCCCTGGCCGAGGTGCTCTATTTCAAGGCCGAGCTCAAGTACATCACCGTCCGCACAACGGCCAAGACCCACATCCTGGACGGCGCGCTCAGCGAGCTGGA
>DNQP01000025.1:939-4532 GCA_003500955.1 Curvibacter sp. | reverse complement strand
CGTCTGCGTCACAGGTGGCGGCGCAGCGGCAGCTTGGGGCGCCGGGGCGGCAGGTTCGGAACGGGCCGGGCGATCGGCAGCCGGCAGCATGGCCGGTGCAGGCGCCGTTGGCGCGGCAGGCTGGGCCGCCGCAGTGACAGGCGGCGTGGGTGCGGAGTTTGCGGGTGCCGGCGCAGCAGCCACCGGCTCGGCAGCTGCCGGGCGGGCCTGGGCCACGGGCGCTGCAGGCTCGGCCGCAGGGGCGCTGGCCGACGCAGCGGGGGCGGGGGTGGGCGCCGGTGCCGTCGCGGGCGGCGTGGCCGGCTGGAGCGGGCCGGACTGTTCACGCGCCAGCTGGGGCAGCGCGCTCTCGCTGGTCTGCAACCAGTTCAGCATCGACAGGGCCAGGGCCAGCACCGCCGCATTGCCCAGCGCCAGCACCCAGAGCCGGCGCGACTGCGGCGCATCGGCCGCCAGCAGCGCGGCGGCCTGCTTGATCTCGGGCGCCTTGTTCAGCGCCGCGGTGATCTTCTCGTTGCAATGGGTGTAGAACCAGGCATTGGCATACAGGCCGGGCACGACGAAGGCCGCGGTCAGCAGCAGCAGCGAGAGCAGGATGGCGCTGGTGTCGGAATAGTTGAGCACCAGCTTGCCCACGCCGAAGACCAGCAGCGCCAGGCCGAGGAGCGCGGCCACATAAGCCAGGGCCCAGCCCCACATGCGGCGGTAGACCAGCCAGTTGAAGGTGGTCCAGTAGGCCGCCCAGTTCCAGCTCGTGCCTGCCTTGCCCTCGCCATCGAAACGCGCGAAGTGGCGCAGGTAATAGTCCTGGCTGCGCTCGCCGATGGCGGCGCGGTAGAGGTAGGCGGTGTCGCCCGAGGCGAGGGGATTGGATGCGGCAGTGGCCATGCGGGTTGCCCTGTGGTTGACCCGAGTCTAATTCAGGCCGGCCCGCATGCCACGCGCTGTGTGCTGTGGCAGCCACAGATACGCCACTAGGCTTTCAAATAGTCCGTACGGCTCCCCAGCCACCTGGCCACGTGACGCTCGGCCAGGGCCGGGTGACGGTCCAGCATCACGGGCGCGGCCTCGCGGGCCCAGGCCAGCAGGTGGCTGTCTTCCGTGAGGTCGGCAAAACGCAGCAGGGCCGCGCCCGACTGGCGTGCCCCCAGGAACTCGCCCGGGCCGCGGATGTCCAGATCGCGCCGCGCGATCTCGAAGCCGTCGCTGGTCTCGGCCATGGCCTTAAGGCGCTCGCGCGCGGTCTCACCCAGGCGCGGCGCATCGCCGGTGGAGTACAGCAGCACGCAGGCCGAGGCCGCCGCCCCGCGCCCCACCCGCCCGCGCAGCTGGTGCAGCTGCGAGAGGCCGAAGCGCTCCGCATGCTCGATCACCATCAGCGTGGCATTGGGCACGTCCACCCCCACCTCGATCACGGTGGTGCTGACCAGCACGCCCATCTGCCCGTCGACAAAGAGCGACATCACCGCCTTCTTCTCCGCCACGGGCATGCGCGAATGCAGCAGGCCCACGAGCACGCCGGGCAAAGCGGCGCTCAGTTCCGCGTGGGTCTCGGTGGCGTTGGTGAGGTCCAGCGCCTCACTCTCTTCGATCAGCGGACAGACCCAGTAGACCTGCCGCCCCTGTTCGAGCTGGCCGCGGATACGCTGGATCACCTCGTCGCGCCGCTGCTCCGACACCACCTTGGTCACGATGGGGCTGCGCCCGGGCGGCAGCTCGTCGATGGTGGAGACGTCGAGGTCGGCGTAATAGCTCATGGCCAGGGTCCGGGGAATCGGTGTGGCCGTCATCATCAGCATATGCGGCTCCAGCCCCTCCGTTCGCCCTGAGCTTGTCGAAGGGCTCGCCGGGGCTTCGACAGGCTCAGGGCGAACGGATTTTGTGGAGTTCGACGCCCTGCCCGAGCTCACCGTGGTGCGCGGCGCCGAGGACCCGCTGGCCAAGCTCAAGGACCACCTGCGCAACACCCAGCACCGTGTGCTGCTGCTGGCGGAGAGCGATGGCCGGCGCGAAAGCCTGCTGGACTTCCTGCGTGCCAGCAGCGTCATTCCGCCGGCCTTCGACTCGCTGGCCGAATTCCAAGCCAGCGAGGAAAAGCTGGGCATCGCCACCGCGGCGCTCAACGTCGGCTTCGCCTGGACCGAGCAAGGCCTGGACTTCGTCACCGAGACCGAACTCTTCGCCACCGGCGTCAGCATGCGCCGGCGCAAGAAACAGGAGCAGGTCAGCGACGTCGAGGCCCTGATCAAGGACCTGTCCGAGCTCAACGTCGGCGACCCGGTCGTCCACGCCCAGCACGGCATCGGCCGTTACCGTGGCCTGGTCAACATGGCGGTCTCCACCCGTGCCGATGGCACACAGGAGACGCAGGAATTCCTGCACCTCGAATACGCCGACAATGCCGTGCTCTACGTCCCGGTGAGCCAGCTGCAGCTCATCAGCCGCTACACGGGGGTGAGTGCCGACGACGCACCGCTGCACAAGCTCGGTTCGGGCCAGTGGGACAAGGCCAAACGCAAGGCGGCGCAACAGATCCGCGACGCCGCGGCCGAGTTGCTCAACATCTACGCGCGCCGCGCCGCGCGCGAAGGCCACGCCTTCCGTTTCTCGCCACGCGACTACGAGCAGTTCGCCAACGATTTCGGCTTCGAGGAAACGGCGGACCAGCGCGCCGCCATCCACGCCGTGATCCAGGACATGGTGAGCCCGCGCCCCATGGACCGCCTGGTCTGCGGCGACGTGGGCTTCGGCAAGACCGAGGTCGCGCTGCGCGCAGCCTTCGTCGCCGTCACCGGTGGCCGCCAGGTCGCCTTCCTCGCCCCCACCACCCTGCTGGCCGAGCAGCACTACCAGACCCTGGTGGACCGCTTCTCCAAATGGCCCGTCAAGGTGGCCGAGATGAGCCGCTTCCGCTCGGGCAAGGAGATCACCGCCGCCATGAAGGGCATTGCCGACGGCAGCGTGGACATCGTGGTCGGCACGCACAAGCTGCTGAGCCCCGACACCAAGTTCAAAAACCTGGGCCTGCTCATCATCGACGAGGAGCACCGTTTCGGCGTGCGCCACAAAGAGGCCATGAAGGCCTTGCGCGCCGAGGTCGATGTGCTGACCCTCACCGCCACGCCGATTCCACGCACCCTGGGCATGGCGCTCGAAGGCCTGCGCGACCTCAGCGTGATCGCCACCGCGCCGCAGCGCCGCCTGGCCATCAAGACCTTTGTGCGCAACGAGGACAAGGGCGTGATCCGCGAGGCCGTGCTGCGCGAGCTCAAGCGCGGCGGCCAGGTCTACTTCCTGCACAACGAGGTCGAGACCATCGAGAACCGCCGCGCGCGGCTCGAGGAGCTGCTGCCCGAGGCGCGCATCGCCGTGGCTCACGGCCAGATGCCCGAGCGCCAGCTCGAAGCCGTGATGCGCGACTTCGTGGCCCAGCGCAGCAATCTGCTGCTGTGCTCCACCATCATCGAGACCGGCATCGACGTGCCCTCGGCCAACACCATCGTGATATCGCGCGCCGACAAGTTCGGCGTGGCCCAGCTGCATCAGCTGCGGGGGCGCGTGGGCCGCAGCCACCACCAGGCCTATGCCTACCT
>DNQP01000025.1:423-641 GCA_003500955.1 Curvibacter sp. | reverse complement strand
GCCACCACCAGGCCTATGCCTACCTCATGGTGCCCGACAAGGAGAGCCTGACCAAGCAGGCCCAGCAGCGCCTGGACGCCATCCAGGCCATGGAAGAGCTGGGCTCGGGCTTCTACCTCGCCATGCACGACCTGGAAATCCGCGGCGCCGGCGAGGTGCTGGGCGAGAACCAGAGCGGCAATATGCTGGAAGTGGGCTTCCAGCTCTACAACGAGATG
>DNQP01000025.1:0-123 GCA_003500955.1 Curvibacter sp. | reverse complement strand
GGGCTTCCAGCTCTACAACGAGATGTTGAGCGAAGCGGTGCGCAGCCTCAAGGAAGGCAAGGAGCCGGACCTGCTCTCGCCGATGAGCGCCACGACGGACATCAACCTGCACGCCCCCGCCCT
>DNQP01000162.1 GCA_003500955.1 Curvibacter sp. | reverse complement strand
AGATGATGTTGAAAGGCCAGTCCGCATCCACCTCGGCGTCCGGCACACGTGCGCCCAGGGGCGCGAGCCAAGCCTGCCAGCCCAGGCCGCCCGTGCCTTCATCGAGCAGGATGCGTGGCACCGTCGCGGTACGCGGCCCCAGGGCCTGGGCCACCTCGCGGTCCGTGAACAAGAGGCGCGCACCGGCATCGCGCACCATGCCTTCCAGACTCTCGGCCGTGGCGCCCGGCGCCAGCGGGGCCACGACCACGCCGGCACGCAGGGCCCCGAGGTAGGTGACCGCGTAGGCGATCGACGTGCCCGCACAGAGGGCGATGGCCTCGCCCGGCTGCACGCCGTCACGCTGCAAGGCCGCGGCTACACGGTCCATCAGGGCATCGAGCGCGGCGTAGCTCAGCGTCTGGCCGTCCTGCGCCAGGGCCCGCCGTTGCGGCGCCTGTGCCGCGTGCAGGCGGATCAGGCCGGCGATGGTGCCGAAGGGTGCGACCAGTTCGGCATCCACGCTCATGAACGCTCCAGCTCGCGTTCCTGCAGCTCGCGCCAGAGGATCTTGCCCGTGCCCGATTTGGGCAAGGTGTGCACGAACTCGACGATGCGCGGGCTTTTGTAGGCCGCCATGTGCTCGTGAGCCCAGCCGATGATGTCGTCGGCGCTAACCTGGCCACGCGCCTCTTCCTTGAGCACGACCAGGGCCTTGACGGTCTCGCCGCGTTTGGCGTCGCGCACGCCGATCACGCAGGCTTCGTGGATGGCCGGGTGCTTGTACATCAGGGCCTCCACCTCGGCCGGCCAGACCTTGTAGCCCGAGGCATTGATCATGCGCTTGAGCCGATCGACCATGAAGAAGTAGCCGTCCTGGTCCACATAGGCCAGATCCCCGGTGCGCAGAAAGCGCTTGCCCTCCAGGGTGATGAAGCTCGCGGCGGTGGCCTGGGGCTGCTTCCAGTAGCCTTGCATGACCTGGGGCGCGTGCACCACGATCTCACCGGTCTCGCCCTCGGGCAGTTCCTGCAAGGTTTGCGGATCGAGCACGCGCGCGTCGACGTCGAAGACCGGGATGCCCAGGCATTGCGGTTTGGGCCGCTGTGGCGGATTGATGTGCGTGGCCGCCAGCGTCTCGGACATGCCGTAGCCCTCGACATAGTCCAGGCCCGTGAGGTCCTTGAGCTTCTTCGCGATGGCCTCGGGCATGGCGGCGCCGCCGCCGCGCACACCTTGCAGGCTGGAAAGATCGTAGTCGCCCAGGCGCGGGTTGGACAGGAAGTCCACCACCATGGTCGAGATCGCCTGCCAGATGCCGATGCGCTGGCGCTGGATGCACAGGGCCGCCACGTCGCGATCCCAGCGCGAGAGGATGACGATGGTGGCGCCGGCAAACAGCGGGCCGTTCATGCTGCCTGCCATGCCCGTGACATGGAAGAAGGGCAGCACCGAGAGGTAGACCGCGTCCTGCGTACGACCGAACCACTGCACGCCGCCCACCAGCGTGCTCATCACGCTGCGGTGCGTGTGCATGCAACCTTTGGGTTGGCCTGTGGTGCCCGAGGTGTACGGCATGACACAGAGCTCAGCCGGCCCCGCCGTGTGCGGTCCGGGCTGGCGGCCCTGCTGCAGGATCTCGTGCCAGAGGGTCACGCCAGGTGCGGTGATGGGTTCACGCGGCGCGGCCACAAAGGGAGGCAGCGCCAGGTCGGTGGGTCCGCTCAGGTAGTCGCTGTAGGCGGCCACGCCCAGGTAGCGCAAGCCTTCCGTGCCACCGAGCAAAGGGGCGATCTGCGGGTACAGGTCTTGTGCGACCAGGGCCGTGCTGGCGCCGCTGTCGCTGACGTAGTGGCGCAGCTCTTCGGCCTTGTTCATCGGGTTGACGGGCACGACCACGGCGTTGGCGCGCAGGATGGCGTAGTAGGCGATCACCCATTGCGGACTGTTCTGCATGTAGAGCAGCACGCGGTCGCCGGCCTGGACGCCGCAGTCCTGTTGCAGCCAGCCCGCGACGCGCTCGCAGTCCTGGCGGAACTGCGCGTAGCTCAACGGGCTGTCGTAATAGACGATGTAAGGCTTGTCGGGATAGCGCGTGGCCGAGACCTCGACGTTGTACCAAAGGCTGGTCTGCGGCAGGGTCAGGTGCCGCGGCAGGCCCGGCGGCCAGTGCGCGAAATGACGCAGCGTGCGTGTCGGCATCGTGTCTCCTCTTGCCCCGGCCCGTTTCCGGAGCTGGGGAAATTATCCGCCCCGCCCGCGCTGCGGGCTGTCGCGCTGTGGACTGCGTACATAGCCATAGCGCTGTGGCAGCCCAGCCTGCGGCTCCTCTTCAGGCTGCCAGTGACCGGACTCCACCCATTCGGCGGCCTGCGCCATGTCCTGCGTGTGCACCAGACCCAGACCGCGCGGCGTCTGCAGGTAAAGACGCCCGGTTTCGTCGAGCACGCAGCGCTGCACCTGGGCGGCCACGCCGTCGTGCGCGCACACCGTGCCGTCGGCCTGCAGGCGCCAGATCCAGGGCGTGGCTTCGAGCTCCACATAGACACGCTGCGGGCCGTTCTGGAAGTACCAGCGCCCCTGGGCATCGCAGTCGTAATTGCGCTGGATGAAGTCGATCAGCTTGTCATGCTTGAGCAGCGAGCCCTTGGCCCCGGGTCGGCCGCTGTCGAAGGCGCCGGCCGCCTGGGCGCGGTCGTCGCGCATGTACCAGTTGCCGCGCGCGTCCAGGCCCAGCCAGCCGTAGCAATCTGGCACGTTGGGCCATTTGGCCATGGCCTGGCGGACGATGTCATCCACGGGCGGGCTCCTGCGCCCCGGCCGCCTGCAGCAGCCAGCGCCCGACGGCTTCGGGCATGGTCTGCACGTGGCCAGGCCAGCGGCCACCGGGGAATCCCACATGCCCGCCATGGCGCGGCTGCCAGAGCGTCACGTACTCACCGGCATCCTTGCGACTCGGCAGGCTGTGCGCCGGCACGAAAGGATCGTTGCGCGCATTGAGCGCGAGCGCGGGGATGCGGATGCGTGCCAGATGCGATTTGGCCGAGGCACGCGCCCAGTAGTCCTCGGTGTTGCGAAAGCCGTGCAGGGGCGCCGTGAAGATGTTGTCGAACTCGTAGAGATCGCGCACGCGCAGCAGGGCGTTGCGGTCGAACAAACCAGGGTGCTGGGCCCACTTGGCCAGGGCCTTGGGCTTCATGGTCTTGAGGAACATGCGCGTGTAGACCTGCCGGTTGAAGCCGCGGCCGATGGCATGGCCGCCAGCGGCCAGGTCCAGCGGTGAGCAAACGGCGGCCACGGCATCGACCACCTGGGCCGCCGCGTCCTCCATCTCGCCGGCCCAGCGCAGCAGGGCGTTGCCCCCCAGGGAAATGCCCACGACCACGATGCGCCCCGCGTGCTGCGCGCGCAGGCGGCGCAGGATCCAGTCGATCTCGGGCCAATCGCCCGAATGGTAGGCGCGCGGCGCACGGTTGAGTTCGCCGCTGCAGCCGCGGAAATGCGGCACCGCGTAGGCCAGACCGTGCTCACGCGCGAAGCCCGCGAAGGCCTGGGC
>DNQP01000048.1 GCA_003500955.1 Curvibacter sp. | reverse complement strand
GCATCCATTTCATGACCTGGCCGGCGCGAAAACGCTTCTCTCCCAATCCTTCGAAGAAAGCTTCCAGTTTCTGCTGTGTCAGACCCAGCAGATTGGTCTTGCTGGTGGTATCAGTCATGGCGATCACATCACTCGGCTGAGAGAACCAAACCCGGCCTTAGCGCGGGCAGAGTTCGGTTTCGGCGAAGAAGTAAGCCACTTCACGGGCAGCGGAAGTGGTGGAGTCGGAACCGTGCACGGCGTTGGCATCGATGGACTCGGCGAAGTCGGCGCGGATAGTGCCGGCAGCAGCTTCTTTCGGGTTGGTAGCGCCCATCAGGTCACGGTTTTTCAGTACCGCGCCTTCACCTTCCAGCACCTGAACAACGACCGGACCGGAAGTCATGAAGCCAACCAGATCCTTGAAGAAAGGACGCTCTTTGTGCTCGGCGTAGAAGCCTTCGGCATCGGCCTGGGACAGCTGAACCATCTTGGCAGCGACAACGCGCAGACCAGCCTTTTCAAAACGGGTCAGAATCTCACCAATGACGTTCTTGGCAACGGCATCGGGCTTGATAATGGACAGGGTGCGTTCAACGGCCATAAAACTCTCCAGACAGATAGTTACAGAATGAAATTACAAAAGATGGTTAACCTGCGGATTATACGCAGGTTAAAGACAAATAGATAACAGCAGCATAGCTGACGGCGGACCGTCAGCTTGAGCGCAGGCGCGGCACCACCTGACAGATAACCTCGGCGGCGCGCTGTACGTCTTCCAGACTGGTGTAACGCCCCAGTGACAGACGAATGGAGCTGTGGGCCAGCTCATCACTCAAGCCAATACCACGCAACACATAGGACGGCTCGACGGCGGCCGAGGTACAGGCCGACCCGCTGGACAGGGCCAGCTCCTTGAGCGACAGCAGCAACAGCTCGCCATCCACACCGGCAAAAGCAAGATTGAGGTTGTGCGGCACACGCGACTCGGCGCTGCCGTTCAGACTGACACCCTCCAGCCCCGCCAGCCCGGCCAGCAATGCATCACGCAGCTCGGCGATACGCGCCCCCTCCTGCTTGCGCAGCTGACCGGCCAGCTCGAACGCCGCACCCATACCGACCAGCTGATGCGTTGCCAGCGTGCCGGAGCGCAAACCACGCTCATGACCGCCACCGTGAATCTGCGCCTGCGGTCGCGGCATCAGCCCGCGCCGCACAAACAGTGCACCCACGCCCTTGGGGCCGTAGGTCTTGTGGGCACTAAAGGACATCAGGTCGACCGGCATGTTTTTCAGGTCAATCGGCAACTTGCCGGTCGACTGAGCCGCATCGACATGAAACACCGCACCAGCGCCCTCAGCCACCTCGCCGAGGGCGCGAATGTCATTGATCGTGCCGATCTCGTTGTTGACGTGCATCAGCGAGACCAGCGCCGTGTCCTCGCGCAGCGCTGAGCGCAGCTGCTCGGGCGTTATTACACCGGAGGCGTCAGCCTGCAACCAGGTGACCTCGAAGCCTTCCTGCTCCAACTGCTTGAAGCAGTCGAGCACCGCCTTGTGCTCAATAGTCGAGGTAATCAGGTGGCGGCCCCGCGCACTCAGCGCATGGGCCATGCCCTTGATGGCCAGGTTGTTGGACTCGGTCGCTCCAGAGGTCCAGACGATCTCGCGCGGATCGGCGCCAACCAGATCAGCCACCTGACGACGGGCATTTTCTGCCGCCTCTTCGGCCTTCCAGCCGTATACGTGCGAGCGCGAGGCAGGGTTGGCAAAGTTGCCATCCATGGTCAGGCAGGCAACCATTTTCTCGGCAACCGCCGGATCAACCGGCGTAGTCGCCGCGTAATCCAGATAAATAGGCTGTTTCATATCACCTCAGGCCTTGCTGTCGCTGGCAGCGTCCGCTTCAGCCGCCGGTTGAGCCTCATCCTTCAGCAACTCGAAATCCTCGCCACCCAGGGTTGGCAGCTCTTTGGCGCAGTAGTCACTGCCCAGCTCGCTGAGCGCCTTGCACATACCCTCAAGACGACTGTCCACTGCATGCATGTGGTCGAGCATCTGACCGATGGCACGGGCAACCGGGTCTGGCATATCGCGACTGACGCCGTAGGCATCAAAGCCGAGCTTCTCGGCCATGGCCTCGCGCTTGACCTGCTGTTCCGTCTTGGCCTGCGGCTCCGGCTCCTTGGGAATAATGCGCCCCGGAATACCCACCGCTGTCGCACCTGCCGGTACCGCCTTGGTAACCACCGCGTTGGAGCCGATCTTGGCACCAGCACCGACCGTGAAAGGCCCAAGCACCTTGGCGCCGGCGCCCACGACCACACCGTCTTCCAGTGTGGGGTGACGCTTGCCCTGATCCCAGCTCGTGCCGCCCAGGGTCACGCCCTGATAGAGGGTGACGTCGTCGCCGATTTCGGTGGTTTCACCGATAACCACACCAAAGCCGTGGTCGATAAAAAAGCGGCGACCGATCTGCGCGCCGGGGTGAATCTCGATACCGGTCAGCCAGCGCGCCAAATGCGAAACCATGCGCGCCAGCAAAAAGGCACGACGCACCCACAGCGCGTGAGCCACGCGGTGCAACCAGACCGCATGTAAGCCGGGATAGCAGGTCAGCACTTCCAGCGTGTTGCGCGCGGCAGGGTCACGATGGAATACGCTGGCGATATCTTCTTTCATCCGAGCAAACATGATCAGGGTCTCCGCTCACCGGCCGCTTTTACGCCGATGGCTTTCTGGGTTTCGGTCAAGATGCCACGCAGGATGTTCATTTCCATCCGGTTAAGGTGCACCCGCCCGTAGAGGCGACGCAAACGCGGCAACAGCTGCCGTGGTTTCTGAGGGTCGTGGAAGCCGATTTCAACCAGCACCTGCTCCAGATGCTGATAAAACTGCTCCAACTCCCCTGCCGTCGCCGGAATTTCATTAAAGACCGCCGTGGTCTCGACCTTGTGCATCTTGGTCGGCGCGCCCTCACGCTGCAGCCCCTGCATGCGCAGCTCATAGGCCAGCACCTGCACAGCGGCCGCCAGGTTCAGCGAACTAAAGTCGGGCATGGACGGGATATGCACGTGATACTGACAGCGCTGCAGCTCGTCCGTGGTCAAGCCGGAATCCTCGCGCCCGAACACCAGCGCAATCTGCGCCTCGGGCAGCGCAGCCTGCTCGAGCACCATGTCAGCCGCCTCACGCGGATCAACCACCGGCCAGGGGATACGGCGGTCACGCGCACTGGTGCCCATCACCAGCGTGCAATCGGCGATAGCCTCATCCAGAGTGGCAACAATCCGCGCATTAGCCAGCACATCATCTGCGCCTGATGCACGAGAGTTGGCGTCAGGGTCAGGGAAGCGCACCGGATCGACCAGCACCAACTGGTTCAAACCCATGTTTTTCATGGCCCTGGCGGCGCCGCCAATGTTGCCCGGATGACTGGTGTTGACCAACACCACACGCACGTTATTAAGCACAGCGGACCCTTCACGCCAGAAAATGGACCCTGCATCTTACAAAAGCCTCGCTGCGATAGCCATGATCCATTTCTGTTCACCTACACTTCTGCTACAATTTCCGGCTTTTCATCATTCCCCCGACAGAGACATAGCCTTATGCAGCCCATGCTGAACATCGCCCTGCGTGCCGCGCGCAGCGCAGGAGAGCTCATTTACCGTTCCATGGAACGCCTTGATGTGCTCACCGTGGACGAAAAGGACGCGCGCGATTATGTGTCGGAAGTGGATCGCGCCGCCGAGCAGGCCATTATCAGCCAGCTGCGCAAGGCCTATCCCGACCACAGCATTCAAGCCGAGGAAAGCGGCTTCCAGCCTGGCCATGGCGAAGGCGCCGACACTGTCTGGATCATCGATCCGCTGGACGGCACCACCAACTTCATCCATGGCTTCCCCGTCTATTGCGTGAGCATCGCGCTCACCGTCAAGGGCAAGGTCGAGCAGGCCGTGGTCTACGACCCCACGCGCAACGACCTCTTCACCGCCACCAAGGGCCGTGGCGCCTTCCTCAACGAGCGCCGCATCCGCGTGAGCAAGCGCACCCAGCTCTCGCAAAGCCTGATCTCCACCGGCTTTCCTTTCCGCAAGGGCGACAACTTCCAGGCCTACCTGGCCATGATGGGCGAGGTCATGCAGCGCACGGCCGGCCTGCGCCGCCCCGGCGCCGCCGCGCTGGACCTGGCCTATGTGGCCGCGGGTTTCACCGACGGTTTCTTCGAGACCGGGCTCAGCCCCTGGGACGTGGCCGCGGGCTCGCTGCTGGTCACCGAGGCCGGCGGCCTGGTGGGCAACTTCACGGGCGAACCCGAGTTCATGGAGCACAAGGAATGCCTGGCCGGCAACCCCCGCATCTACGGCCAGCTCGTGCCCATCCTGCACAAGTACAGCAAGTTCGCCGGTGCCGGTGAGAAAGCCCAGGCGCGCCAGAACGCCGAGAAGCTCAGCCTGCCCGGCAGCGCCAGCAGCGAAGCCGGCGACGAGCGCGACCAGGGCAACTTCGAGTAAGCCCCGGGCTGAACCAGCCCGTCCGTTCGGCCTGAGCTTGTCGTAGGCCTTGCGGGCGTTTCGACAGGCTCAGCGCGAACGGCTTCAGCAGTGAGGCCTCATGCCGGCAGGACCGTGTGCCCGAGCGGTCCGGGCCGTCCGAACAGATAGCCCTGGAACACCGTGCAGCCGTTGTCCAGCAGGAACTGGCGCTGCCCTTCGCTCTCCACCCCCTCGGCCACGGCCTGCAGCTCCATGCTCTGGGCCAGGGCCAGGATGGTGCGCACGATGGCCGCATCGTTGGGATCGGTCAGCACGTCGCGCACAAAGCCTTGGTCGATCTTGAGCTGATCCAACGGCAGGCGCTTGAGGTAGCTCAGCGACGAATAGCCGGTACCGAAATCATCGAGGGCAAAGCGCACACCGCGCTCGCGCAGCGCGCCCATCTTGCGGATCGCGTCCTCCACGTCGGAGATCAGCACGCTCTCGGTGAGTTCGAGCTTGAGGCGCTGCGGATCGGCCCCCGTCTCCTCCAGCACCGCCTGCACCTGGGCCACGAAATCGTTCTGGCGGAACTGGCGGGCGCTCACATTAACCGCCAGGCTCAGCCCGCGCGTGGCGGGCTCGCGGGACCAGGCCACGAGCTGCCGGCAAGCGGTGCGCAGCACCCACTGGCCGATGCCCAGGATCAGGCCGCTCTGCTCGGCCAGGGCGATGAACTCGCCCGGTGACACCAGGCCGCGCCGCGGATGGCGCCAGCGCAGCAGGGCTTCATAGCCCAGGATGCGGCTGCGCCCGTCGACCACGGGCTGGTAATGCAGCAGCAGCTCGTCACGCTGCAGGCCCATGCGCAGATCGGCATCGAGTGCGGCGCGCGCCAGCACGGTGGCCTGCATCTGCGGGTCGAAGAAGCGCAAGGTGTTGCGACCGGCCGCCTTGGCCTGGTACATGGCCACGTCAGCACGCTTGAGCAGCTCGTCCACGCCCAGGATGGCGCCGCAGAACAGCGTGATGCCGATGCTGGGCGAGCTGCTGTGCTGGCGACCGACCAGCTCATAGGGCGCGTTGAGGCGGTTGAGGATCTTCTCGGCCACCAGCTCGGCCTGGCGGGCGGCATCGGCATCGTTCTCGTTGAGGTCCTCGAGCATCACCACGAACTCGTCGCCCCCGAAGCGCGCCGCCGTGTCGCCCTCGCGCAGGCAGGACACCAGGCGCAGCGCCACCTGCTCCAGCAGCAGGTCGCCCACATCGTGGCCCAGGGTGTCGTTGAGGTCCTTGAAGTTGTCCAGATCGATGAAGAGCAGCGCGCCATGGCGCTTGCTGCGCGCGCTCGTGACCTGGGCGTGGGCCAGCCGGTCCATGAGCAGGCGGCGGTTGGGCAGGCCGGTCAGCGTGTCGTAGAAGGCCAGGCGCTGGGTCTCGTCCTCGGCGCGCTTGCGCTTGCTGATGTCGCGCCCGATGCCGCGGTAGCCCTTGAAGACGCCGCGTTCGTCGAAGAAAGGCGCGCCGCTGACCGCCACCCAATAGGTCTGGCCCTCGGCGTCCAGGCGCTGCAGCTCCAGGTCGCGAAAGGGCTGGTGGGCCTCGAGCACACGACGATGCAGGGCCCAGTCCTCGTCGCTCAGATTCAAGGCCCCAAGTTCCCAGCGCGTCTTGCCGATGCTGTCGGCCTGGGTCATGATGGATTTGCCCTCGCGGTAGCCCGCAAAGTTCGTGAAGCGGAACTGCTCGTCAATCTCCCAGTACCAGTCGGAGGAGAGGTCGGTCAGGCTGCGGAAGCGTGCCTCGCTCTCCTGCAGGCGTCGCTCGGCCAGCTTGCTCTCGGTGATGTCGCGCACCGCGCCGTACGAGGCCAGCTTGCCATCGGCCTCGCGCACCGTGACCGAATTGCCCCGCACCCAGCGGGTGCCGCCTTCGGGCTGACGCACGCGGAACTCGTGCTGCCAGACCCCGCCGTCATAATGCGCCGCGCGCATGGAATCGAACAGCGCGGGCATGTCCTCGGGTTCGATCGACGCGAACAATGTGCGTGCGTCCTGGCGGACCGCTTCCGGCGTGACATGGAACATGCTGCGCACGCTGTCGTTGACGAAAGGAAAGCTCACATGGCCGTCCTCGCGCTGCTGGTACTGGAACAGCACGTCCGGTACGCGGCTCGTGAGCTTCTCAATGAACTCCAGCTTCTCCTGCAGCGCACGTGCGGTCTGCATCTCGGCCGTGATGTCCATCACCACGCCGAAGTCGGTGATGCTGCCGTCGCTGTTCTGATGCCGGCGCATGCGACTACGCCGCCAGTAGATACTGCCGTCGGGGTGGATGGACCGGTACTCGACGATGCGCCCGTCCATGGCCTGTCGCGCCGTCAAGAAAGCGGGCATGTCGTCCGGGTGGATACGGCTACGAGCCTCGCCGCGCTTGCGCACTGGGCCAATCTTGTCGAAGTCGATTTTCTGTAGTCCACCCGAGAAATGGATGGTCTCGCCGTCGCTCGTGCTCCAGTGGCCCACCCGGGCGAGTTCCTCGGTCAGCGTGTATAGGTCCAGCTGGGCAGCGAGCTGCTCATTGGCCTGGGCCAGCGCGATCTCGCCCGCCCGCAGCGACTCCTCGGCCATGCGCTCGGACGTGACATCCTTGAGGTACATGAGGATGTGCCGCACGCCGCCGACATCGATCACCACACCGTTGTAGCGCAAGAGGCGCTTGCCCTTGCCCCGGAGAAAGACGATGACCTCGCGGTCGCGCAGGCGGCCGTTCTGCAGCAGCTCGGCCAGGGCCGACTCGCGCGCTGCCTGGTCGGGCCAATGACCGATCTCGACCGCGGTGTGGCCGATGACCTCTTCCCGGGTGTAGCCCGTGAGCGCCAGCCACTCCGTGTTGACGTCGACGATCAGGCCGTCGTCCAGGCGTGACAGGCCGATCGCCTCGGGGCTGTCCTCGAAGGCAGCGGTGAACATCAGCTCGGTGCGGCGGCGCTGGCGCTCCAGCAGCTCCCAGTCACGCTCCCGCAGCTGCAGGCGCGCCTCGGCCTCACGCAACTGTGCGCGCAGCCTTGCCAGCTCATCCTTGTCGTCTGCAGAACCCATGTATCTCGATGCGCACGGCCCGCCGCCGCGAAAGACCGCGGCAGCCGGTTCACCCGTGCATGGCGCATGTTAATCGACCACTCCCGCCCCTCGGCCCGCTCGGGCCCAACAAATGCGCAAAGCCGGTATTCCTGCCGCATTGCCGCGGGTCCGTCTACCCGCTCGCGGCGCAGGGGCATGCCCTGCCCCGCACGACAGTGGGCGGCCCAGCGGCTAGAGTGACGTCCCAGGATCCCACCCCCACCATGTCCCAACCCACTGGCCACAAAGGCAACAAGCAATCCCTGCCCAGCAAGCCCTGCGTGGCCTGCGGCCGGCCCATGAGCTGGCGCAAGAAATGGGAGAAGAACTGGGAACAGGTCAAGTACTGTTCCGAAGCCTGCCGCCGTTCGGGCGCAAGCCGCTGAGCCATGCGACGTCTCGTGCTTGTGCTGGGTGACCAGCTGGACGCGCAGGCCAGCGCCTTCGATGGCTTCGATCCCGCGCAGGACGCGGTCTGGATGGCCGAGGTCGCCGAGGAATCCACCCACATCACCTCGGGCCAGCCCCGCATCGCCCTCTTCCTCAGCGCCATGCGCCACTTCGCGGAGACGCTGAAGGAGCTGGGCCGACCGCTGCACTACACCCGGCTCGATGATCCCGACAACCGCGGCAGCCTAGCCGCCCAGCTGGCCCACGATCTGGCGCGCTTGCAACCCCGTGAGCTGGTGCTCACCGCCCCCGGCGACTGGCGCGTGCTGCGCGCGCTGCAGACCGTGGCCCGTGAGGCCGGCCTGCCGCTGGAGGTCCGCGACGACAGGCACTTCTACACCACGGTGCGCGACTTCGCCGCCCACGCCAAGGGCCGCAAGAGCCTGCGCATGGAGTACTTCTACCGCGAGCAGCGCAAGCGCCATGGCGTGCTGATGGAGGGCGACCAGCCGGCCGGTGGCCAGTGGAACTTCGACGCCGACAACCGCCAGGCCTTCGGCCCGCAAGGCCCAGGTGTGGTGCCGCCGCGCAGCCAGTTTGCGCCGGACGCCATCACGCGCGAGGTCCTGGCCCTGGTGCAGCAGCGTTTTGCCGCGCATCCTGGCCAGCTGGACAGCTTCGCCTGGCCCGTCACGCGTGCACAGGCCCTGCAGGCCCTGGACGATTTCATCACCCAGCGCCTGCCCGACTTCGGCCGTTGGCAGGACGCCATCTGGCCCGGCGAACCCTGGCTCTACCACGCCCATCTGGCCGCCGCGCTCAACCTCAAGCTGCTGAACGCCCGCGAAGTCGTGGCCGCCGCCGAGGCCGCGTGGCGCGCGGGAAGGGTGAGCATCCAGAGTGCCGAGGGCTTCATCCGCCAGATCCTGGGCTGGCGCGAGTACGTGCGCGGCATCTACTGGACGCAGATGCCCGCCTACCTCGAAGGCAATGCACTGGACGCGACAGAAGATTTGCCCGGCTGGTACTGGGACGGCCGCACCGACCTGGCCTGCCTGGCCGACGCCATAGTCCAGACGCTGCAGCACGGCTACGCGCACCACATCCAGCGCCTCATGGTCACCGGCCTGTTCGCCCTGATGTACGGCGTGGAGCCCAAGCAGGTGCACGCCTGGTACCTCGGCGTCTACGTGGACGCGGTGGAATG
>DNQP01000148.1:535-3720 GCA_003500955.1 Curvibacter sp. | reverse complement strand
GAACCAGGTCAGAATTCCATTGTGGTCGTCTGCTCTGTGCGCACAAGCCGTAATCCAATCATCTGATCTGAACGCCTGAGTTCAGCCTGAAGCCGTCACCCAGCCCGAAGCCCTGAGTGTGGGTGTATCCATCCCTGCCTCGCCCACGAACAACACGCCGCCCCGCGGCACTTGACGCCTGCATTGCGCAGCGCCGCCAACCACCCAAGCGCAGAGGCCGCAGCCGTTCGACAGGGCTGACCGGAAGTTCTGATGGGCCTCAGTTCGCGCCGTGGCACTTCTTGTACTTCTTGCCGCTGCCGCAGTGGCAAAGGTCGTTGCGCCCCGGCTCTGCGGCCTTGCGCACGGTTTCGACGCGCGGGCCGAGGCTCTTCCAGAGTTCGCGCAGGTCGTAGACGGCCCAGATCGCGTCGCCGAAAGCGTTGAGCCGCGCCATGCTGACCGAAGGCGGGGTGTCGTCACCAAACGGCGAGATCTCGGGCTCGCCCGTGTCGTCCTCGGTCATGGCGACGAGGGCCTGCAGGGACACATCAAGCCACTCGGCCGCTTCCTTGTCGCGCGGCGCGGCCCATTCCTCGGGCCAATTCTCCACCACGTACATGAAGCCCAGGGCCCAGACCTGGGCGAAGGAGGGCAGGGCCTCGTCGCCATAGGCGGCGCGCTCGGCGGCAGGCAGGGCCAGCAGGGCGCCACGCACGTCCATGACCTCGGGCTGATAGGCGGCCTCGTCCTCCAGGGTCTCGACCTCGGCGTCCAGCGCGTACACCACCTCCTGCCAGCGGCGCTGCCAAAGGGCCAGGAAACGCTCGCGCTGCGCGGCGTCGGCAAAGGGCTCAACAGACCCCGGCTCACCGCCGCCCAGCAGCATGGGCAGGTATTCGTCTTGCGGGATCACGCGGCGGCAGCAGACCAGGGCCGCGAGCACGCCCTCGCAGAACTCCCACTGCGGGATCTCCTCGTCGCGCGTGCGCAGATCGTCGAGGATGGCCTCCAGTTCGTCGAAGTCTTCGGGCTGCAGCAAGGTGGTGGTGTTCATGTCAGGGGTTCCAGTACGGGCAGGGCATCGAAGCGCGTGGCCACCGGCACCCCTTGCAGGAGCAGGCGCTTTTTCAGCTTGAGCACGGCGTGGTCCTTGCTCAGCAGCTGCGCGCGGTGCGCCACAGCCAGGTCGATGAATTTCTGATCGTCCGGATCGCGGCAGACCATGGGCGCCTTGGGCGCCACGTCCACCCGCTGCGCCTGGCGATCGAAGGCGGCCAGCACCTCGTCGGCACTCAGACGGTAATAGTCCAGCCGGGCGACGAGGTGGGGATAGAGCAGCACACGGGCCAGCTCCTCGCGCATCACGGGCGTGGCGATCCAGCGCAACGCACCGTCGTCCAGTGCCTGCTGCAAGGCCGGCGTGGCCGGGTCGTCGAAGACCAGCAGGTCCAGCACCACATTGGTGTCGAGCACGATGGGGGTGCTCATGCGGCGGGCGCTTCCGGCCTGGCCCGTGCCGAGCCCTTGATCATGTCGAACTTGAACAGCCGGCATTCGAGCGGGCCGTTCCACAGGGGCACGCGGCGCGATTCCTTGAGCCGCATCTTGCCCGGCAGCTTGAGGTCGGGCGTGAGCAGCCAGGCCGTCCAGCCGCTGTAGTTCTTCTTCCAGTGCGCGGCCAGCTTGTTGAAGAATTCGTTGTCGTCGTCGGCACCGGTCTCGGGCAGCTCGCGCGCGCCGAAGCGCGCCTTGCCGGCAAAACCGCCGGCCTCGATGCGCTCCCCATAGGGCGGGTTGATCAGCATCACGCCGGGCGTGGCGCAGGGCGGCATGCGCTGCAAGGCGTCGCCGCCACGGAATTCGATCACGTCGGCCACGCCGGCACGCTCGGCGTTGCGCTGGGCGAAGTCCACCATGCGGTGCGAGACATCGCTGCCGTAGATCAGCGTGGCCTGGCCCGGCTCGGGCTTGACCACCGCGTCCGCGGCCTCGGCCTTCATGGCCTTCCACTCGGCAGCGCGGAAGGGCTTGTATTTCTCGAAGGCAAAGCGGCGCAGCGAGCCCGCCGCGATGTTGCAGGCAATCTGCGCCGCCTCGATGAGCACGGTGCCGCTGCCGCAGCAGGGGTCGTACAGGGGCAGCAGATCGCCCTCACCCTCGGCCCAGCCGCTGGCGGCAATCATGGCGGCCGCCAGGGTTTCCTTCAGCGGTGCATCGCCCTTGTCCTCGCGCCAGCCGCGCTTGAACAACGGCTCGCCCGAGGTGTCGATGTACAGCGAGCACTGGTCCGTGGTCAGGTGGGCGTAGATGCGCACGTCGGGCCATTGGGTGTCCACATCGGGGCGCACGCCGCCCGAGGTCTCGCGGAAACGGTCGCAGACCGCGTCCTTGACCTTGAGTGCCGCGAAATTCAGCGAGGTCAGCGGGCTGTGCTGGGCCGTGATCTCGACCTTGATGCTTTCCTTTGGGGTGAACCACTGCTCCCAGGGCACGGCCATGGTGGCGCGGTAGATGTCCTGTTCACTGCGGTACTCGGTATGCGAGACCAGCACCAGCACGCGCTGGGCCAGGCGGCTGTAGAGATTGAGCAGCATGGCGTGCGCGAACGAGGTGCGCACAGCCACACCGCCGCGCTGCTTGGTGATGCAGCCCGGGGGCAGGCCCGTGATGCGCAGGATCTCGGGCGCCAGGTAGTCCTCCACGCCGGCGGCGCAGGGGAGGAAGAGGGTCAGCTGGTTCACAAGGCTTTTCTCAGATTCGCGGGCGCGATCTTGAGCGCCTCGCGGTATTTGGCCACCGTGCGGCGCGCGCATTCGATGCCCTGTTCCTTGAGCATCTCGGACAGCTGGCTGTCGGACAGCGGCTTCTTGGCGCTCTCGGCGCCGACGAACTGCTTGATCAGCGCGCGCACCGCGGTGCTCGAGGCATTGCCGCCCGATTCCGTGCCCAGACCCGAGCCGAAGAAGTACTTGAGCTCGTAGGTGCCAAAGGGCGTGGCCATGTACTTGGCCGTGGTCACGCGGCTGATGGTGGATTCGTGCAGGCCCAGCTCGTCGGCGATCTCGCGCAGCACCAGCGGGCGCATGGCCAGCTCGCCGTGCATGAAGAAGTTCTTCTGCCGCTCGACGATGGCGCTGGAGACCCGCAGGATGGTGTCGAAACGCTGCTGGATGTTCTTGATGAACCAGCGCGCCTCCTGCAGG
>DNQP01000148.1:0-217 GCA_003500955.1 Curvibacter sp. | reverse complement strand
GCAGGCGCTGCTGCAGCGCGGCGTGGCCCTCGGACTTGTGACCCTTGAGCGCATTGGCATAGATGTCGTGCACGCGCAGGCGCGGCATGACGTCGGGGTTGAGCTGCACGCGAAAGCGGGTGCCCGCGCCGTTGCCGCTGCGCAGCACCAGCACGTCGGGGATGATGACGTTGCGCTCGACATCGACGAAGCGGCGTCCGGGCTTGGGTTCGAGCCG
>DNQP01000001.1 GCA_003500955.1 Curvibacter sp. | reverse complement strand
GGCATTGCGTTTGACACGCTTGGGGTGTACCAGGCCCAGGGCGACGAGGCCGTAGATGGGCTCGACCGAATCGATGGTGTGGCCGCCGGCGATGGGAATGCCCGCGGCCTTGCAGACCGCCTGGCCACCGTCGAGGATGCGGCCGATGGTGGTGGTGCTCAGCACGCTGATGGGCATGCCCACCAGGGCCAGGGCCATGATGGGCCTGCCGCCCATGGCGTAGACGTCGGAGATGGCGTTGGTGGCGGCGATGCGGCCGAAGTCGTAGGCATCGTCGACGATGGGCATGAAGAAATCGGTGGTAGCGATCAGGGCCTGCTCGTCGTTGAGCTGGTAGACCGCCGCGTCGTCCGCGGTCTCGATGCCCACGAGCAGCTCGGGCGGCATGGGCAGGCCGTTGCTGCCCTTGAGGATGTCGGACAGCACGCCCGGGGCGATCTTGCAGCCGCAACCGCCGCCGTGCGAGAGCGAGGTGAGTCGGGGTTCGGCGGGCGGGGTGTGGGCGTTCATATCAGGTCCTGGAGCAGTGCAAGCAGGGCCGCCTGTTCAGCTGCGGGAGCGAACAACGGCGCGCGGAGGCTGCATTGTGCCCGCAAGGCCAAAACCCTGTCGGGCGCATCCCGGCAGCGCTGCAACAGCCCGGCCAGGGCCGCGGCATCGTCGACGGGGAAGTAGCCCGCGTAGTCCGCGCCCAGCATGCCCACATTGCCGGCGATGCGCGTGGCCAGCACCGGCGTGCCACTGCACGCGGCCTCCATGAGCACATGGGCGCCGCCTTCCATACGGCTGCAGTGCACGAGCAGGTGGGCGCGCTGGATGTGGCGGCGCACGGCCTCATGCGGCAAGCCGCCGAGCCAGCGGTAGGCCGGGCAGTCGGCCATGGCGGCCTGCGCGGCCTCGCCCAGCGCCGGGTCCAGCGCGTCCCCGATGTGGTCGATGCGGATGTCGGGGCGGTCGCGCAGCAGACGCGCCGCGGCCCACAGCGTCTGCGGTCCCTTCTCCTCGCGCAGGTGCCCCACCATCACGGCACGCAGGTGCTTGCCAGTCTTGTCCAGCGTGCGCCGGGGGGTGGTGGACTGGAAGATCACGCGCGTCTTGGCGCGGTGCTCGGCGGGCAGGGCCTGCGGCCCGAGTTCCTGCAGCACCACGAGCCGCTGCGCCAGCGCCAGCGAGCGCTGGGCCGCGGCATCGCGCTGGATGTCGCGGTAGAGATCGGTGCCCGTCAGCACCACGGCCAGACCCCGGCCCGGATGCGCCTGCGCCCAGGCGGCGATCACGTCGGCCGAGCGGCGCGCATGCAGTGCCAGCAGGGCCACGGCCTGCGGCTGCTCGCCCGGCTGCCAGGACGGCACGATCTGCGTGCAGTAACGCGGGGCCAGCAGGCGCGACCAGCGCCAGGCGGTCTGCCAGTTGCCGTTGTTGGCCTCGGCCAGCGCCGGGCTGGCGATGAGCACGAGCGGCCGTGTCACTCAGGCCTCGGCCCAGAAGACGGCGAACCAGGCCTGCGCATCGGTCCAGGCCTCGATGCGCTGGTAGCCGGCCGCGGCCAGCAGGGCCTGGAAATCGGCCAGCGCGTATTTGTAGGAGCTCTCGGTGTGGATACGTTCGCCACTGGCAAAGCGCCGTTCGCCCCCGGGCCAGCGCACGGTGAGCGCGCGCCGGGCCTCCAGGTGCATCTCGATGCGCGAAGCGGCGTCGTTGAAGAACGCGACATGCCGCCAGTCGGGCACGGAAAAGTCGCTGCCGAGCAGGCGGTTGAGGTGCAGCAGCACATTGCGGTTGAAGGCCGCGGTGACACCCAGCGCATCGTCATAGGCCGGCTGCAGCACCTCGGTCGGCTTGCGCAGGTCCACACCGATCAGCAGGCCGCCACCCTGTGCGGCCGCGTGCGTCTGGCGCAGGAAGACCAGCGCTTCCTCGGGCGTGAAGTTGCCGATGCTCGAACCGGGGTAGAACAGCAGGCGCGGCCCCGCCCCCACCTCGGGCGGCAAGTCCAGACGGCTGGAGAAATCCATGCCCACCCCCAGCATGTCGAGGGCGGGAAACTGGCGCTGCAGGCAGTGCAGGGCGTGCCGCAGATGCTCGGCC
This sequence comes from Curvibacter sp., assembly GCA_003500955.1. Lineage (GTDB taxonomy): Bacteria > Pseudomonadota > Gammaproteobacteria > Burkholderiales > Burkholderiaceae_C > Hylemonella. The sequence continues at coordinate 2,861 of DNQP01000001.1, read as the reverse complement.
GAGATGTCCACGGCCACGTAGCGCGCCGGCTGCAGCAGCGCGAAGAGCCGCCCGGCCTTCTCGCAATTGCCCGCGCCCAGGTCCACCAGCGTGGCGCCGCGTGGCACGCGTTGCGCCATAGCCGAGCCATGGGTGGCCATCAGCGCGGCCTCGGTGCGCGTGGGGTAGTACTCGGGCAATTCGGTGATGGCGTCAAACAGGCGCGAGCCCAGCGCGTCGTAAAAGTACTTGGGCGCGATGCGCGCGGGTGCGGCCTGCAGGCCCGCGGACAGCTCGGCGCGCAGAGCTGTGGCATCGGTCTGGTGCAGCTGGACGAAGCGGGGTTCGCGCATGGTGAACTCGATGGCCCGCCTCAGGCCGGATGCTCCAGGCGTGCGAGCAGGCGCTCGCGCCCTGAAAGCACATGGCGCTCGGCCAGGGTGCGCGCGCGCTTGGCGTCGCCCTTGGCGATGGCGTCGTAGATGGCGCGGTGCTCGGCATTGGAGCGGCGCATATTGCCCGGCGCGTTGAAGTAGCTGCGGCGAAACAGGTGCAGTTCCTTGATGTAGTCGTCGTAGGCCTGTCGGGCGCGCTGGCTGCCCGAGAGCTCGAGGATCAGGGTGTGGAAGCGCAGGTTGAGCTCGTAGTACAGCGTGCCCTCGCCGCTCTCGCAGGCCGCGTCCATGCGGTCGAGCAGCTCGGCCAGGCGCAGCCGGTGCGGCTCGTCCAGGTGCTCGCAGGCGCGCTCGGCCGCAAAGCCAAAGACCAGCGCCCGCAGCTCGTAGATCTCGAGCATCTCGCGCACCGAGATCTGGCGCACGAAGACGCCGCGGTTGGGCACGGCCGTGACCAGGCCCAGGCCGGCCAGCGTGCGGATGGCCTCGCGGATGGGCCCGCGGCTGGTGCCCATGCGCAGGGCCAGCGCGGCCTCGTTGAGGCGCTCGCCGGGCTGGATCTCGCCGCCATAGATCAGGCGCTTGAGCTCCTCGGCAATCGCGGGCGCAAGTCCCTGTTCGTTCTTTTCTTTGGCGGATTCCATGTTCAAAGGAGCGTCAACGGCCCCGCAGAATGGCCGCATCGTAGCACCCGGGCGCGCGCCAGGCCTAGGGTTAACCACTAAAAATGTTTTCTATTCACCATTAAGTGTTGACACTTTTGGTCTTGCAGATGACACTGCGGACCTTCTCCAGACTGCAAGCGACGCGCTTCCATGCCCCATCTCCCCGCCTCTTCCGCCCTGGCGCGCTTCCGCGTCATCGACCTGACCCAGGTGCGCGCCGGCCCGACCTGCTGCCGCCAGCTGGCCGACTGGGGCGCCGACGTCATCCAGGTCCAGATGCCCGATCACATGCGCGGCGACGACACCCTGGGCGGGCAGGACGGCTCGGATTACCAGTACACGCATCGCAACAAGCGCTCCATCACCCTCAACCTGAAAGAGGCCGAGGGCATCGAGGTGCTCAAGCGCCTGATCGCCACGGCCGACGTGGTGGTCGAGAACTTCCGGCCCGACGTGAAGTACCGCCTGGGCATTGACTACGAGACCCTGGCCCAGAACCATCCCCGCCTGGTCTATGCCAGCATTTCGGGCTTCGGCCAGACCGGTCCGCTGGCCCAGCGCCCGGGTTTCGACCAGATCGCCCAGGGCATGAGCGGTCTGATGTCGGTCACCGGCAAGCCGGGGGACGGACCGCTGCGCGTGGGCATCCCGATTGCCGATCTCTGCGCCGGCATCTTCGCGGCCCAGGGCATCCTGGTCGCGCTGCTCGAACGCGAGGCCTCGGGCCGGGGGCAGTTCCTGCACACCTCGCTGCTCGAGTCCATGGTCTACATGATGGACTTCCAGACCGCACGCGTGCTGATCGACGGCGAGGTGCCGAAGCAGGCCGGCAACTACCACCCGACCAGCATCCCCACCGGCGTCTACAAGGCGCGCGACGGCTGGATGAACATCGCGGTCTTCGGCTCCAAGATCTGGGAGCGCTTCTGCGACATCCTGGGCGCGCCCGAGTGGGTGACGGACCCGCGCTACCACGACAAGATGGGCCGTTCGATCCACCGCGACAGCCTCAACGAAGAGATCAACCGCCGCCTCGCGTCGCAGGACCGCGCCTACTGGGTACAGCGCTTCAACGAAGGCGGCGTGGCCTGCGGCCTGATCAACAACGTGCAGGAAGTGTTCGAGGAAGAACAGGTGCAGCACCTGGGCATGGTCAAGGAGGTGGTCTCGGCGCACCACGGCCCGCAGCGCCTCGTGGGCCAGCCCGTGCAGCTGGAGCGCACACCGAGCACCATCGCCCGCGCCGCGCCCAAGCGCGGCGAACACAGCGCCGAGATCCTGCGTGAAGCCGGGTATGGCGAGACAGATATCAAGGAGCTGCGCGCTCGCGGTGCAATAAACTAAAAATGGAGACCGAAGAATGAAAACCCTCGGCGTAGGGCTCTACTGGGACAACCTTGAGGTTGGTGAACAGTTTAAGACGCTTAACCGGACCGTCACTGAACCCGATATCGTAAATTTTATCGGTGTAACCGGTATGGTCGAGACCCTGTTTACGGACCTGACGTTTGGAGAACACGGCGGTGGCCCAATGCGCGGACGTGTGGCCCCGGCGGCGCTTGTCTATACTCTGACAGAGGGACTTCTTGTTCAATCAACGATGCAGACGACAGGCCTCGCGCTTCTGGAAGTCGAAAAGAAGGTGCTCGCGCCAGTTTTTGCCGGAGACACTATTCACGCAGAGGTTGAAGTTCTATCCGTCCGCCCAACCAAGAAGGGTAACCGTGGAATTGTGACCACGATGAATAATGTGAAAAACCAAGAGGGCGTTAGGGTCATCGAATATCGGGCCGTCCGGATGATGGCGGGGAAGCCAGTAGAA
>DNQP01000217.1:763-3400 GCA_003500955.1 Curvibacter sp. | reverse complement strand
CCCAAGCCGACCCCCGAGGCCAGCAAGCCTGCCACGCCCGCAGCGGCTGCACCCGCCCCCACTCCGGCACCGGCACCTGCACCCGCCCCGGCGGCAACACCGGCACCCGCCCCGACCCCGGCACCTCAGGTTGCAGCGGCCCCCACACCGGCGGTCACCGCGCCGGCGCCTGCCCCGGCCGCAAACCCGGCACCGGCCCCGGCGCCGCGTCCTGCAGCGCCACCGCCCGCCCCCGTCGTGGAAGAGCCCTCGCTGGTGGATGAGCTGCTCGACAACCCGATGATCCCTGCCGCAGCCGGTGGCCTGATCGCCCTGCTCGCGGGCTACGCCTTCTACCGCAGCCGCCAGCGCAAGAACGCTGGGCAGGTTGACAGCGCCTACCTGGAGAGCCGACTCCAGCCTGACTCTTTTTTCGGTAACAGCGGCGGACAACGCGTCGACACCAACGACGCGAGTGTGAACAGTTCCTCGTCCATGGTCTATTCGCCCAGCCAGCTCGACGCTGGCGACGATGTCGACCCCGTCGCTGAAGCCGATGTGTACTTGGCCTACGGCCGCGATCTGCAGGCCGAAGAAATCCTCAAGGAAGCGCTGCGCCATCACCCCAGCCGTGTCGCGATCCACCAGAAGCTGCTGGAGATCTACGCGAAGCGCCGTGATGTCAAGAACTTCAGCATCATCGCCAAGGAGGCCTACAAGGTCACGGGCGGCAGCGGCCTCGAGTGGGAGCAGATCTGCGAACTGGGCCGCGGCATCGATCCTAACAACAGCATGTACCAGCCCGGCGGTGAACCACCGGCTTCAGCCCCCGCACCGCTGGAACCCGCTCCCAGCAGCTACAGCGCGACCCAACCTGTACGCCAGGCTGCGCCGGTGGCCGCTGCGGTACCCGCAGCCGCCAGCGGTGTGGATTTGGACCTGGACCTGGACTTCTCGCTCGACGAGGCCCCGGCCCGGGCTGCCGTGCCCAGCGCGGCCACGCAGCCAGCACCGATCGCCTCTGCGCCCGACAACAGCCTGGCCTTCGAAGCCCCCTCCTTGCCCGTGAGCCCGGCCGCCGCCGCAGCAGCGCCTGCGGCCAACAACATGATGAACTTCGACATGGGTGGCCTGTCCCTGGATCTGGGAACACCCTCGGAGCAACCCGGTGGCGACGGCGAGGACCCGCTGTCCACCAAGCTGGCCCTGGCCGACGAATTCAAGGCCATCGGCGACACCGACGGTGCCCGCGCCCTGATCGAGGAAATCATTGCCGAAGCTTCGGGCGACATGAAGTCCCGCGCCCAGAAGGCGCTCGCCGCGCTCGGCTGAGCCGCCGGCGCGCGCAAAGGCAGTTCTCGTGAGGGTGGCCCTCGGCGTCAGCTACGACGGCCACCCCTACGACGGCTGGCAGAGCCAGCCCTCCGGTCGCACGGTGCAGGACCAGCTTGAAAAAGCCCTGAGCCGTTTCGCCGACCAGCGCATTTCCACCCTCTGCGCCGGCCGTACAGACGCCGGCGTGCATGGTCTGATGCAGGTCGTGCATTTCGACACCACGGCCCAGCGTGATCCTTATGCCTGGATCCGCGGCACCAACACCTTCCTGCCACGCGACATCGCCGTGCAATGGGCGCAGATCGTCCCGGACGAATTCCACTGCCGTGCCAGTGCCACCTCGCGCCGCTACGCCTATCTTCTGCTCGAGTCCCCGGTGCGCCCCAGCATCGACGCGCACCGCGTGGGCTGGGTCTTCCAGCCCCTGAACCTGGCGCTGATGCAGCAGTCCCTGCCCCACATCCTGGGCGAGCACGATTTCACCTCTTTCCGCGCCTCGGCCTGCCAGGCGCTCTCGCCGGTCAAGAACCTGCTGCGCCTGGAGATCAGCCGGCGCGGCGCCTACTGGCGCTTCGAGTTCGAGGCCAATGCCTTCCTGCACCACATGATCCGCAACATCATGGGCGTGCTCATCACCATCGGTCAGGGCAAGAAGCCGCCCGCATGGATGGCCGAGGTCATCGCCGCGCGCAGCCGCGATGCGGCAGCCCCGACGTTCTCCCCCGACGGTCTGTATTTCCTGGGCCCGCGCTACGACGTCCGCTGGGGCCTGCCCGATCGCACCCCTGCGTATGATTGGCTGCCATGAACGCACGTACCAGGATCAAGATCTGCGGCCTCACCCGTGAAGTCGATGTGGACGCCGTCATCGCGGCCGGTGCCGATGCCGTAGGCTTTGTGCTTTACGACAAGAGCCCGCGCCATGTCACGCCCCAGCGCGCCGCCGAACTGGCACGCCGTCTGCCGGCCTTCATCACGCCAGTGCTGCTGGTGGTCAATGCCTCGGCTGAGCAGATCCAGGCGGCCTGCGCCCTGATCCCCAACGCCACCCTGCAGTTCCATGGCGACGAAACGCCAGCCCAGTGCCAGACCCTGGCTGGCGCCCGTCCCTACCTGCGGGCGGCCCGTATACCCCTGGGCGAAGCCGGGCGCGGCTTCGACCTCGTAAAATACGCCCAGCACTACTCGGCTGCCCTGGCCATCCTGCTCGACGCCCATGTCGAGGGGTTCGGCGGGGGCGGCAAATCCTTCGAATGGTCACATCTGCCTCCAAGCGTCGACGCTCACCTCGTCTTGAGTGGTGGACTCACGCCTGCAAACGTG
>DNQP01000217.1:0-462 GCA_003500955.1 Curvibacter sp. | reverse complement strand
TGGTGGACTCACGCCTGCAAACGTGGCCGACGGCATCCGGCAGCTGCGGCCGCGCTGTAAGTCGCTGGCCGTGGACGTCAGCTCTGGTGTCGAAGCCTCTGCGACCGGGGGGGCAAGCCTCAAAGGCATCAAGGACGCCAGCAAGATCCACCAGTTCGTCGCGGCCGTGCGTGCTGCCGACGCCAACTAAGCAGGTTCAACATGTTCGACTATCACCAGCCCGATGCCAAGGGCCATTTCGGCATCTATGGCGGCAGCTTCATCAGCGAGACGCTGACCCAGGCCGTCAACGAGCTCAAGGCAGCCTACGCCAAGTACCAGCACGACCCGGATTTCCTGGCCGAGTTCGAGAACGAGCTGGCCCATTTCGTGGGCCGCCCCTCGCCCGTCTACCATGCCGCGCGGATGAGCCGCGAACAGGGCGGCGCGCAGATCTTCCTCAAGCGCGAAGACCTCAACCAC
>DNQP01000294.1 GCA_003500955.1 Curvibacter sp. | reverse complement strand
CTCAGGTTTGGAAATGAATCAACACTCGGTCCTCGAATTGGCTTATCCAACGCCGTTCGACCAGGAGAATCTCGGGCGACCTCCCGTATTTAGACTTCAAGCTGCGGGTTTGGGCGAACCCATCACAATCAAGGTGAAGCTCGTACCACTCTGGTCCGCTGCTACGCTTGGGTCAGACCATGAGACCGCACACTTCGTTGAAGCGGAGGCCGCATGACTTGGCCCAGCCTCACCCGGCTAAGACGCCGATGTGTCACTAATGAAGGGGGATCGATCGTCTGCCTTGTCATAGGTGCAGTCTCTGCCGATTCTTACTTCAGCGGGGACGTATGACCAAGCGTATCGTTTCCGGACTCTCGTTGAGCTGTCCGCGCTGCACGAGCCTGGTTTGAAGGTAGGTGAGTCGTAAACCGTGAATAACTACTGAGCTCGAGCGCTGCAGGCTTCAGTAAAAGGCAGACTCAAATTTGTGGGGCTTTATGTGGGGTAAAAATTATTTAAGTTAATTTTCTAAGGTTGGATATTGACTATTAGGGGACATCCACTCCGCCAAAAACAAAAAGCCGTTGCATGCAAGTGCAACGGCTTTTTTCTTGTGGGGCGCCCTGGCTTGCAGGGGACTCAGGCGTTCGCGCTACGTGCCAGTTCGGCTGCACGCTGTTCGATCGCCAGCAGCAGGCGTGCAACGTTCTCGGAACTTTTCCGGTCGCCTGTATCCAGCAGCAAGGCTGCTGCGCGGGCCATCGCCTCGATTTCCTTGGCTGAGTCTTCGATGGAGTGTGGGGTGGCTGTGGGCATGGTGGATTCCGCCTGACGCTGGAGATGAAGCGGGACGACCGATTGTGCTGGGCCTGCCGGGCAGATCAAGCGCCGGTGCCTGTGATTCCCTGCGTCAGTGCGTCAAAGTTGACGCCAGGCGCAGGATATCTGCCGGCATCCCGGTTCGTGGTCGGCCGCGCTGCGGCAAAGAGGTCAACATGCCGCAAAAAAAGCCCCATGCCTGGCGGCAAGGGGCTGTCAGATTGGTGCCGGAGAAAGGAATCGAACCCTCGACCTTCTCATTACGAATGAGCTGCTCTACCAACTGAGCTACACCGGCGAAGGCGCAAATTATACCTTCTCGAGGTGGTAGGACGTGACGCGTTCGACCTCGTTTTTCGAGCCCAGGATCACACTGACGCGCTCGTGCAGCTGGGTAGGCTGGATGTCCAGGATGCGCTGCCTGCCGTTGGTGTCAGCGCCGCCGGCCTGCTCGACCAGCCAGCCCATGGGGTTGGCCTCGTACATCAGGCGCAGCTTGCCCGGCTTGTTGGGCTCGCGCTTGTCCCAGGGGTACATGAAGATGCCGCCGCGCGTCAGGATGCGATGCACGTCGGCCACCATGGAGGCGATCCAGCGCATGTTGAAGTCCTTGCCGCGAGGCCCTTCCTTGCCCTGCAGGCACTCGTCGATGTAGCGCTTCACCGGCTCGTCCCAGTGGCGCATATTGCTCATGTTGATCGCGAATTCCTTGGTGTCCTCGGGAATGCGCACGTTCTCCTGCGTGAGCACGAAGGAGCCCTGTTCGCGGTCCAGCGTGAACATGGCGACGCCGTCGCCCACGGTCAGCACCAGGGTGGTCTGCGGGCCATAGACGCAGTAGCCGGCGGCCACCTGCTGTTTGCCCGGTTGCAGGAAGTCGCTGGCGCTGACCGACTCGATGGTCTTGGGGTCGTCGTTGTGCTTTTTCAGCACGCTGAAGATGGTGCCGATGCTGACGTTGACGTCGATGTTGCTCGAGCCGTCCAGGGGATCGAAGAGCAGCAGGTATTCGCCCTGGGGGTAGCGGTTGGGCACGGCGTAGATGTCGTCCATCTCCTCCGAGGCCATGGCCGCCAGGTGGCCGCCCCATTCGTTGGCCTCGATCAGCACCTCGTTGGCGATGATGTCCAGCTTCTTCTGCACTTCGCCCTGCACGTTCTCGCTGCCGGCCGTGCCCAGCACGCCGCCGAGCGCACCCTTGTTGACGGCCTGGCTGATGCTCTTGCAGGCGCGGGCCACCACTTCGAGCAGCAGGCGCAGCTCCGAAGGGATGTGGCCATGCACACGTTGCTGCTCGACGAGGTAGCGGGTGAGGGAAATCTTCTTGGAAGACATGGGGGCTCCGTTATTCGGACAGGGCGCGGGCCACGACCTCGCGCACATCGTTGCTCAGGTCGGGCTTGGCGGCCACTCGGGCGATGGCTTCCCGGGCGGCCGTACGGTAAGGCTCGGCCAGCTTCTTCCAGCGGTCCAGTGCGCGTGCCAGGCGGGCAGCGACCTGCGGGTTGAGAGCATCGAGCTCGAGCACGCGCTCGCTCCAGTACACATAGCCGGCCGCATCGGGGCGGTGGAAGGCGCCGGGGTTGGCGCTGCAGTAGCTGAAGATCAGGCTGCGCGCGCGGTTGGGGTTGCGCAGGTTGAAGTCCGGGTGCTTCATGAGCTGGCGTACGGCCGGCAGCACCTGGCCGCCGCGGTCGCTGGCGCCGGCCTGCAGGGCGAACCACTTGTCCAGCACCAGGGCTTCGTCCCTGAACAGCGCGTGGAAGCGTTCGAGGGCTGGTTTGGCCAGCTCGTGACCGCTGTGCACCAGCGCGGCCAGCGCGTTGAAGCGGTCGGTCATATTGCCGGCATCCTTGAAGCGCTGGTAGGTCTTGCCAGGCCAGATCACATCACCCGTCTCGCGCGCGGCCAGGCACAGCATGGTGAGCGCCAGGCCGGTGAGGGCGCGCCGGCCGCTGGAGACGGCGTCCGGACGGTAGGCGCCGGTGTCGTGGTGCGTTTCGTAGGCCCAGACCCAGTCATGCTGTAGTTCCAGTGCGAGCTGCTGGCGCATGGCCTCACGCACGGCGTGCACGCGCTGCGGGTCCACCACGTCCAGCTGCTCGGCCATATAGGTCTCGGCGGGCAGGGTCAGCACCAGCTCCTTGAAGGCCGCGTCCAGCGTGGGGTGACGCAGGACCTGGCGCATGGCCTCGACATAGGCGTGGTCCAGCACCTTGGCCTCGCTCGGCTGGGCGCTGCTGCGGATGAAGGCCAGGGCGCGCTTGAGCGCCAGGCGCTGGCCAGCCTCCCAGCGGTTGAAAGGATCGGTGTCGTGGGCCAGCAGGGTGAGCAGCTGCTCGTCGCTGTAGTCGAAGGCCAGCACCACGGGCGCGCTGAAACCGCGCAGCAGCGAGGGCACGGGCTCGGCGTCCACGCTGACGAAGCGCAGCGTCTGCGTGGTCTCGGTGAGCACGATGGTGCGCGAGCTCGGGCCGGGCTCTGCCTCACCTTCGAGCTGTAAGGGCAGGGAGCGGCCGTCGGCCGTGACCAGGCCCAGGCTGACCGGGATGACGAAAGGCTCCTTGACGGGCTGGCCGGGCGTGGGGGCGCAGCTCTGGCTCAAGGTCAGGGTGTAGCTGCGGGTGGCGGCGTCGTACTGACCGCTGGCGCTGACGCGCGGCGTACCGGCCTGGCTGTACCAGCGCTTGA
>DNQP01000277.1 GCA_003500955.1 Curvibacter sp. | reverse complement strand
GGAACATCTTGCCGGCGCCGAACAGGTCGCCGACCACGTTCATGCCGTCCATCAGCGGACCTTCGATCACGTGCAGCGGACGGCCGCCCTGGGCGAGCACGGCCTGGTAGGCCTCCTCGGTGTCTTCGGTGATGAAGTCGGTGATGCCGTGCACTAGTGCATGGCTGAGACGTTGCTCGACCGTGCCGGCGCGCCATTCGTTCTTCTTGCTGTCGTCCTTGGCCGCACCCTTGGCGGTCTCGGCGATCTCGACCAGGCGCTCACCCGCGTCCGGTCGCCGGTTGAGCACCACATCCTCGACGCGCTCGCGCAGCGTGGGCTCGAGGTCATCGTAGACGCCGACCATGCCGGCGTTGACGATACCCATGTCCATGCCAGCCTTGATGGCGTGGTAGAGGAAGACGGTGTGGATGGCCTCGCGCACCGGGTCATTGCCGCGGAAGCTGAAGGACACGTTGGACACACCCCCCGAGACCTTGGCACCCGGCAGATGGTGTTTGATCCAGCGCGTGGCCTCGATGAAGTCCACGGCGTAGTTGTTGTGTTCTTCGATGCCGGTGGCGATGGCGAAGATGTTGGGGTCGAAGATGATGTCCTCGGGCGGGAAATCGACCTCGTCGACCAGGATGCGGTAGGCGCGCTCGCAGATCTCGATCTTGCGCGCATAGGTGTCAGCCTGGCCTTTTTCGTCGAAGGCCATGACCACGGTAGCCGCACCGTAGCGCTTGATGAGCCGGGCTTGCCGCTTGAACTCTTCCACCCCCTCCTTCATGGAAATCGAGTTCACGATGCCCTTGCCCTGGATGCAGCGCAGGCCGGCCTCGATCACGCTCCACTTGGACGAGTCGATCATGATGGGCACGCGCGCGATGTCGGGCTCGCTGGCGATCAGGTTCAGGAAGCGCACCATGGCGGCCTGGCTGTCGAGCATGGCCTCGTCCATGTTGATGTCGATCACCTGGGCGCCGTTCTCGACCTGCTGACGCGCCACGGCCAGCGCCTCCTCGAACTGGCCGTTGAGGATCATGCGCGCAAAGGCCTTGGATCCGGTGACGTTGGTGCGTTCGCCGACATTGACGAACAGGGTGTCCGCGCCGATGAGCACCGGCTCCAGGCCGGACAGTTTCATGGGAGGAACGGAAATTTCGGACATGCGGCTCACCTGGGGAATACAAATGCAGGTGAGCGTCGTTGGGTCATCCAAGCCTGACAACACCGGGGTGCTGCTGCAACGCTCCTTGGAAGAGCCGTGATTTTACGCGCTGTGTGGCAACCTGGCAGCCAGGGTACTGAATGAGGCCCGACCCAGAGCCGCCGCCGGGTCGGGCCTGCATCTCAGTATCTCAGTAGTAAAACACCAAGCCAACGGCGACATGGCTACCGTCACGCTTTTGGGTATCCCAGCTTGGGTTCTTGGCCTTGAAGCTTTCCCTAACGTACCGCAGGTATGCGCCAAACACAGGGGAGCGCTCAGACTTTGAGGGCGCGTTGAAAAGATACTGCACTTCGGCAACCGCACCTGAGGAACTCTCATAAAGTTCGCTCACACTGGCCGCCACGCCCCCGCCCTTCACCTTGGCGCTCTGCGATTTGCGCGCGCCCAGACCGAGGCGGACCTGTTCCGTCACGGCGTAGAAACCCAGCAACTCGACCGGCACGCGAGTAAAGACGACATTGCCGTTGGTTCCATCCACGCTGTTGCGATGGTAGCCGGCGCTGCCTTGGATCGAGAGTGAGCCGGTGAGCCGCAGGTCACCTCCCAAGGCCACCGCGGTGCCTTTGCCGGCCTTCAGGTCCCAAGGCGTACCGTCAGTCCAGGTGCCGCTGACGAGGGCATCACCACCGAATCCGTAGCCTACGCTACCAAACAGGCGCACCCGCGGCGCATCCGCACTGGCGCCCAAGGCTGCGCATGCGAGCGCCAGCCCGATCAAACTCTTCTTCATGGATTTCCTCCCTGGCCGACATTGTTCAAAAAGCCAGCGAGATTCTTCCATGCGTTGCGCTCCAACTTCAAACCCTTGAGGGTGTTTTGTGCCAGAAGTGTTGTGCATGCACCACCGCAATAGCGCTCTATCAGCGAGGACTTATTTCGCGTGGAGCGGAATCACCCGCCGCGTGCTCACCGCACGCGCACGCAGCTGACCACAGCCGCCGTCCACATCCTGCCCCGCAGACTGACGCAGCTTGGTGAGGATGCCGCGACGGTGCAACTGCCGCGCCATCTCGGCGGCGACGTCACGCGTCGGTCGTTCGTAGGGCAGCCCCGCGACGGCGTTGTAGGGAATGAGGTTGAGGATGGCGTACTTGCCATGCAGGAGGCTCACCAGCCCCTCGATTTCCTCCGCGCTGTCGTTGATGCCGGCCAAGAGGGTCCACTGGTACTGGATCGGGTAGCCGCTGATCCGCGCGTAACGCTCCCCCGCTTCCACCAGCTCCTCCGGCGTCAGGCGCGGCGCGCGCGGCAGCAGCTGCGCGCGCAAGTCGGCGCGCGTGGTGTGCAGGGACAGCGCGAGCGCCGGCTTCACGCGTCCGTGCGGCAGGGCGTCGAACACGCGCGGGTCACCGACGGTGGAGAACACCAGGTTCTTGTGGCCGATGTTGCCGGCCGTGCCCAGCAGGTCGATGGCTTCGAGCACGTTGTCCAGGTTGTGCGCCGGCTCGCCCATGCCCATGAAGACCACGCGCTGCACCGGCCGGCTGGCGCGGGCCAGCGCAACCTGGGCCACGATCTCGGCGCTGCCGATCTGGCGGATCAGCCCGGTGGTGCCTGTCATGCAGAAAGTGCAGCCCACGGCACAACCGACCTGGGTGGACACACACAAGGCGGGCGTGCGGCCCGGCGGCATGTGCACGCTTTCGACCAGCTGGCCGTCGGCGAGGGCCACCACACGACGCAGCGAGCCGTCTTCGCCCGGGTGTTCGGAATGGGTGCGGGCCAGCGCCGCCAGCTCACGCGCAATCTCCGGCAGGGCCACGCGCAGCGTGGCCGGCAGGAAGTTCTCGATCGGTCGGCTGCCGTGGTCCTGCGGCAGCGCCTGCGACCACAGGCGCAGCACACGGTGCTCGTGACGGGGATGGGCACCGAGCGCCCGCAGGCGCCGGCGCAGGGTGTCGATCTGCATGGCGGGTTCGAGGGGCCCGATGGTGGGCCCGAACCCTTAGCTTACCCGCTTGCTCGCCGGTTGTTTGGACGAGGTCCGCACGCTCAGCACCATGGTCACCGCCAGGATGCCCACCACAACCGCCAGCGAGACCGCCACCGGGATCTTGAAGACATCGATCAGCATCATCTTGGTGCCGATGAAGACCAGGATCACGGCCAGACCGTAGTTGAGCAGGTGGAAGCGGCTGGCCACGGCCTGCAGCAGGAAGAACATGGCGCGCAAGCCCAGGATGGCGAACACATTGCTGGTCAGCACGATGAAAGGGTCCTGCGTGATCGCGAAGATGGCGGGGATGGAGTCGACCGCGAAGATGACATCCGTCAGGCCCACCAGGGCCACCACCATGAGCAGCGGCGTGGCGATGCGCTTGCCGTTCTCGATGGTCCAGAACTTCTCGCCATCGAAGCTGCGGCTCACCGGCATCACGCGGCGCAGCAGCCTGAGCGCGGGGTTGTCGTCCAGGCTGCCTTCCTTGCCCGCCGCCCACCACATCTTGAGGCCTGTGAGCACGAGGAAGCCGCCGAAGACGTAGAGGATCCAGTGGAACTGCGTCAGCAGCCAGCTGCCGACCAGGATCATCACCGTACGCAGCACGATGGCGCCGATGATGCCGATCATCAGCACCCGCTTCTGGTAGGCCGGCGGCACCGCGAAGTAGGTGAAGATCATCAGGAAGACAAAGATATTGTCGACCGCCAGGCTCTTCTCGATCAGGTAGCCGGTGAGGAACTCGAGCGACTTTTCATGGGCGAGCTCGCGTGATCCCGAGGTTTCATAGACCGCCCACCAGAGCAGTCCGTTGAAGAGGAAGCTCAGTCCGACCCAGATCATGGACCAGTTGAAGGCTTCCTTGACCCCGACCTCGTGGGCCCCCTGCTTGCGCAAGACGACGAAGTCGACGAAGAGCGCCGCCAGAACGAAGGCGACAAAAACGATCCACAGCCACAGTGGAGCAATGCTTTGCATGAGAGACCTCGCTTGCAGTGTTGAACAACACCCGCAAGGTCTTGCCAGACCCGGGCATGGCGCCCGGACCGGAGCTCCGACCGCGGTGAGGCGGCGTATTGACGGAGACTCCGTCGACCCGGCCCGGCTGGCCGCCGGACGGATCGCTTGACTACTCCCCTTGATGGGAAGCCCGATTGTGGGGCGACCCGCTATTCCCGCGCTGGTGTGGGGTCAGGCAGCTTCTCGATAGAACGGCCCGGCGCCGCCCAGCACGCGCGCAGACAGGGGCACGACGGCCTGGTGGATAGCGCCGATATGCTCCGGCGTGGTGCCGCAGCAGCCGCCAACGATGTTGACCAGGCCCTCGGCCGCGAACTCGCGCAGCAGGCGACTGGTCACTTCGGGGGTCTCGTCGAAGCCGGTCTCGCTCATGGGATTGGGGAGGCCCGCGTTCGGGTAGCAGCTGATGTAGGTCTCCGGGGCCACACGCGCAAGCTCCTGAATGTAGGGCCGCATCAGCGCGGCACCCAGCGCGCAGTTCAGGCCCACAGCCAGTGGGCGCGCGTGACGCACGCTGTGCCAGAAGGCCGTGACGGTCTGGCCGCTGAGGATGCGCCCCGAGGCGTCGGTCACCGTGCCGCTGATGATCAGGGGCAGACACTCGCCCGAGACCTCGAAGTACTCGTCGATGGCGAACAGCGCGGCCTTGGCGTTGAGGGTGTCGAAGATGGTCTCGACCAACAACACGTCGGCCCCGCCCTCGACCAGGGCCTCGACCTGTTCGTAGTAGGCCGCGCGCAGCTCTTCGAAAGAGGTATTGCGCGCACCGGGATCGTTCACATCGGGGCTGATGCTCGCGGTCTTGGGCGTGGGACCCAGGGCGCCGGCCACAAAACGCGGGTGCTCGGGCGTGCTGTATTTGTCGCAGGCTGCACGCGCCAGCCGGGCCGAGGCCAGGTTCATCTCGCGCGCGAGATCGGCCATCTCGTAGTCGGCCTGGGCCACGGTGGTCGCACCGAAGGTATTGGTCTCGATCAGATCCGCGCCGGCCGCAAGGTAGCCCTCATGGATGTCCCGGATCACATCGGGGCGCGTCAGCGAGAGCAGCTCGTTGTTGCCCTTGACGTC
>DNQP01000219.1:34223-34928 GCA_003500955.1 Curvibacter sp. | reverse complement strand
CGGCACGCTCACGCTGGAAGCGCGAGAGGTAGATCCCGACCAGATGGGTGGGCGTGAAGCGGTGGGCAGTTTCCTCCAGCGCCTCGCGCGCGCAGCCTGCGGCCGGTGACTCGCCGGGATCCAGATGCCCAGCAGGGTTGTTGAGCTTGAGCCCCTCGGGCGTTTCTTCCTCGACCAGCAGGTAACGGCCCTCGCGCTCGATGAGGGCGGCGACGGTGACGCTCGGTTTCCAACGGGTGTTCATCGGATGGGGGACTCCTATTTGGGGGGGCGGCCGCTTTGCCAGCTGCCTTTGCGCTTCATCGCGCCCCACTGGTGTTCTTTCTGGCGGATCCACTGGAACAGGCCCACCAGACGCCACCACGCGTTGAGCTGGCGATAACCCAGATTCTCCAGCAAGACGAAGAGCGCCAGTGTCGCCAGGTGGCGCTTGCGCGGGTACAGGTGAAAGGAGATCTCCTCCAGCATCAGGCTGGAGGCACTCAGCAGGATGCCCATGCCCACCGCCAGGAAGAGGAAGACGGCGAAGGCCTGCCAGGAGATCAGGCCGCTCAGGAAGGCGTAGAGGAAGAAGAGGTAGCCGCAGAGCTCGAACACCGGGCCCAGCCACTCGAAGAACAGCATGTAGGGATAGGCCACCCAACCCGGCCAGCCGCCGCGCCGGCTGAACATCAGCGCCCAGTGGCTGCTCAGGCTTTCGGACAG
>DNQP01000219.1:32277-33895 GCA_003500955.1 Curvibacter sp. | reverse complement strand
CCCCGCTGCCAGCGCACGCGCTGGTTGCGCAGGGTGCGCAGGTCTTCCGGCACCTCGGTCCAGCACACCGGGTCGGGGACGTACTCGATGCTGTAGCGGCGGCCGCGTTCGCGCATGTGGCGGTGCAGGCGGACGATGAGTTCCATGTCCTCGCCGATGGTGTTGCGCCGGTAGCCGCCGGCCTCGATCACGGCCGCCTTCTTGAACAGGCCGAAGGCACCCGAAATGATCAGCACGCCGTTGACCGCCGACCAGCCCAGGCGGCCGAAAAGAAAGGCACGCAGGTACTCGATCACCTGGAACAGCGCCAGCGGGTTGTGCGGTAGTCCGACCCGCACCAGGTGGCCATCACGCACCTCGCAGCCGTTCGCCGCGCGTACGGTGCCGCCGGTGGCGATCATGTCCGGATCACGCAGAAAAGGCTGGACCACCTGCTGCAGGCTGTTGCGCTGCAGGATGGAGTCCGCATCGACGCCGCAGAACAGGGGATAGCGCGAGGCGTTGATGCCCGCGTTGAGCGAGTCGGCCTTGCCGCCGTTGTGCTTGTCGATGACGCGCAGCTGGGGGTGGAGGGTGGAGCGGTAGATGCCGCGCACCGCCTCGGTGGGCAGTTGCACACGGTAGGCTTCGGGAAACGGCAGCAGGCCGAACTCGCGCTGCAGCACGCCCAGGGTGTCGTCGCGCGACCCGTCGTTGATCACGATGATCTCGAACTCGGGATAGGTCAGCTGCAGCACGGAACGCACCGTCGCGGCGATGGTGGTCTCTTCGTTGTAGGCCGGCACCAGGACGGTGATCGGCGGCTCCAGCATGGTCTGGGCATGGGGCAGGTCCTCGATCTCGCGCAGCTGGTTGATGCGCCTCAGGCTCAGCGTGGACATCGCGTTGAGCAGCAGGTACACGCCGTTGAGGGCGATGAAGTAGATCAGGAAGAAATCGGTCAGGAAGGTGGTCACGGCCGCGCCTCCTTGAGCTCGGCGAAGACCTGGGTGTACATCTCGCGTGCGTAACGGTCCTGCAGCGTGTCCAGCAGGCGGTGCAGCTCCTCGCGCGTCACGAAGGGCAGGCGTGTCAGGGCCTGCGCCGCGCGGTAGCGCACCCACCACTGGCTGTCGGACAGCAGCCGCGTGAGCACCGCGATATCGCTGGCCTGGCCCAGGCGTCCCAGGGCATGCGCCACCTGCACCCGCACCCGCCAGTCTTCGTGGCCGGCCAACGGCCGGATGCTGTCCAGGCTGGTGGGGCTGTCGGCCAGGCGCAGCGCGACCCGCAGCAGATCGGCAGCTTGCGCGGGCTGCAGCCAGGGCTGCAGGCTGGCGGCCGGAATCCGCAGATGCAGCGCGGCGGCGAGCTGCAGCGCATGGGACAGGCGGGTCTGGGGCAGGTCCGCGAGTCGCTCGGCCAGCTCGGTTCCCAGCGACTCGCGGAACTGCTGCAGCAGGATGGCCACGCGGATCATTTCCCAGTCGTCGCGCTGCAGCAGGTGCGGGATCACGGTGCGCACACCGCGCTGCAGGTCGAGCTGGATCAGCGCCCGTGCCGCGTAGAGCGAGCAGATGCTGTCGGCCTGCTGCAGCTGCTGTTCCAGCAGCCCCCAGGCCTCGCCCTCGCGCATGTG
>DNQP01000219.1:30718-31955 GCA_003500955.1 Curvibacter sp. | reverse complement strand
CCCAAGGTCAGGATGGCGAACAGACGGCGGGTCAGGCTGCGGCTGCGCAGCAGGCGGGCGGCCAGGGTGGCGCACCCCAGGCGCCGGGCGATCTCCCCCAGCCGCAGGGCCGACTCGCCGCGCACGGACTCCTGCAGGCGGTTCCAGAGCTTGAGGAAGAGCCAGCGCTCGCTCCGGCGCAGCCGGGGCAATGCAGCCGGGGGTTCGCCCACCAGGGCCTGCATCAGCAGGGGGCGCCAGCGTTGCTGAAAGCGCGCTTCGTGCCGCGCGCGCAAGAAGCGCTGCAGGCGCGCGCCGATGATGAAGAACCCGATCCCCAGGGTGAACAGCACGGTGCCGACCGCCGTCCAGTAGGCGAGGATAAGGTAGGGATCAGAAGAGATGCTGGACACCGATGCGCCATCCCCTGCGGGTGTAGAAGTCGCCCTGGTGGGTGACCCCCCATTCGTAGTTCAGGGCCCAGTCGGGGCGTAACCATTGCCGGCCGCTGAGGACGGCCGCGCGCACATCGGCCAGGCGGACGTCACCGCCGCCCACCAGCACGGCCTCGCGGCCGTCGGACAAGGACAGACTGGCGGCGCTGCGTTCGCCATAGTAGTAACTGCCCCGCAATTCCAGGCTGGCGGTGTCCCGGCCTTGGGTGTGGACCGGGCGCCAGGCGGCCAGCCAACCGAAGTTGCCCACGTAATGTTCGAGCATGAGATGGCCCTGGTTCACCACATTGCTCTCGTAGCGCGTGTGGCGCAGCCCGCCATGCACCAGCCAGGCCGAGGCGAACTCATACTGCAGGGAGCCGCCCAGCTGGTGTCGTGCCAGCACGCGGTGTGTTGGGCTGAGACTGGCGTCCAGCGTGGCCGTCAGGCGCTCGTCCAGCGGGCGCACGACCACGCCGGTGAGCTGGTCGTCGCGCAGGCCGAAGCGCTCGGTCTGGACCAGGCCGAGCTCGCTGTACTCGCGCATGCCGCGGCGCAGGCTCAGGCGGGCGGCGTGCTCGGTCCAGTCGGGGCTGCCGTTGCTCAGTTGCTGCCGCCCGGTGGAAAGCTCCAGGCCCGGCGTCGCGGACTGGCCGAACGCGGCCGCCGCACCGCCAGCCAGGGCCAGCAGCAGGGCCGCGCGGGTCAGGTGGCGGCTTCGGGCGGGGGCGCGTCTCATGCGGGGCTCCTGCCGGGCTGGTAACGCCGGATGCGGGCGAACAGCTCCTCGGTGCTGAAGGGCTTGATCAGGTAGTCGTCGGCGC
>DNQP01000219.1:0-30408 GCA_003500955.1 Curvibacter sp. | reverse complement strand
CAGGTAGTCGTCGGCGCCGGCGTCCAGGGCGCGGGCGATCTCGCTGCCCTGGGACTTGGCGCTGAGCATGATGACCCGCGTGGCGCCCCAGGCGGGCAGCGCACGCAGTTCACGCAGCAGCGTGAAGCCGTCCAGAAAGGGCAGCATCACGTCCATGATCACGATCGAGGTCGGGGCTTGCTGCCGGATGTGGTCCAGGCCGCTTTGTCCGTCGGCGGCGACGTGCACGGTGTAGCGTTCACGCTCCAGCAGGTACTTGAGCATGCCGGAGACCAGCTCGTCGTCTTCGATGACCAAGACCGAGGGGGCGGGTTCGCGAGAAGCGTCGGACATGGGCTGTGATCGGGGTTTTCGGGGGGCTCCAAGCCTACCGCTTCGGATTATGAATGCTCCGGGAAATAGTTATAGAGCTTATGCCTGGGGGGCATGAATTTCTCGGGTAAGCTTGCCCGCGTGCGGGCGATCCCCCGGGGTTGGGCCTGCGTGACGATTCATAAAACTCCAGGAGATTTTTCCATGCAAGCAGGCACAGCCGCCCCGGCGCAACGCATCGGGGTGCCCCGGGAGACTTTCCCGGGCGAAAAGCGGGTCGCAACCGTCCCCGAAGTGGTCGAGAAGCTGATCAAGCTTGGCTTCAAGGTCGCCGTCGAATCCGGCGCCGGTGACGCCGCCAATTTCAGCGACGAGGCCTACCGCGCCGTCGGCGCCGAGGTCATCAGCGGCGCCGCGGCGCTCTGGGCCGCGTCCGACATCGTGTTCAAGGTGCGTCCGCCGAGCCTCGACGAGGTGGCGCTGATGCGCGAGGGCAGCATCCTCATCGGCTTCATCTGGCCGGCGCAGAACGCCGAACTCATGCAGCGCCTGGCCGCCCGCAAGGTCACTGTGCTGGCCATGGATGCGCTGCCGCGTACCCTGAGCCGCGCGCAGAAGATGGACGCGCTGACCTCCATGGCCGGCGTCAGCGGCTACCGTGCCGTCATCGAGGCGGCCAATGCCTTCGGCCGCTACTTCAACGGCCAGATCACGGCCGCGGGCAAGGTGCCGCCGGCCAAGGTCTTCATCGCCGGTGCCGGCGTGGCTGGTCTCGCCGCCATCGGTACGGCCGCGGGTCTGGGCGCCATCGTGCGTGCCAACGACACGCGCGCCGAGGTGGCCGACCAGGTCGTCTCGCTGGGTGGCGAGTTCGTCAAGGTGAACTACGAAGAAGAGGGCTCGGGCGGCGGCGGCTACGCCAAGGTCATGAGCGAGGGCTTCCAGGCGGCGCAGCGCGAGATGTACGCGCAGCAGGCGCGTGAGGTGGACATCATCATCACCACCGCCCTGATCCCGGGCAAGCCGGCTCCGAAGCTGATCACGGCCGAGATGGTCAAGTCCATGAAGCCGGGCAGCGTGATCGTGGACATGGCCGCCGAGCAGGGCGGCAACTGCGAGCTGACCGAGCCGGGCCAGGCCGTGGTCAAGCATGGCGTGACCATCATCGGTTACACGGACCTGGCCTCGCGCCTGGCCAAGCAGTCGTCCACCCTGTACGCGACCAATCTGTTTCGCCTGAGCGAAGAGCTCTGCAAGGCCAAGGACGGCGTGGCCAACGTCAACATGGAAGACGATGCCATCCGCGGTCTGACGGTCATCAAGGACGGCGCCGTCACCTGGCCGGCTCCGCCGCTCAAGCCCGCTGCGGTGCCCGCACCCAAGCCGGCCGCCGCGCCGGTGGCCGAGAAGAAAGGCGGCCATGGTCATGGCAGCAGCGGCCCGTTGCCCGCCAAGACCCTGGCCATCATCTTTGCCGTGGCCGCACTGGCCTTCTGGTTCATCGGTGCCTACGCGCCTGCGGCCTTCCTGGGCCACTTCACGGTCTTCGTGCTGGCCTGCTTTATCGGCTACATGGTGGTCTGGAACGTCACGCCCGCGCTGCACACGCCGCTGATGAGCGTGACCAACGCCATCTCCAGCATCATCGCCATCGGCGCGCTGGTGCAGATCGCGCCGCCCGAGGCCGGCACCGCCGGCCGGCCCGATGAGCTGATCCGCTGGCTGGCCTTTGCCGGCATCGTGCTCACGGCCATCAACATGTTCGGTGGCTTCGCCGTCACGCGCCGCATGCTCGCCATGTTCCGCAAGTAATCCAGAGACAAGAACAAGAAGGAAAGACGATCATGTCCCAAAGTCTCGCCACGGTGGCCTATCTCGGCGCCGCCATACTCTTCATCCTGAGCCTGGGTGGCCTGTCCAACCCGGAAACCTCGCGCCGCGGCAACCTGTTCGGCATCGTTGGTATGGCCCTGGCCGTGCTGGCCACCATCTTCGGCCCGCGCGTCGCACCCGCCGGCATCGCCTGGATCATCATCGCGCTGCTGATCGGTGGCGGCATCGGTCTCTACGCCGCCAAGGTCGTGAAGATGACCCAGATGCCCGAGCTGGTGGCGCTCATGCACAGCCTGGTGGGCCTCGCAGCCTGCCTGGTCGGCTTCGCCAGCTATGTCGATACCTCGATTCAGTACCAGGGCGCGGAAAAGATCATCCATGAGGTGGAGATCTACATCGGCATCCTGATCGGGGCGGTGACCTTCTCGGGTTCGCTGATCGCTTTCGGCAAGCTCAATGGCAAGATCGGCGGCAAGCCGCTGCTGCTGCCCGCACGCCACTGGCTCAACCTCGTGGCCCTGCTGGTCGTGATCTGGTTCGGCCGCGAGTTCATCCTGGCCAAGGATGTGGCCTCGGGCATGACCCCGCTGATCGTGATGACGGTCATCGCCCTGCTCTTCGGCGTGCACATGGTCATGGCCATCGGCGGCGCCGACATGCCGGTGGTGGTGTCCATGCTCAACAGCTACTCGGGCTGGGCCGCTGCGGCCACCGGCTTCATGCTGAGCAACGACCTGCTGATCGTCACGGGCGCACTCGTGGGCTCCTCGGGTGCCATCCTGTCCTACATCATGTGCAACGCGATGAACCGCAACTTCATCAGCGTGATTGCCGGGGGCTTCGGCTCCGGTGGTGGCGCCCCGGCCGCGTCTGGCGCTGCGGCCGAGCCGCAGGGTGAGGTGGTGCCGGTGACGGCTGCCGACACCGCCGAGCTGCTGCGCGAGGCCAAGAGCGTGATCATCGTCCCGGGTTACGGCATGGCCGTGGCCCAGGCCCAGCACACCGTCAACGAGATCACCAAGACCCTGCGTGAGAAGGGCGTGACGGTGCGCTTCGGCATCCACCCGGTGGCCGGCCGCATGCCCGGCCACATGAACGTGCTGCTGGCCGAGGCCAAGGTCCCCTACGACATCGTGCTCGAGATGGACGAGATCAACGAGGACTTCCCGGACACCGACGTGGCCATGGTCATTGGCGCCAACGACATCGTGAACCCGGCCGCGCAGGACGACCCGACCAGCCCCATCGCCGGCATGCCGGTGCTGGAAGTCTGGAAGGCCAAGACCTCCATCGTGATGAAGCGCTCGATGGCTTCGGGCTATGCCGGCGTGGACAACCCGCTGTTCTACAAGGACAACAACCGCATGCTCTTCGGCGACGCCAAGAAGATGCTGGACGAGGTGCTTGCAGCCCTGAAGGCCTGACGTTTTCCCGGGGGTGTCGGCCGATTCCGGCAAGGCATAATCCCGCCACAGGAAAAAAGCACGACCGTGCTGGAAATTCCAGCACGGTCTTTTTTTGTTCGGCTACAGTCAGCCCCGACAACACAGGAGACAAGACATGAGCGACCGCATCTGGCTCAAGAGCTACCCCGAAGGCGTGCCCGCCGATCTGCCGCCCTCGCCCTACACGTCCCTGGTGGCCTTGATGGAAGAGAGCTTCCGCAAGTACGCCGATCGCCCGGCCTACAGCTTCATGGGCAAGGAGCTCACCTTCGGCGAGACCGACCGCCTGAGCCGCGCCTTCGCCGCCTACCTGCAGGGCCTGGGCCTGGCCCAGGGCGACCGCGTGGCCATCATGATGCCCAACGTGCCGCAGTACCCGGTGGTCGTCGCTGCCATCCTGCGCGCCGGCTATGTGGTGGTCAACGTCAACCCGCTGTACACGGCGCGCGAGCTCGAGCACCAGCTCAAGGACTCGGGGTCGAAGGCCATCGTCATCATCGAGAACTTCGCCGCCACGCTGGAGAAGTGCATCGCCGCCACCCCGGTCAAGCACGTGGTGCTGTGCACCATGGGCGACCGCCTGGGTCTGCTCAAGGGCGCGCTGGTCAACTTCGTGGTGCGCAAAGTCAAGAAGCTGGTGCCGCCCTTCAGCCTGCCGGGTGCCGTGCGCTTCAACGACGCGGTGGCCCAGGGCGAGCGTGGCAGCCTGCGCCAGCCCGACATCAAGCCCGACGACGTGGCCGTGCTGCAGTACACCGGCGGCACCACGGGCGTCTCCAAGGGCGCCGTGCTCCTGCATCGCAACGTGATCGCCAACGTGCTGCAGTCCGAGATCTGGAACTCGCCCGTGATGAAGAAGGTGCCGGCCGGCCAGCAGCCCACGGGCGTGTGCGCGCTGCCCCTGTACCACATCTTCGCCTTCACGGTGGGCATGATGCTGTCCATGCGCACGGGGGGCAAGCTCATCCTGATTCCCAACCCGCGCGATCTGCCGGCCGTGCTCAAGGAGCTGTCCAAGCACACCTTCCACAGCTTCCCGGCGGTCAACACCCTGTTCAACGGTCTGGCCAACCACCCGGACTTCAACAAGGTGAACTGGGGCAACCTCAAGGTCTCCGTCGGCGGTGGCATGGCCGTGCAGGGTGCGGTGGCCGACAAGTGGCTCAAGCAGACGGGCTGCCCCATCTGCGAGGGTTATGGCCTGTCCGAGACCAGCCCCTCGGCGAGCTGCAACCCGGTGACCAACACCTCCTTCACCGGCACCATCGGCGTGCCGCTGCCTAGCACCTACATGAAGATCATCGACGACGAGGGTCGCGATGTGCCCCAGGGCCAGCCCGGCGAGATCGCCATCAAGGGCCCGCAGGTCATGGCCGGCTACTGGCAGCGCCCCGATGAGACCGCCAAGGTCATGACACCCGACGGCTGGTTCAAGTCCGGCGACATCGGCGTCATGGACGAGAAGGGCTTCTTCCGCATCGTCGACCGCAAGAAGGACATGGTGCTGGTCAGCGGCTTCAACGTCTACCCGAACGAGATCGAGGACGTGGTGGCCAAGCTGCCGGGTGTCCTCGAATGCGCCTGCGTGGGCGTGGCCGACGAGAAGACCGGCGAGGCCGTCAAGCTCGTGATCGTCAAGAAGGATCCGGCCCTGACCGAGGAGCAGGTGCGCGCCTACTGCAGGGAAAACCTGACCGGCTACAAGCAGCCCAAGGTGGTCGAGTTCCGCACCGAGCTGCCCAAGACGCCGGTCGGCAAGATCCTGCGCCGGGAGTTGAGAGACAAGAAGTGATGCATAGCAGCACTTCTTGCGACGGAGGCTGAATTGCGCAGCAAAGTTACGCGTCGCGGCCGCAGTCGCAGAATCGCGGTGGCGTACGCTAACTTTGCATGGCAGAGTTAAACGTAGCCGGCCGTAGCCACAAGAGCAGATGACGACGGCCATTCTCAGCGCCCTGGCCGAAGAACAGCAAGGGCTTATCGAACTTCTGCACCGGCCCCGGCGCGTCGAACGCGCCGGGCGTTCTTTCTGGCAGGGTGAACTGCATGGCCAGCCCGTGGTGCTGGCCCTCTCGCGCATCGGCAAGGTGGCCGCAGCGACCACGGCCACCACCCTCATCGAAGCCTTCGACGCGCAACGCCTGGTCTTCACCGGCGTGGCCGGCGGCATAGCCCCCGGCGTGCAGGTCGGCGACGTGGTGGTGGCGCAAGAGTTCGTGCAGCACGACATGGATGCCTCCCCGCTGTTCCCGCGCTACCAGGTGCCGCTCTACGGGCGCGAACGCTTCGACTGTGATGCCGTGTTGTCCAGCGCCCTGATCGCCGCCACGCGCAGCGGTCTGCAGCAGCTGGGTCTGCGGGTCCGGCTGCACCATGGCCTGGTCGCCAGCGGTGACCGTTTCGTTTCGGCCGCTCAGGAGGCCCGTGACCTGCACGCCGCATTGAACGCAGCCGGCCACGCCCCTCTGGCCGTCGAGATGGAAGGCGCTGCCGTGGCCCAGGTCTGCCATGACTACGGCATCCCCTTTGCCGCCATGCGTACCATCTCCGACCGTGCCGACGACACGGCTCACGTGGATTTCCCGAAGTTCGTCCGTGAGGTTGCCAGCCGCTACGCGCTGGCCATCCTCGACGCCTTCATGTACGAACTGAAGTAGCGCGAGCCATCAGGAGTCACTTCTTCAGCCAGCCGCGGCGGCGGAAGTACCACATGGGTCCGACCGCGCTCGCGATCATGAGCACCAGCGCGAACGGGTAGCCCCACTTCTGCGAGAGCTCGGGCATGTACTGGAAGTTCATGCCGTAGATGCTCGCGATCAGCGTGGGCGGCAGCAGGGCCACACTGGCCACCGAGAAGATCTTGATGATCTTGTTCTGGTTGATGTTGATGAAGCCGACAGTGGCATCCATCAGGAAGTTGATCTTGTCGAAGAGGAAGGTCGTGTGCGAATCGAGCGAGTCGATGTCGCGCAGGATCTGGCGAGCCTCTTCGAACTGCTCGGGGTTGAGCATGCGGCTGCGCATCATGAAGCTGACCGCGCGGCGCGTGTCCATGGCGTTGCGGCGGATGCGGCCGTTCAGGTCTTCCTGGTGCGCAATGGCACCCAGCACCGCGCCGGCCAGTTCGTCGGTGACGTCCCCCGAGAGCACCTGCTTGCCGGCCTTTTCCAGCTCGTCGTAGACGCCCTCGAGCGTGTCGGCACAGTATTCGGCGTCGGCGTCGAAGAGCTTGAGCAGCACGTCCTTGGCGTCGGAGATCAGGCCCGGTGCGCGGCGCGCGCGCATGCGCAGCAGGCGGAATACTGGCACGTCCTCGTCGTGGATGGAAAACAGCACGCCCTTGCTCTTGAGCTGCTCGTTCATCTGGTTGAGGATGAAGGCCACGCGCACGGTGCGCGGCGCGTCCTCGTCGGCGATCAGGAAGTCGCTGCGGATGTGCAGCTCGCCGTTGTCCTCTTCATAGAAGCGCGCCGACTCCTCGATGTCCTCGTCCATCGCGTCCTCGGGGATGGACAGGCCGTAGTACTGCTTGACCCAGCGCTTTTCCTCCAGCGTGGGCGACTCGAGGTCGACCCAGATGGGCTGGAATCTGGAGAGCTCCTCCAGCGATTCGATTTCTTCCTGGAACAGGCGGCCGTTGGCGAGCGTGAAGATGTTGAGCATGGCTCACTCCCTGGAACATGGGCATCGGGGCGGGGTGGTGGTTATCGCTTCCAACCCCCGATGCAGCAGCGGCCCGGTACGGGACCTGTGCAGGGAGTCGAAAGCTACCGACTGGGGTAGGCTTCCAATGGGTGCTCTCCGGCGTGTGTGGACAGGCGCAATTATGGCATTGCAGCATCAGCTGCCGTGCGTGCTTGCAGGGGGGCTGGGGTGTGCGTGAGCCGGCCTGGCGGGGCGCTGTGCTTCACTGCGATCACCGCATTCTGCACCGGCTGCCACACACCTGGCAAGCCCCTGCGCGACCGGCGGATTGCAAATGCATGGATCAGCATAAAACTTGCGCGAGCGCAGGGAAAAGGCATTGCATTTCGTGCGACCCGGGCGCATCATGAACTCGTCCGCAGCAACACAGTCCGCCGGCGCGTCGGGCTGGCTGGTGCGGCACCTGTGTCCATCCCGAGAGCAACTGGAGGCTACTCATGAACCTGACGATCAGCGGTCATCACCTCGAAGTCACCCCCGCCTTGCGCAGTTATGTCACGACCAAGCTTGATCGGATCACCCGGCACTTTGACCAGGTTGTCGATGTCAAGGTGCTCCTCACGGTAGAGAAGCAGAAGGAGAAGGAACGACGGCAACGCGCCGAATGCAATATCCACGTCAAGGGCAATGACCTGTTTGCCGAGAGCTCCCACGAGGATCTCTACGCAGCTGTGGATGAGCTGGTCGACAAGCTCGACCGGCAGGTGGTACGTCACAAGGATCGCCTGCAGGACCACCACCACGACGCCGCCAAGCGCCTGATGCAGTAGGGCGCGATCTCGCGGGTCTGTGTGGCCCGCATCGGCAACGAGGCCGCGGCTGACCCCGCGGCTTTTTTGTGGCCGGGCTCCGCGAAGGATGCCGGATGCGACGGGGACACCCACGGGGGGCATTTGTGTGCATAATCGGCCCTCTCGAACACCATGAATCGTCTTGCGTCCATCCTGCCGGCGGCACAGGTACTTGTGCACGTCGATGCCACGAGCAAAAAAAGGGCCTTCGAGGAAGTGGGCCTGCTGTTCGAGAACCTGCACGGTCTCAATCGCGCGCTCATCACCGACAGCCTGTTTGCGCGCGAGCGCCTGGGCTCCACCGGCCTGGGTCACGGCGTGGCAATTCCCCATGGGCGCATCAAGGGCCTGAAGGCGCCGATGGCCGCCGTGCTGCAGCTGGCCCAGCCCATTGGCTTCGATGCGCCGGACGAGCAGCCCGTCAGCCTGCTGATCTTCCTGCTGGTGCCCGAGGCGGCCACGCAGAAACACCTGGAAATCCTGTCGGAAATTGCCGAGCTACTCAGCGATGCCGGCCTGCGCGCCAAGCTCAATGGCAGCGCCAGCGCCGAAGAGCTGCACGGCCTGATTGCCGCTTGGCGCTCGGCCCAGCCGGCCTGAACAGCAAGGGCGCGCCTTGAGACCCACCGTCGTCAGCGCCGAGGTCCTGTTCGAGGAGTTCCGTGCCAAGCTGAAGTGGGAGTGGGTGGCCGGTCTCGGCGCTTCCGAGCGGCGCTTCGATGAGGTGGCCGTGCGTGCCGCGCGCTCCGGCGCCGACCTCGTGGGCTACCTCAACTACATCCATCCCTACCGTGTGCAGGTGCTGGGCGAGCGCGAGGTCGCCTATCTCACCAATGCCACGGCCGAGGACTGCCAGCGCCGCGTCTCGCGCATCACCACGCTGGAGCCACCGGTGCTGGTGCTGGCCGACGGCCAGAAGGTGCCGCCGGCCCTGCAGGACATGTGCGAGAACGCCAACATTCCCATGTTCGCCTCGCCCGAGTCCTCGGCCTATGTCATCGACGTGCTGCGCAGCTACCTCTCGCGCCACTTCGCCGACCGGGCCTCCATGCACGGCGTGCTCATGGATATCCTGGGTCTGGGCGTGCTGATCACGGGCGAATCGGGGCTGGGCAAGAGCGAGCTGGGGCTGGAACTCATTTCTCGCGGCCATGGTCTCGTGGCCGACGATGCCGTGGACCTCTACCGCGTCAACCAGGACACCATCGAGGGGCGCTGTCCCGAGCTGCTGCGCAATCTGCTGGAAGTGCGTGGCATCGGCCTGCTCGACATCCGGGCCATCTTCGGCGAGACCGCGGTGCGCCGCAAGATGCGGCTCAAGCTCATCGTGCACCTGGTGCGGCGCGAGACGCTGGAGCGCGACTACGAGCGCATTCCCTACGAGCCGCTGACGCAGGACGTGCTGGGCATCCCGGTGCGCAAGGCGGTGATCCAGGTGGTGGCTGGCCGCAACCTGGCCGTGCTGGTCGAGGCCGCGGTGCGCAACACCATCCTGCAGCTGCGCGGCATAGACACCTACCAGGAGTTTGTCGAACGCCACCGCAAGGCCATGGGCGAAGGCGGCTGACGCGGCCTGCGCCAAAAGCAAACCCGGGCGAGGCCCGGGTTTTTCATGGGTCAGACCGGCTCAGTGCTGGTTCTTGGCGCACTTGGCACACAGGCCGTAGAGCGACATCGAGTGTTCCTGCAACAGCCAGCCCTTGTTCTTGGCAATCGCCTTCTGGCGGTTCTCGATCTGGTCGTCGTAGAACTCCTCCACGGCACCACACTTGGTGCAGACGAAGTGGTCGTGGTGATGGCCCTCGTTCAGTTCGTAGATGGCCTTGCCGCCTTCGAAGTTGCTGCGCGTCAGAATGCCGGCCTGTTCGAACTGAGTGAGCACGCGGTAGACGGTGGCCAGACCCACGTCGGAGTGCTCGTTGAGCAACACCCGGAACACGTCTTCGGCGCTCATGTGGCGCTGCGTGCCCTTCTGGAAGATCTCCAGCACCTTCAGGCGGGGCAGCGTGGCCTTGAGGCCGGTGCTCTTGAGTTCGTCGATGGTGTTCGTGGGCATGCTTCCTCCAGGGGGGCTAGGGGCGGCCACAGGCCCAGCCGCTACAATGGCCGATCATATCGCCAGTGCCAGTTTCATGCTTATTTTTCATCGTGTTTCCGCGCGCGCGGGCATGGTTTTGCTGCTCGCGGCGGCCCTGTCGGGTCTGACCGGTTGCGGCTGGCTTGAGCCCTACAAGGTGCCCATCGTGCAGGGCAATGTGGTCACACGCGAACAGGTGGCCGTGCTGCGCCCCGGCATGAGTCGTATCCAGGTGCGCGACATTCTGGGCACGCCGCTGCTGACCAGCGTCTTCCATGCCGACCGCTGGGACTATGTGTTCACGCTGCAGCAGCAAGGTCGCGAGCCGCAGGCGCGGCGCGTGACCGTCTATTTCAAGGGCGAGATGCTCGAGCGCTTCGAGGCCGACGAGCTGCCCAGCGAAACCGAGTTCGTCGCCACCCTGGGCCGTCCGCCCAAGGCCCGTACGCCCCTGCTGGAGGCTACGCCCGAGAAGCTGCAGGATTTCCCCGCGCCCAAGCCCGCGCCCGAACCGGCGCCTCTGCCGCCCCTGCCCGCGAGCTACCCGCCGCTGGAACCGGCCAACCGCTGATAGACCTGCCATGAGCACACCCAACTCTCACGCCATCGCCATCGCTGGCGCCTCCGGCCGCATGGGCCGCATGCTGATCGAGGCCGTGCACGCCGCCGAAGACTGCCGCCTCGCAGGCGCCCTGGACATCGCGGCCAGCCCGGCCATCGGCAGCGACGCCACCGCCTTTCTGGGTCATGCCAGCGGCGTGGCCATCACCGCCGACCTGCAGGCCGGCCTGAAGAATGCGCGCACGCTGATCGACTTCACGCGTCCCGAGGGCACCATGGCCCACCTCAAGGTTTGTCGCGAGCTGGGCGTGAACCTGGTCATCGGTACCACGGGCTTCACCGAAGCGCAGAAGGCCGAGATCGACGCCGCGTCCAAGGACATCGCCATCATGCTGTCGCCGAACATGAGCGTGGGTGTCAACGTCACGCTCAAGCTGCTGGAGATGGCGGCCAAGGCGCTGGCCACCGGCTACGACATCGAGATCATCGAGGCCCACCACCGCCACAAGGTCGATGCGCCCTCGGGCACCGCGCTCAAGATGGGCGAGGTGATCGCCGGTGCCCTGGGCCGCGATCTCAAGGACTGCGCCGTCTACGAACGCTACGGCCATACGGGCGAGCGTGATCCTTCCACCATCGGCTTTGCCACCGTTCGTGGCGGTGACATCGTGGGCGACCACACCGTGCTCTTTGCCGGCACCGGCGAGCGCATCGAGATCACGCACAAGTCCGCCAGCCGTGTGACCTATGCCCAGGGCAGCCTGCGCGCCGTGCGCTACCTGGCCGGCCGCAAGAGTGGCCTGTACGACATGTTCGACGTGCTGGGCCTGAAGTAATCCGTCATCGTCATGCAAGAAAAATACAGCCACCTCGACGTCGAAAAAGCCGCGCACGCGCACTGGACGGCGCGCGACGCCTACCGTGTCACCGAGGACACCGGCAGGAAGAAGCTCTACGCCTGCTCCATGCTGCCCTATCCCAGCGGCAAGCTGCACATGGGCCATGTGCGCAACTACACCATCAACGACATGCTCACGCGCCAGTTGCGCATGGCCGGCTACAACGTGCTCATGCCCATGGGCTGGGATGCCTTCGGCCTGCCGGCCGAGAACGCAGCGTTGAAGAACGGCGTGCCGCCGGCCAAGTGGACCTACGAGAATATCGCCTACATGAAGGGCCAGATGCAGGCCATGGGCCTGGCCATCGACTGGAGCCGCGAAGTCGCCACCTGCGACCCGAGCTACTACAAGTGGAACCAGTGGCTTTTCCTCAAGATGCTGGAAAAGGGCATCGCCTATCGCAAGACCCAGGTCGTGAACTGGGACCCGGTGGACCAGACCGTGCTGGCCAACGAGCAGGTCATCGACGGCCGCGGCTGGCGCACGGGCGCGCTGGTGGAAAAGCGCGAGATCCCGGGCTACTACCTCAACATCACCGCCTATGCCGATGAGCTGCTGCAGCATGTGCAGATCGGCAACGAGCAGGCCACGCTGACCGGCTGGCCCGACAAGGTGCGGCTGATGCAGGAGAACTGGATCGGCAAGAGCGAAGGCGTGCGCTTTGCCTTCACGCACGACATCCGCGGCGCGGATGGCCAGCTGATCGGTGACGGCCGCATGTATGTCTTCACCACGCGTGCCGACACCATCATGGGCGTGACCTTCTGCGCGGTCGCGCCCGAGCACCCGCTGGCGACGCACGCCGCCCGGGGCAATGCCAAGCTGGCCGCCTTCATCGAGGAGTGCAAGAAGGGTGGCACCACCGAGGCTGAACTGGCTCTGAAAGAAAAGGAAGGCCAGCCCACCGGCCTGTACGTCACCCATCCGCTGACCGGCGACAAGGTCGAAGTCTGGGTCGGGAACTACGTGCTCATGAGCTATGGCGATGGCGCCGTCATGGGCGTGCCGGCGCACGACGAGCGTGACTTCGCGTTTGCCAAGAAATACGGTATTGCGATCAAACAGGTCGTGGCGCTCCAGGGCGAGACCTTTTCGACCGAGGCATGGGCCGAGTGGTACGCCGACAAGGCGCGTGGCGTCTGCGTGAACTCCGGCGTGCTCGACGGCCTGCCCTACAAGGCGGCGGTCGACAAGGTCGCGACGCTGCTCGCAACCCAGGGCCTGGGCGAGAAGAAGACCACCTTCCGTCTGCGCGACTGGGGCGTCAGCCGCCAGCGCTACTGGGGCACGCCGATTCCCATCATCCACTGCGAGTCCTGTGGCCCGGTGCCGGTGCCCGAGAAGGACCTGCCCGTGGTGCTGCCGCAGGACCTGGTGCCCGACGGTTCGGGCAACCCGCTGAACAAGTGCGAGGCCTTCCTCCAGGTGACCTGTCCCTGCTGCGGCAAGCCCGCGCGGCGCGAGACCGACACCATGGACACCTTCGTGGACTCGTCCTGGTACTTCATGCGCTACTGCGACCCGAGCAATCCGGACCGTATGGTGGCGGACGGTGCCAATTACTGGATGCCGATGGACCAGTACATCGGCGGCATCGAGCACGCCATCCTGCACCTGCTCTACGCGCGTTTCTGGACCAAGGTCATGCGCGACCTGGGACTGGTGAAGGTGGACGAGCCTTTCACCAAGCTGCTCACGCAGGGCATGGTGCTCAACCACATCTACTCGCGTCGTACCGAGAAGGGCGGCAAGGAGTACTTCTGGCCGCACGACGTCGAGCACGTGCTCGACGCCGGCGGCAAGATCGTCGGCGCAAAGCTGAAGAACGCAGTTGGTGCGCTGCCCGCTGGCACGGCCATCGACTACGAGGGCGTGGGCACCATGTCCAAGTCCAAGAACAATGGCGTCGACCCGCAGGACCTGATCGAGAAGTACGGCGCCGACACCGCGCGCCTGTACACCATGTTCACCTCACCGCCCGAGGCCACGCTGGAGTGGAACGACGCGGCCGTCGAGGGCAGCTACCGCTTCCTGCGCCGGGTCTGGAACTTCGGCGTCAAGCTCGGCGCCATGGACCCGGCCGCGGCGCTGGCCAGCGTGGCGGGTGCCACGCAGCTGCAGGACGTGGCCTTCGGCAAGGAGGCCAAGGCCCTGCGCCTGGAGATCCACAGCGTGCTCAAGCAGGTGGACTACGACTACCAGCGCATGCAGTACAACACCGTGGTCTCCGGGGCCATGAAGCTGCTCAATGCGCTGGAAGACTTCAAGGCCACGGGTACCCCGGGCGCCGAGGTGGCGCTGATCGAGGGCTTCGGCATCCTGCTGCGCTGCCTCTACCCGGCCACGCCGCACATCACCCATGTGCTCTGGAGCGAACTCGGCTACGCCGGCGTGCTCGGTGATCTGCTCGACGCACCCTGGCCCAAGGTGGACCCCTCGGCCCTGCAGCAGGACGAGGTCGAGCTCATGCTGCAGATCAACGGCAAGCTGCGCGGCGCCATCCTGGTGCCCGCGGGTGCGGCCAAGGAGGCCATCGAGGCCATCGCCGTGGCCAGCGAGCCGGTGCGGTCCCAGGGCGGTGCGGTCAAGCGCGTCATCGTCGTGCCGGGCCGGCTGGTCAACGTGGTGCTCTGAGCCATGGCACGGCGTCTGTTGCTCTGGCTGTCCTGCGTCGCGTTGCTGGCGCTGGCCGGCTGCGGCTTCGGCCTGCGCCAGCCGGCAAGCTACGCCTTCAGTTCGCTCTACAGCAGCGTGGCGCCGACCTCGCCGCTGGGCATCGAGCTGCAGCGCCAGCTGCAGGCCGGCGGGCAGCTGCGCTACATCACCGACGCGGCCCAGCTCAAGGAGGCCGAGGTGTTGCTGGACGTCTTTGGTGAACAGCGCACCAAGACCGTGGTGGGCGTGAGCGCCACGGGTCAGGTGCGGGAGTTCCAGTTGCGCCTGACCCTCAAGTTCCGTCTGCGGACCCAGCTGGGCAAGGAGCTGATTCCCGAGACCGAGCTGGTGCAGCAGCGCACCATGAGCTACTCCGAAGCCTTTGCCTTGTCCAAGGAGGCCGAGGAGGCGATGCTCTACCGCCATATGCAGAGTGACATGGTGCAGCAGATCGCGCGCCGTCTCGCATCCGTCCAGAAGCTCTGAGCGGGGCGGGGCCATGCAAATCGCCGCCACTCAGCTCGCCGTCCAGCTGCAGCGCGGCCTCAAAAGCCTTTACACCATCCACGGGGACGAGCCGCTGCTACAGCAGGAAGCGGCCGATGCCATCCGCGCGGCGGCGCGTGCCCAGGGCTACACCGAGCGCACCGTGCATACCGTGGCAGGCGCGCACTTCGACTGGAGCGAGGTGCTGGCCGCCGGCGGAAGCCTGAGCCTGTTTGCCGACAAACAGATCGTCGAGATCCGCATCCCCTCGGGCAAGCCGGGCAAGGACGGCAGCGTGGCCCTGCAGCAGTTGGCGGAAGCCGCCCAGGGTAACGACAGCACGCTCACTCTCGTGTTGCTGCCGCGGCTGGACAAGGCGACGAAGACCGGCGCCTGGTTCGGCGCGCTGGAGAGCTATGGCGTGACCGTGCAGGTCGATCCCGTCGAGCGCCGTGCGCTGCCGCAGTGGATCGCCCAGCGTCTCGCGGCGCAGGGCCAGCGCGTCACCGAGGGCGAGGAGGGCCAGCGCACGCTGCAGTTCTTCGCCGACCGCGTCGAGGGCAATCTGCTGGCTGCGCACCAGGAGATCCAGAAGCTCGCGCTGCTCTACCCGCAGGGCGAGCTCGGATTCGAGCAGGTCGAGAGTGCGGTGCTCAACGTCGCACGCTACGACGTCTTCAAGCTGTCCGAGGCCGTGCTCGCCGGGCAGATGGCGCGCGTGCAGCGCATGCTCGACGGCCTCAAGGCCGAAGGCGAGGCCGAGGTGCTGGTGCACTATGCGCTGGCGGAGGACATCCGCGCGCTCAAGCGCGTCAAGGATGCCATGGCGGCCGGCCGGCCCCTGCCGATGGCCCTGCGCGAGCAGCGCGTCTGGGGCCTGAAGGAAAAGCTCTACGAGCGCGTGCTGCCCCTGCTGAGTCCGACCGACCTGGCCAACCTGCTGCAGGCCGCCCATCAGGTTGACGGCATCGTCAAGGGGCTCAAGGTGGCGGACTGGCCGGCCGATGGCTGGCAGGCCCTGCAGCGCCTGGCCCTGCAGCTTTGCGGGCTCTGTGCGCTGCCCGCCGCGAAAACCGCCGGCGTGAGAAAATGAGCGCCATGAATGCGCCCGATACCGCCGCCCGTCTTGCCGAGCTGACCCAGACCCTGGGCCGGCAGGCACGCGCGGCCGCGGCCGGCATGGCCAAGGCCAGCGCGGCCAAGAAGAATGATGCCCTGCGCCGCCTGGCAGCCCTGCTGCGCGCCAACACCGCGGCCCTGGCCCAGGAAAACGCAAAAGACTTGGCTCGTGCCCAAGCTGCCGGCCTGGCCGAACCCATGGTCGACCGCCTCAAGCTCACGCCCAAGGTCATCGAGACCGTGGCGCTGGGCTGCGAGCAGCTCGCGGCCATGGGCGACATCATCGGCGAGATCATCGGCATGAAGCAGCAGCCCAGCGGCATCCGCGTGGGCCAGATGCGCGTACCCATCGGCGTCTTCGGCATGATCTACGAGAGCCGGCCCAATGTGACCATCGAGGCGGCCAGCCTGTCGATCAAGAGCGGCAACGCCTGCATCCTGCGCGGTGGCTCGGAAGCCATCGACTCCAACAAGGCCCTGGCGGCGCTGGTGCGACAGGCCCTGGTCGAAGCCGGCCTGCCGGCCGAGGCCGTGCAGCTGGTGCCCGTGACCGACCGCGAGGTGGTGGGCCAGCTCATCGCCCTGCCGGAGTACGTGGACCTGATCATTCCGCGCGGCGGCAAGTCCCTGATCGAGCGCATCAGCCGCGAGGCCAAGGTGCCGGTGATCAAGCACCTGGACGGCAATTGCCACACCTATGTGGACGATCCTTGCGATCTCGACATGGCCGTCAAGGTGGCCGACAACGCCAAGACCCAGAAGTACAGCCCCTGCAATGCCAGCGAGGGCCTGCTGGTCGCGCGTGGTGTGGCGAAAGATTTTCTGCCGCGCATCGGTGCCGTTTTCGCCGCCAAGGGCGTGGAGATGCGCTGCGATGCCGAGGCCCAGGCCATCCTGGCCAGCGTCAAGAACGCCAACGTCAAGGCCGCGACCGAGCAGGATTGGTACGAGGAATACCTCGCGCCCATCATCAGCATCAAGGTGGTGGCGGGGCTGGACGAAGCCATCGCGCACATCAACAAGTACGGCAGCCATCACACCGATGCCATCCTCACCAGCGACCACAGGCATGCCCAGGCCTTCCTGACCGAGGTCGACTCGGGCAGCGTCATGGTGAATGCGAGCACCCGCTTTGCCGACGGCTTCGAGTACGGGCTGGGGGCCGAGATCGGCATCAGCACCGACAAGTTCCACGCCCGTGGCCCGGTGGGTCTCGAAGGACTGACCTCCTTGAAATATGTGGTTTTGGGCCAAGGTGAAGTAAGAAACTAGCAACAACCAAGCTCACGACGAGGATGCGCGTAGCCGGCTTGCCCGGTCTGCTGCATCGCCCCCCGCTGGGGGGAGGCGGCCGCAGGCCGCATCGGGGGGCGTGCAAGGACATCATGGTTCCCCATCTCATCACGGCCCTGACCGGCCCCATCAACGAGCTCGAGCAGCGCATCCTCGATTCCATGCCGGCCATCGAGCGCTGGTTTCGTCTGGAA
The DNA here is from genome assembly GCA_003500955.1 of Curvibacter sp. Classification (GTDB taxonomy): domain Bacteria; phylum Pseudomonadota; class Gammaproteobacteria; order Burkholderiales; family Burkholderiaceae_C; genus Hylemonella. The sequence goes on along the minus strand of DNQP01000219.1, from coordinate 13,038 downwards.
TGGATGGAGCACACGCCACCCTTCTACACCTCGGTGGACATCCGCAACGCCGGCTTCAAGCTCGCACCGGTGGACACCAACCTCTACCCCGGCGGCTGGAACAACCTCACGCCCGAGATGCTGCCGCTGGCGGTGCAGGCGGCGATGGCCGCGATCGAGAAGATCTGCCCCGAGGCGCGCAACCTGCTGCTGATCCCCGAGAACCACACGCGCAACACCTTCTATCTGAGCAATGTGGCGCAGCTGCGGCGTATCTTCCACATGGCCGGCCTGAATGTGCGCATTGGCTCCATCAGTCCCGAGATCAAGAAGAACACCACCATCGAGCTGCCGGGCGGCGAGACCGTGACCCTGGAGCCCGTGATCCGCAGCAAGACCCGTCTGGGCCTGAAGAATTTCGACCCCTGCACCATCCTGCTCAACAACGACCTCAGCGCCGGCATCCCGGGCATTCTCGAGGACATCCATGAGCAGTACCTGCTGCCGCCGCTGCACGCGGGCTGGTCGGTGCGTCGCAAGAGCAAGCATTTCCAGAGCTACGAGGAAGTTTCCAAGCGTTTCGGCAAGCTGCTCGGCATCGATCCCTGGCTGATCAATCCCATGTTCAACCAGTGCGGCGAGGTCAACTTCGCCGAGGGCACGGGCATGGACTGCCTGACGAGCAATGTCGACGCCCTGCTGGGCAAGATCCGCCGCAAGTACAAGGAATACGGCATCAAGGAAAAGCCCTTCGTCGTCGTCAAGGCCGACAACGGCACCTACGGCATGGGCATCATGACGGTGCGTGACGCCAAGGAGCTCGAGGACCTGAACCGGCGCACGCGCAACAAGATGAGCGTGATCAAGGACGGGCAGGAAGTCCATGAGGTCATCATCCAGGAAGGCGTGATCACCAACGAGCGCATGCACGACGCCGTGGCCGAGCCCGTGGTCTACATGATGGACCGCTATGTGGTCGGCGGCTTCTACCGCGTGCATGCCGAGCGCGGCGTGGACGAGAACCTCAACGCCCCGGGCGCGAGCTTCGTGCCCCTGGCCTTCGACCAGAGCACCCATCTGCCCCAGCCGGGTGCCAAGCCGGGCGCGAGCGCCCCCAACCGCTTCTACATGTACGGCGTGATCGGGCGCCTGGCCATGCTGGCGGCCAGCTACGAACTCGAAGCCACCGATCCCGAGGCCGAGGTCTACACCTGAACGCCTGCTGGCCACCGGTTGCTGCGGAGCAACATTTTCACGTTTGAGGGGCTTTCCCGGCCGGGCAAGGTTTGAGCCGCCGGGCGGCAGGCGCACAATGGCGTCTCTGCGATCTGCGCCCGCCTCTGACGCCCCGTGTCCGCCTCCAAATCCTCGCTCGCCGCATTGACCCTGGGCGCCATCGGCGTCGTCTACGGCGACATCGGCACCAGCGTGCTGTATGCCATCAAGGAGGTCTTCGGTTCGGGCCATGTCGAGTTCACGCCCGACAACGTCTACGGCATCCTCTCGCTCTTCTTCTGGACGCTCACCGTCATCGTCTCGCTCAAGTACGTGACGCTGATCCTGCGGGCCGACAACAATGGCGAAGGCGGCCTCGTGGCCATGCTGGCCCTGGCCTCGCAGTCGGTCAAGGACAAGCCTGGACTGCGCCGCGCGCTGCTGCTGATCGGCATCTTCGGCACCTGCCTGTTCTACGGTGACGGCGTCATCACCCCGGCCATCTCGGTGCTGTCGGCCGTCGAGGGCCTGGAGGTGGTCTCGCCGGCCTTCAAGAAGACCGTCATTCCGCTCACCCTCGTCATCCTGTTCGCGCTGTTTGCGGTGCAAAAGCGCGGCACGGCGGGCATCGGCAAGTTCTTCGGGCCGCTCACCCTGGTCTGGTTCACGGCCATCGGCCTGCTGGGTGCGGCGCAGATCGCCACCAACCCCGCTATCCTCTGGGCGCTGAGCCCGCACCACGCCCTGGGCTTCATCGTCAGCTATCCCGGCACCACCTTCATCATCCTCGGCGCGCTGGTGCTGTGCGTGACCGGCGCCGAGGCCCTGTATGCCGACCTGGGCCACTTCGGCAAACGGCCCGTACGTCTGGCCTGGTTCAGCGTGGTCATGCCGGCGCTCACCCTCAACTACTTCGGCCAGGGTGCGCTGCTGCTGCGCCAGCCCGAGGCGGTCAAGAACCCCTTCTACCTGATGGCGCCGGACTGGGCCCTGTTGCCCATGGTGGTGCTGGCCACCATGGCCACGGTGATCGCCTCCCAGGCCCTGATCACCGGCGCCTTCAGCGTGACCAAGCAGGTCATCCAGCTGGGCTACCTGCCGCGCCTGCAGGTGCAGCACACCAGCGTCAAGGATACGGGGCAGATCTACATGCCCTTCGTCAACTGGGGACTGTTCGTGGCCATCGTGCTGGCCGTGCTGCTGTTCCGCTCGTCCAGCAACCTGGCGGCGGCCTACGGCATCGCGGTCACGCTGGACATGCTGATCACCACGGTGCTGACCTTCTTCGTGATCCGCTACAGCTGGAAGTACCCGCTGTGGTTGTGCATCGCCGCCACCGGCTTCTTTTTCCTCGTCGACCTGGCCTTCTTTAGCTCCAATCTGCTCAAGCTCTTCGATGGCGGCTGGTTCCCGTTGGCCATTGGCGGCTTCATCTTCATGCTCATGACCACCTGGAAGCAGGGGCGCTCCCAGCTCAATGCGGCGCTGCGCCAGGACGCGCTGGATCTGCGCAGCTTCCTGGAGGCGGTCTTCATCAGTCCGCCGGTGCGCGTCGAGGGCACGGCCGTCTTCCTGAGCGCCGAGCCTGGCAACGTGCCCAATGCCCTGCTGCACAACCTCAAGCACAACAAGGTGCTGCACGAGAACAACCTGTTCGTCACCGTACGCCACCACGAAGTGCCCTGGATCGGCTTGGACAAACGCGTCGAGATCGAACCGCTGGGCCACGACTGCTGGCAGGTCATCGTGAACTACGGCTTCAAGAACGACCCCGACCTGCCCGAGGCCCTGCTCCAGGTGCGCAACCAGGGCTGCTCGCTGGAGCACATGACCACGAGCTACTTTCTTTCCCGCGACATCGTCATCCCGTCGATGGGCCAGGGCATGATGCCCTGGCGCGAGAAGCTCTTTGCGCAGATGCACCACAACGCCAGTGCGGCGGCAGAGTTTCTGAATCTGCCGAACAACGCGGTGGTGGAGCTGGGCTCGAAGATCGAGATCTGATCTTTTTCGGCACCTTCGTTTGCAGTTGTGACGAGCCGGGTCTCGCCCCGGCGGCTGGGTTGGGCCGGGATGTGCGCCCGGCGGCGCACCTACTTTTCTTGCGTCGCCAAGAAAAGTAGGCAAAAGAAGGCGACCCTGGTGTCTGTGACCCCGACTTCGTCGGGGCACCCTGCGATGCTCGCATGTTTGAGCGCAGCGAGTTTGCGCGCACCCCGCTCAGCCCGAGCAACGCAGCGTGCCCGCGCAGCGGGCCGACGAATCCGGCTCGCCTTTTCTTTGGGTACTTTCTTTTGGCAAAGCAAAAGAAAGTACCTCGCCCGCCGGGGCGAGACCCGGCAGGCCGCGAAAGCAAAAGAGCAACGCAAAAAAGAAAAGCCCGCAAGAAAGCGGGCCTCGGCAAGAGAAGGCGAGAGAAGAATCAACGGCCCTTGCGCACTTCCCCCACCAGATAGTCCACCACCTGCAGCGACCGGTCCATATTGCGTGTCAGGGTGGCGTCGGTGTAGAAGCGGCCGGCCACGCCCAGCGCAGGTACGCCTTCGACCTTGTAGGCTGCGGTCAGCTGGCCGGCGCGCGTGGCCTTGGAGGCCACGCTGAAGGAGTTGAACTGCTCCATGAACTTGGTGCGGTCCACGCCCTGGCTGGCAGCCCAGTCGGCGATCACCTCGGGGGCTTCCAGGCGCTTGCGCTCGACGTGGATGGCCTGGAAGACCTTGCCGTGCAGCTTGTCGACCAGTCCCATGGCCTCCAGCGTGTAGAACAGGCGTTGCTGGCCCTGGAAGGCGCTGCTGAAGGCCACGGGCACGCGCTTGACGACCACGTCCTTGGGCGCGCGCTTGATCCAGGCTTCGAGTGCGGGCTCGAAGGCGTTGCAGTGCGGGCAGTTGTACCAGAAGAACTCCACCACCTCGATCTTGCCCGACGGTGCTTCCACCGGTGCAGGCTTGTCCAGCGGCAGGTAGTCCTTGCCGGCCTCGAAGCGTTGCTGGGCCAGGGCGGGCAGGGCGGTGGCGCCAGCCAGGGCCAGGGTGAATTCACGACGTTTCATCATCTGCAGAGGCTCCATAGAAATGCCCGGATGGGACACCGGGGGTCGGGCAAAAGTTCAATCCAGGGGATGGCCCTCAGCGCGGTGCCGAGACCATGGCCGTCTCGTAGCCGGCGGCATCGAGTTGGCTCTTGACCTTGTTGGCATCTTCTTTCTTGTCGTACGGGCCGACGCGCACGCGGTAAAGCATGCGACCGGCCTGCTCGCGTTCGCTCACCTTGGCCTCGACGCCCGTCAGCGAAAGCTTGGCACGCTGCGTCTCGGCATCCTCGGGGGTGCGGAAGGCGCCGACCTGGACGAAGTAGACATAGGGATCGACACCTGCCTTGGCCTTGGCCAGATCACCCAGCGGGTCGGCCGAGGGCTTGGCGTCGGCCTTGGGCGGCGCCTTCACGGCCGGTGCGGGCGTGGCCGGCTTGGCAGTGGTGGTCGGGGGCTGCGGCTGGGGCTTGGCATCGGCCTTGGCCGGCGGCTTGCTCTTGTTGTAGAGCGGTGCGTTGGGGTCCCAGTCCTTGTTGCGCTTTTCCTCCGCCGCGTCCTGCTCGGGCGTGCGGTTCTGGCCCTTGTTGAGGAAGGGAACCGGGGTCTTGGTCACGTACAGGGCCACGACCAAGGCCACCGCCAGGCCGACGACGACGCCGATGATCAGGCCCAGGATGGTGCCACCGCGTTGCTGCTTCATGGGTACTTTGCTTCCAGTCGTTCGGTTGTGCGCGTCTCGCGCCGCTCACATCTTTTCGGGTGCACTCACGCCCAGCACCGCCAGGCCATTGTGCAGCACCTGCGCCGTGGCAGCCACGAGGGCCAGGCGCGCCAGCTTGAGCTTCTCGTCGTCGACGAGGATGCGCTCGGCATCATAGTAGCTGTGGTAGCTCGCAGCCAGTTCGCGCAGGTAGAAGGTCACGTCGTGCGGCGCGAAATCCTGCGCCGCAGCGCTGAGCATCTCGGGGTATCGGGCCAGCTGCAGCATGAGGTTCTGCGCCGGCGCGCTGTCGAGCACCGACAGGTCCACGTCCTTGAGCGCGCTGCGGTGCCCGCCCTCCTTCTCGCGCCAGCTGTTGATCACCGAGCAGATGCGCGCATGCGCGTACTGCACGTAGTAGACCGGGTTCTCGTTGTTCTTCTGCACGGCCAGGTCGACATCGAAGGTGTACTCGGTGTCAGGCTTGCGGCTGAGCAGGAAGAAGCGCACCGCGTCCTTGCTGGTCCACTCGATCAGGTCGCGCAGGGTCACGTAGCTGCCGGCGCGCTTGGAGATCTTCACCTCCTGGCCGCCGCGCACCACCCGCACCATGGTGTGCAGCACGTAGTCCGGGAAGCCCTGCGGGATGCCCAGGCCCACGGCCTGCAGACCGGCCCGCACGCGCGCGATGGTCCCGTGGTGGTCCGTGCCCTGGATGTTCACGACCTTCTCGAAGCCACGCTCGAACTTGGTGATGTGGTAGGCCACGTCGGGCACGAAGTAGGTGTAGGTGCCGTCGCCCTTGCGCATGACGCGATCCTTGTCGTCACCGTAGTCGGTGGACTTGAGCCACAGCGCACCGTCCTGCTCGTAGGTCTTGCCGGCTTCGCGCAGCTTTTGCACGGCCGCGTCGACCTTGCCGCTGGTGTAGAGGCTGGACTCGAGGTAGTAGTTGTCGAACTTCACCGCGAAGGCCTGCAGGTCCAGGTCCTGCTCGTGGCGCAGGTAGGCCACGGCAAAGAGGCGCATGCCGTCGAGGTCGTTGACGTCGCCGCTGGCCGTGTACTCGCGGTCGTCGGACTTGACCGACTTCTTCGCCATGAAGTCGGCCGCGATGTCGGCGATGTAGTCGCCGTTGTAGGCGGCGGCATTCTCACCACTGGGCCACTCGGGATCACCAGGCTTGAAACCCTTGGCGCGCAATTGCACGCTGTGGGCCAGGGTGTTGATCTGGACGCCGGCGTCGTTGTAATAGAACTCGCGGTAGACCTCCCAGCCCTGGGTGGCGTAGAGATTGCAGATCGCATCACCCAGGGCACCCTGGCGGCCGTGGCCCACGTGCAGCGGGCCCGTGGGGTTGGCCGAGACGAACTCGACCATCATGCGCTGGCCCTTGGGCGTTCGGTGGCCGTATTTCGCACCTTGTGCAAGCACTTCGCGCACGACCTGCTGCTTGGCAGCGGGTTTGAGGCGGATGTTGATGAAGCCGGGGCCGGCGATCTCCACCGCCTCGACCCAGGTCGAGAAGGCCGGGGTGGCGAGCAGGGCGCTGCGCAGGCTCTCGGCCACCTGGCGCGGGGGCTGTTTGAGCGGCTTGGCCAGTTGCATGGCCGCATTGATGGCCAGGTCGCCGTGTTCGGCCAGTTTGGGGTTCTCGAAGGCCGCCTTGGCACCGGCGCCGGGCAGCAACTGCTCCAGCACGATGCCGAGGGTCTGGAGCAGCTCATTTTTGACAGACAACATGGCCCCGATTCTACTGACCGGGTCCCGGGGCGACCGGGCACGCGGGCGGGGCCGGGTAACCGTTTGTCAGCCGGATGGACGCCCCTGTCGTTGTATGCTGGAATCCCTGACGGAATTCAATCCACCTTCATCCGCTTCCATTGAGGAGACACCATGAAAAAACTGCTTCCCCTGCTCGCCCTCGGTCTGGCCCTGGGCTTCGGCGCAGCGCACGCCGATGACAAGAAGGAGCCCTCGGCCCAGCAGAGCAAGATGGCCAGCTGCAACAAGGCGGCCGGTGACAAGAAGGGCGACGAGCGCAAGGCCTTCATGAGCGACTGCCTCAAGGCCAAGCCCGCGGATGCCGCGGCCACGAGCCCGGCTTGCGAGAAATCCGCTGCCGACAAGAAGCTGGCGGGTGCCGCCAAGAACAGCCACATCAAGAAGTGCATGGCTGACGAGAAGGCCGCAGCCGCCCCGAAAAAGTAAGCGGGTCTTGCCCCGCGCAGGCCCCGTGTGCGAGAGCGCACGGGGCTTGTGTTTTTCAGCGCCGGGTCTGCCAGAAGCCCGGCTGGCCGTAGTGGTGCTTGAGAAAGTCCACCCACAGACGCACGCGCAGCGGCAGGTGCTTGCGCTGCGGAAACACCGCGTAGATGCCATTGGGCGGTGCGGCAAATTCCTCCAGCACCGCGACGAGCCGGCCTTCGGCGATCTCCTCCTCCACCTCCCAGGTGCTGCGCCAGGCGATGCCGTAGCCGCCCAGACACCAGTTGTGCAGCACCTGGCCGTCGGAGCAGTCCATGGGGCCGTTGGGGCGGTAGTGGATCACCTCGGTGCCGCCCTCCTTGGGAACACTGAACGCCCAGCCCCGGGTCTGGGAGGCGTCGCTGGACAGCACCAGGCAGTCGAAGCGCGCCAGATCCTGCGGCGTCTCCGGCCGGCCGTGGCGCTTCAGGTACTCCGGTGTGGCCACACAGAGGCGGCGGTTGTCGGCCATGCGCACGCTGACCAGGGAGGAGTCGGGCATGTCGCCCACGCGCACCGCGCAGTCATAACCTTCACCGGCGATGTCCACCACGCGGTCGCTGAGGTTGAGCGAGATGGTCACGTCGGCATGCAGCTCACGAAACCTCGGCACCAGGGGGGCGACGTGGCGGCGGCCGAAGCCTGCCGGCGCCGTGATGCGCAGATGGCCGCTGGCCTTGACGCCGCCGGCCGAGACACTGGCCTCGGCATTGGCGATGTCGGTCAGCAGGCGCTGGCAATCCTCCAGAAAGGCACTGCCTTCATGCGTCAGGCTGATGCGCCGCGTGGTGCGTACCAGCAGCTTGACGCCCAGGCGCTCCTCCAGCGCGTCCAGCCGCCGGCCCATGATGGCCGGCGCCACGCCTTCGGCGTGTGCTGCAGCCGTCAGGCTGCCGCGCGTGGCCACCGAAACGAAGGATTCCATCTGCTTGAGCTTGTCCATGGCCTTCATTATGGACAAAAAAGTAGCGAATCAAGGGCCTTGATCGAGGATACCGTGAGCGTTAGGCTGGGCTGAACGCTGTCTTGGTCAAATACAAATGGCCCTGCCGGTCGTGATGGCCGATCATCGGCGGCATGAACAGCCCCTCCGACCCCCTGGCCCTGGATGGCCTGCGCGCCTGGATCGGCCGCAGCGAAAGCCGCCAGGACCAGCTCAACCCCACGCCCATCGCCGCCCTCTCGGCCACGCTGGACCGCGACGACCCCGCGCCCGAGCCCGGCACCGCGCTGCCCCCGCTGTGGCACTGGCTCTACTTCACGCCGCTCACCCGCCACAGCGAGATCGGTGAGGACGGCCACGCCAAACGGGGCGGCTTCCTGCCGCCCGTGCCCCTGCCGCGGCGCATGTGGGCGGGGGGGCGGCTCGACTTCCTGCAGCCGCTGCGCGTGGGCGAGCACGTCACACGTGTCTCGACGATCAAAGACGTGACGGTCAAGGAGGGCCGCACGGGGTCCCTGGTCTTCGTCTGTGTGCGCCATGAATTCTCGAACGCCCAGGGGCTGGCTTTGGCCGAGGAACACGACATCGTCTACCGCGATGCACCGGCACCCGATGCGCCCCAGCCCGCACCGACGCCCGCGCCGCGCGACGAGCAGTTCCGCCGCGAGATCGTGCCCGACCCCGTGCTGCTCTTCCGCTACTCGGCGCTGACCTTCAACGGCCACCGCATCCACTACGACCGCAGCTACGTCACCGGCGTCGAGGGCTACCCCGGCCTCATCGTGCATGGCCCGCTGATCGCGACGCTGCTCATGGACCTGCTGCGCCGGAACCTGCCCGATGCGGTGGTGAAACGCTTCAGCTTCAAGGCCGTGCGTCCCACCTTCGACATCCATCCCTTCACGGTCTGCGGCAAGCGCGAGGGCCACACCGTCACGCTCTGGGGCCGCGACCACGAGGGCTGGCTCACCATGCAGGCCACCGCTGAGATCGAATAGGACTTCCGTTCGCGTTGAGCCTGTCGAAACGCTGCGGGCCTTCGACAGGCTCAGGCCGAACGGACACACACTCACGACTTTCTGAATATGAACACGACCGACCCCTACCAGGACATCCGCGACGCCGTGCGCGACCTCTGCGCCCAGTTCCCGGACGAATACCACCGCAAGATCGACGAACAGCGCGCCTATCCCGAGGAATTCGTCGACGCCCTCACCAAGGCCGGCTGGATGGCCGCGCTGATTCCGCAGGAATACGGCGGCTCGGGCCTGTCCATGGCCGAGGCCTCGGTCATCATGGAAGAGATCAACCGCTCGGGCGGCAACTCCGGCGCCTGCCACGGCCAGATGTATGTGATGAACGCCATCGTGCGCAGCGGTTCGCAGAAGCAGAAAGAACAGTTCCTGCCCAAGATCGCCGCGGGCGAGCTGCGCATCCAGTCCATGGGTGTGACCGAACCCACCACCGGCAGCGACACCACCAAGCTCAAGACCACCGCCGTCAAGAAGGATGGCCGCTGGGTCATCAACGGCCAGAAGGTCTGGATCTCGCGCATCCAGCACAGCGACCTCATGATCCTGCTGGCGCGCACCACGCCGGCGGATCAGGTGAAGAAACGTTCCGAGGGCCTGTCCTGCTTCCTTGTGGACCTGCACCAGGCCGTGGGCCACGGTCTCACGGTGCGCCCCATCCTCAACATGGTCAACCACGAGACCAACGAACTCTTCTTCGACAACCTCGAGATCCCCGAGGATGCGCTGCTCGGTGAAGAGGGCAAGGGCTTCAAGACCCTGCTCGACGGCCTCAACGCCGAGCGCACGCTGATCGCGGCCGAGTGCATCGGCGACGGCTACTGGTTCATCGACCGCGCGCGCAAGTACGCCGGCGAGCGTGTGGTCTTCGGCCGCCCCATCGGCCAGAACCAGGGCGTGCAGTTCCCCATCGCCGAGGCCTACATCGAACTCGAGGCCGCCAACCTCATGCGCTGGAAGGCCTGCGAGAAGATCGACGCGCACCAGAACGCCGGGGCCGAGGCGAACATGGCCAAGTACCTGGCGGCCAAGGCCAGCTGGGAAGCGGCCAACGTCTGCCTGCAGACCCATGGCGGCTTCGGCTTCGCCTGCGAATACGACATCGAACGCAAGTTCCGCGAGACGCGGCTCTACCAGGTGGCGCCAATCTCGACCAACATGATCTTTTCCTACGTCGCCGAGCATGTGCTGGGATTGCCCCGTTCCTTCTGAGGTTCTCTCCTTGGCAGTGAGCTACCGCACCGGCTTGGGTACGCGCGCTGAGACAGGGGCAGACACGGAGCCTCAGAGGCGCTGCGCTTTGCCACATCGGCCCCGCGCCCACCCCTGCCCCAGCGGTTTTGTGGTCGTCCCCTACCTGGTGTGCATCCCTTCGCCGAAGTGGAGAGTGCTGGGGGGCGATGTGGCAAAGCGCAGCGCCTCTGAGCCCCCCGGCACTCTCCACTTCGGCAGGACACGACGGTCCCCTACGTGCGGAGCCAGCGCCCCAATGACTGAAAGTAAGAAATGAAACCACTGCAAGGCATCACCGTCGTCGCGCTCGAGCACGCGATCGCCGCGCCCTTCTGCTCGCGCCAGCTCGCCGACCAGGGCGCACGCGTCATCAAGGTCGAGCGGCCCGAGGTGGGCGACTTCGCGCGCGGCTACGACAGCCGCGTCAAGGGTCTGTCCTCGCACTTCACCTGGACCAACCGCTCCAAGGAAAGCCTGGCGCTCGATCTCAAGCACGCCCAGGCCGGCGAGATCATGGACAAGCTGCTCGCGCAGGCCGATGTGCTGGTGCAGAACCTGGCACCGGGCGCGGCCGCCCGCATGGGCCTGTCCTTCGAGGCCTTGCATGCGAAGTACCCGCGGCTCATCGTCTGCGACATCTCGGGTTATGGCGATAGCGGCCCCTATCGCGACAAGAAGGCCTACGACCTGCTGATCCAGAGCGAATCGGGCTTTCTCTCCATCACCGGCACGCCGGAGGAACCGTCCAAGGCCGGCTGCTCCATCGCCGACATCGCCGCCGGCATGTACGCCTACAGCAACATCCTCACCGCGCTGATCGAGCGTGGTCGCACCGGCAAGGGCCGGCGCATCGACGTCTCCATGCTCGAGAGCATGGCCGAGTGGATGAGCTTCCCCTTGTACTACGCTTACGAGGGCGCTTCGCCGCCCCCACGCGCGGGCGCCTCGCACGCCACCATCTATCCCTACGGCCCCTTCCTCGCCGGCGACGGCAAGAGCGTGATGCTGGGCCTGCAGAACGAACGCGAGTGGGCCGTGTTCTGCGCCCAGGTGCTACAGCAGCCGGCGCTGGCCACCGATCCGCGCTTCGACGCCAACGCTAAGCGCTCGGCCGCCCGTGCCGAGGTTAAGGCGCTGATCGAGGCCGCTTTCAGCCGGCTCGATGCGGCCGAGGTGATCGAGCGGCTGGAGGCCGCGGGCATCGCCAACGCCCAGGTCAACACCATGGCCGACCTCTGGTCACACCCGCAGCTCGCGGCACGCAAGCGCTGGGTGCAGGTGGACACGCCCGCGGGCCTGGTGCCGGCTTTGTTGCCGCCAGGTGCCCCCGACGCCGCCGACGTGCGCATGGACGCCGTCCCCGCCGTGGGCCAGCACAGCGCGTGCATCCTGCGCGAGCTGGGCTACAGCGACGCGGACGTCCAACAACTCAAGACCGACAAGGCGATCTGAACATGTCTGCATCCTCCACCCAGGTTCTGGCCGAATTCGCGGCCACCTTGAAGTTTGAGACCATCCCCGAACCCGTCATCCGCCGCACCGAAGACCTGCTGCTCGACTGGTTCGGCTCGGCCCTCGCAGGCAAGAACGCGCGCGCCGTCGAGATCCTGGCCGCCTTCGTCGAAAGCATGGGGCCGCAGGACGGCCCGAGCGAGATCCTGATCCACCGCCGCACCAGCAGCCCGCTGCTGGCCGCCATGGCCAATGCCGCGGCTTCGCACGTGGCCGAGCAGGACGATGTGCACAACGGCTCGGTCTTTCACCCGGCCACCGTGGTGTTCCCGCCCGCGCTCGCGGTGGCACAGGCGCTGGGCCGCAGTGGCCAGGAGCTGCTCACCGCCTGCGTGGCTGGTTACGAGGTCGGCATCCGCGTCGGTGAATTCCTTGGCCGTTCGCACTACAAGATCTTCCACACCACGGGCACGGCCGGCACGCTGGCCGCGGCGGCGGCCGTGGGCCATCTGCTGAAACTCACGCCCGAGCAGATGCTGCACGCCTTCGGCTCGGCCGGCACGCAATCGGCAGGTCTCTGGGAATTTCTGCGCGATGCGGCCGATTCCAAGCAACTGCACACGGCGCACGCTGCCGGCGCGGGTCTCACGGCGGCTTATCTCGCGCAGCAAGGCTTCACCGGCGCGCGCCGCATACTCGAAGGCCCGCAGGGCCTGGCGGCCGGCATGTCCAGCGACGCCGATGAGAAAAAGCTCACCGACGGCCTGGGCACACGCTGGGCCACGGCCGAGACCTCGTTCAAGTTCCACGCCTCCTGCCGTCACACGCATCCCGCGGCCGATGCACTGCAGCAGGTGCTGCAACAGCACGGGCTCAAGGCTGGCGACGTGAAGCGCGTCACGGCGCTCGTGCACCAGGGTGCCATCGATGTGCTTGGCCCCGTGACCGATCCACAGACCGTGCACCAGAGCAAGTTCAGCATGGGCACGGTGCTCGGTCTCGTGGCCGTGCTGGGCCGCGCGGGCCTCACGGAATTCGATACGAGCTTCAAGTCAGGCGAGGTCACGGCCTTCCATGACAAGGTGGTGATGGAACTCGACCCCGAAGTGGACGGTGCCTACCCGGCGCGCTGGATCGGCAAGGTGCGGGTGGACACGAGGGATGGCCGTGTGCTGCACGGTCGCGTGGACGAGCCCAAGGGCGA
>DNQP01000295.1 GCA_003500955.1 Curvibacter sp. | reverse complement strand
CGGGCGGCGAGAAGCAGCGCGTGGCGATTGCGCGCACCCTGCTCAAGAACCCGCCCATCCTGATCTTCGACGAGGCCACGTCGGCGCTGGATTCGGCCAACGAGCGCGCCATCCAGGCCGAGCTGCGCAGCGTGGCCCAGGGCAAGACGGCACTGGTGATCGCCCATCGGCTCTCGACCGTGGTCGATGCCCACGAGATCCTGGTCATGGAGGGCGGCCGCATCGTTGAACGCGGTCCGCACGCCGAACTGCTCGCCCGCGGCGGCGTCTACGCCCGTATGTGGGCGTTGCAGCAGAAGTCCGACTGAGCGTGCGCCCGGCGGGGCAGGGGAAGTCCGCAGGGCGCTTGCGTCCGTCTGGGGTATGCTGTGCCGACAACAATAGCGCCGGTTCGGACCGGCGCCACGCGGGGACAGCACGTTGAAGATCACCGACATTCTGCTGGGGGAGCCGCAGACCGGCATCTGGCGCGTGCGCGCGGCCATGACGCTGCTCACGATGGGTCTGTTCCTGTTGTTCGTGTTGCTGCAGCACGCGGAGGTCCTGCTCGGCTTCATCGATCCGCTGGCCTCGGCCTGGCTGATTGCCTACTGTCTGGGCGGTTCGCTGTGCTTCTACGGCCTGGTGCGCAGCCGCCTCAGCGAACGGCTCTGGCCTGACGATCCCTCGCTGACACTCTGGCAGACCCTGCACGGCGTGCTGGGCACCGTCTGGGGCTACGCGATCACCGGCCCGGCGCGCGGCGCGCTGTTGGCCATCCTGGTGCTGATCCTCGCCTACGGCATGTTCAGCCTCACGGTCGCCCAAGCGCGGCTGCTGGCCGCCATCTCGCTCGCTGGACTGGCGGCCGTCATGGGCTGGAAAAGTCACACCGATCCCCTGCGTTATCCGGGCCAGGTCGAGGTGCTGCATCTGGCCTTCAGCCTGATCGTGCTGCTGGGGATCTCGGCGCTCTCGGTGCGCATGGGGGCCTTGCGGCAGCGCCTGCACGAACAGAAGGCCGAGCTCGAGGCTTCGCTGGCCCAGATCCGGCAGCTGGCCACGCAGGACGAGCTGACCGGCCTGGTCAACCGTCGACATATGGGCGAGCTGCTCGCCGCCGAACAGGCGCGCCAGGGGCGCAGCGGCCAGATCATGACCCTGGTCCTGCTGGATCTGGACCACTTCAAGCGCATCAACGACAGCTATGGCCACCAGGCGGGCGACACGGCGCTGCGCGCCTTCGCCGCCGCCGTGCAGCCCAGCCTGCGGGGGTCGGATGTGCTGGCGCGTTGGGGCGGTGAGGAATTTCTGCTCATGTTGCCGGCCACCGCGCCGGACGAGGCCCTGCGTTGCGTGGAACGCATGCGTGCCGGCTTGGCCGGTGTCACGCTGGCTGACATCGCGCCCGGTGTCCGTCTGACCTTCTCCGCCGGGCTCGCGGCCTGCGAAGCCGGGCAGCCGATCGACACCGTGATCGAGCGCGCCGACCAGGCGCTGTACCGGGCCAAGCAGGCCGGGCGCAACCGCACCGTCACGGCCTGAGGCCTGCGCATAATCGCCGCCATGGAGACCAAGTGGCTTGAGGACTTCGTGAGTCTGGCCGAGACGCGCAGCTTCAGCCGTTCGGCCCAGCTGCGCCACGTCACGCAACCGGCCTTCTCGCGCCGCATCCAGTCGCTCGAGGCCTGGGCCGGCACCGATCTGGTGGACCGCAGCGCCTATCCCACCCGGCTCACGCCAGCGGGCGAAACGCTCTACGGCCAGGCCCTGGAGCTGCTCGAAGCCTTGCAGCACACCCGCGCCATGCTGCGCAGCCACACGGCAGCGGGCGAGGACGTGATCGAGTTCGCCGTGCCCCACACCCTGGCCTTCACGTTTTTCCCGGCCTGGGTCTCGGCGCTGCGCGAGAAGTTCGGGCCCTTCAAGAGCCGGCTGATCGCCCTCAATGTGCATGACGCGGTGGTCCGTCTGACCGAAGGCAGCTGCGATCTGCTGCTCGCCTACCACCATGCCGCCCATCCTTTCCCGCTCGATGCCGAGCGCTATGAGATGGTGAGCCTGGGCCAGGAGAGCATTGCGCCCTATTGCCGGCCCGATGCGCAGGGGCAGCCCATCTTCCCCCTGCCAGGACGACCGGAGCAGCCGCTGCCTTATCTGGGTTACGCGCCGGGCGCGTACCTGGGGCAGGTGGTCGATTTCATGCTGAAGCAGACGGGCACGGCCATCCACCTGGACCGGGTCTACGAGACCGATATGGCCGAAGGCCTCAAGGCCATGGCGCTCGAAGGCCATGGTCTGGCTTTTCTGCCGCACAGCGCGGTGCGGCAGGAACTGCGCGCCGGGCGTCTGGTCGGCGCGGCGCCGGCGGCGCTGGCTGGCTTGCAGATCACCATGGACATGCGCCTGTACCGGGAAAAACCCCAGGGTCGGCAAGTGCCCAAGCGCACAGCCCAGGCCTTGTGGAGTTTTCTGGCGGGGGCGGACTCAGGGTAGCCCTGTCTTGCCAAAACGACGCCCGACGTTCTTTAATGTCCCCACAGGGCGGCTTCCGGCATGGCTTTTGCTGGATACTCGCGGTCTGTCTTTTATTCCGAACAAGGAGCAACGCATGAAGAAGCATCTGTTGGCCCTCGCACTCGCCGCCATCGCCGTGGGCGCCCAGGCCGATACCCTGGCCAAGGTCAAGGCCTCTGGCAGCATCACCATGGGGGTACGCGACTCCTCCGGCGCCCTGTCCTACACCCTGGGTGACGGCAAATACGCCGGCTTCCATGTGGAACTCTGCCAGCGCATCATCGCCAATGTCGAGAAGGCCGTGGGCAGGAAGCTGGATGTGAAGTACCAGTCGGTGACCTCGCAGAACCGCATCCCGCTGACGCAGAACGGCACCGTGGACATCGAGTGCGGCTCCACCACCAACAACGCCACGCGCCAGAAGGATGTGGCCTTCGCCGTGACGACCTACGTGGAAGAAGTGCGCATCGCCGTCAAGGCCAATTCGGGCATCACCTCGATCACCCAGCTCAACGGCAAGAACGTGGCCACGACCACGGGCACCACCTCGGTGCAGACGCTGCGCCGTAACGAGCGTGCCCAGGGCATCAACTTCAACGAGATTTACGGCAAGGACCATGCCGACAGCTTCCTGCTGCTCGAGTCCGGCCGCGCCGATGCCTTCGTGATGGACGGCTCCATCCTGGCCGGCAACATTGCCAACGCCAAGAACCCGGCCGACTTCAAGATCGTGGGCGAAGTGCTGTCGGTCGAGCCCATCGCCATCATGCTGCGCAAGGACGACCCTGCCTTCAAGAAGGTGGCCGACGACACGCTCATGGAGCTGATGAAGTCCGGCGAGATGGCCAAGATCTACGACAAGTGGTTCCTGCAGCCCATCCCGCCCAAGAACGTCAAGGTCGGCCTGGCCCTGAGCGACAGCACCAAGGGTGCCTGGGCCACGCCCAACGACAAGCCCATGGAAGACTACGCCAAGAAATAAGGCGGTATCCGTCCACTCGGCAGCGCCCCGCTCCGGTTCGCACCCGGGCGGGGTTTTTGCTTGCCGTGACAGGCGGATCGACGGAGACGACACATGAACTGGGACTGGCAGGTCTTCCTCAATGACGACGGCAGCGGCCGTACCTACCTCGAATGGATGATCGACGCCTGGGGCTGGACACTCGCGGTGGCCGGCTGTTCCTGGGTGGTGGCCATGCTCATGGGCGCGCTCATGGGCACGCTGCGCACCTTGCCGGGCAGCCGCTGGCTGGTCCGCCTGGCCACGATCTGGGTGGAGCTGTTCCGCAACATCCCGCTGCTGGTGCAGATCTTCCTCTGGTACTTCGTCGTGCCCAAGATCTTCCCGGTCTTCCAGCAGGTACCGGGCTTCGTGCTCGTGGTCTTCGGCCTGGGCTTCTTCACCTCGGCGCGGATTGCGGAGCAGGTGCGTGCGGGCATCCAGGCCCTGCCACGCGGGCAGCGCTACGCGGCCCTGGCCATGGGCTTCACCGATGCCCAGGCCTACCGCTATGTCATCCTGCCCATGGCATTTCGCATCATCCTGCCGCCGCTGACCAGCGAGTCCATGAACCTGCTCAAAAACTCCTCGGTAGCGTTCGCCGTGTCCATCGCCGAGCTCACCATGTTCGCCATGCAGGCGCAGGAAGAGACCTCGCGCGGCATCGAGGTCTACCTGGCGGTGACCGCGCTCTACATGGTCTCCGCCTTCGCGGTCAACCGCGTCTTCGCCTTTGTCGAGAAGAAGGTGCAGGTGCCGGGCTTCATCGTCGCCGGCGGCACCGGGGGAGGGCATTGAGATGAATCTCGATCTGTCCTTCCTCAGCTGGGACATCATCAGCAAGTTCGTCCTCGGGGGGCTGTGGTTCAGCGTCAAGCTCACGCTGATCGCCACGGCCGGCGGCATCTTCTTCGGCACCCTGTTGGCGCTCATGCGCCTGTCCGGGCGCAAGTGGCTGGACGTGCCTGCCGCGATCTACGTCAACGGCATGCGCTCCATCCCGCTGGTGATGGTGATCCTCTGGTTCTTCCTGCTGATCCCCTTCATGATCGGCAAGCCCATCGGCGCCGAGGTCTCGGCCATCATCACCTTCATCGCCTTCGAGGCGGCCTATTTCAGCGAGATCATGCGCGCGGGCATCCAGTCCATCCCGCGTGGCCAGGTCTATGCGGGCCAGGCCCTGGGGATGAGCTATGCGCAGAACATGCGCCTGGTGGTGCTGCCCCAGGCTTTCCGCAACATGCTGCCGGTGCTGCTGACGCAGACCATCATCCTGTTCCAGGACACCTCGCTGGTCTACGCCATCGGCGCCTACGACCTGCTCAAGGGGTTCACCAACGCCGGCAAGATCTACGGCCGGCCCGAGGAAGCCTACCTGCTGGCCGCCGTCGTGTATTTCGTGATCTGTTTTGCCCTGTCCTGGAGCGTCAAGCGCCTGCAGGCCAAGATCGCCATCGTGCGCTGAGAATCGAGTCGGAGAAGACCATGATTGAAATCAAGAACGTATCCAAGTGGTATGGCCCGGTACAGGTGCTCAACAACTGCTCGGTCAACATCGCCAAGGGTGATGTGGTGGTGGTCTGTGGCCCCTCGGGCTCGGGCAAGTCCACGCTGATCAAGACCGTCAACGGCCTGGAGCCCATCCAGCAGGGCGAAATTTTCGTGGACGGCGTGCCCCTGCACGATCCCAAGACCGATCTGCCCAAGCTGCGCAGCCGCGTGGGCATGGTGTTCCAGCACTTC
>DNQP01000189.1:3659-5681 GCA_003500955.1 Curvibacter sp. | reverse complement strand
GTCATGGTCTTACTCCTCCAAGTTTTGAAAACGGTTCAAGCGGTGGCCGGAAAGAATTCCAGCACGGCCGTGAGCGTGCTGCCCGTGCGCGTGGGCTGGGTGCCCAGCTCCTCGAAGGGCAGCGCGTAGCGGTTGACCCACAGGGTCTGGTAGCCGTACCAGGTGGCGGCCAAGGCGTCCCAGCTGTTGCTGCTGACGAAGGCGATCTGCGCGGCGCGCAGGCCCGTCGCCTGCTCGCCGAGCGCATAGGCCTCGGGGTGGGTCTTGTACTTGCGCACGGTGTCCACGCTGATCACGTGGTCCAGCAGGCCGTCCAGGCCTGCGCTGCGCACGGCGATGCCCAGCATCTCGGGGTCGCCGTTGGAAAGAATGCCGGTGCGGATGCCGCGGGCCTTGAGCGCCTGCAGCACGTCCCGGTTCTCGGGGAAGGCGCTCAGGTGCCGGTACTGGTTCATGAGCTGGAGCTCGGCCTCGGGCGTGAGCTTGAGCTTGAGACGCTTGGCGGCGTAGCGCAGGCCGGCCTGGGTGAGCTGCCAGAAGGGCTGGTAATGGGCGCCGCCATTGCTGGTGGTGACCAGGCGCGTGTATTCGATCTGCTTGTCGCGCCAGAGCTGGCCCAGGGCCTGGCCCTGGCCGGGGAAGAGCTGCTCCGCCACCAGGCCGACGCTGTAGACGTCGAACAGCGTGCCATAGGCGTCAAACAGCACGGCCTGGGGCGGCTGTTTGGTCGCAGAGGCGGCACTGGCGCGAGTTTTGTCCATGCCTGAACTTTATTTGATACTTTCCCCAGCATTAATCAAAAAATAATGCGTAAATTGAAAACAAAAAGTATGAAATCGAGTTTTCGGGGTCGGCGGGTATCATTTGGGCAGTTCGCGGGCTGGCGGGGCGATCCACCGGCTTTCCTGCGGCATCTGCCGCTTACTGCCAGCCATCCATGTCCATTCCCTTTGATCTGGTCGACCTGCGCCTGATGGTGCGGATTGCCGAAGCCGACAGCCTGACCAAGGGCGCCGAGGCGGCGCACATGTCGGCCCCGGCCGCGAGCACCCGCATCAAGAACCTGGAGGAGAGCCTGGGCGTGCAGCTGCTGCACCGCAGCTCCCAGGGCGTGACGCTGACGCCGCCGGGCCAGGCCCTGGTGCACCACGCGCGCCTGGTGCTGGGCCAGCTGGAGCACCTGCGCGCCGATCTGCGCGAGTACGCGCGCGGCATCCGCGGCCACCTGCGCGTGCACGCCAACACCACGGCCCTGGGCGAGTTCCTGCCGCCGGTGCTGCGCGCCTACCTGCTGGCCCACCCGGACGTGAACGTGGACCTGCAGGAGCGGCTGAGCCACGACATCGTGCGCGCGGTCTCCGAGGGGCAGACCGACATCGGCATCGTGGCCGGCCTGGTGCGCACCGAGAACCTGCAGGTGCTGCCCTACCGGCGCGACCGCCTGGTGCTCGTCGTGCCGCGCGGCCATGCGCTGGCCGGCAGCGCCAGCATCGCCTTTGCCGACACGCTGGACTATGACCACGTGGGCCTGGCCGAGAGCAGCGCCATCCGCGCCTTCCTGCAGCAGATCTGCGAGGGGCTGCACCGGCCCATGCAGCAGCGCATCCAGGTCAGCAACTTCGAGGCGGCCTGCCGCATGGTGGAGGCCTCGGTGGGCGTGGCCATCCTGCCGGGCTCGGCCGCGCACCGGCACGCACAGACCATGGCCATCGCCATCGTGCCCTTGGCCGATCCCTGGGCCGAGCGCGCGATGCAGATCGTGGTGCGCAGCCTGGACGCGCTGCCTGCCTATGCGCGCGAGCTGGTGGACCTGCTGGTGGAGGACGCGCGCCAGGCCGGCGCGCCCTGACACGCGGCTGAGCGAGAATCCGGGCCTTGCCCACGCCGGAAGACCCATGGACCTGCCCTCGCACCAACTGAGCATGACCGTGCTCATGACCCCCGACACCGCCAACTTCTCCGGCAAGGTGCACGGGGGCACCATCCTCAAGCTGCTCGACCAGGTGGCCTATGCCTGCGCCA
>DNQP01000189.1:745-3355 GCA_003500955.1 Curvibacter sp. | reverse complement strand
GACCAGGTGGCCTATGCCTGCGCCAGCCGCTACGCCGGGCGCTATGTGGTGACGCTGAGCGTGGACCAGGTGATGTTCCGCCAGCCCATCCAGGTCGGCGAGCTGGTGACCTTTCTCGCGTCGGTCAACCACACGGGCAGCTCGTCGATGGAGATCGGCATCAAGGTGATCGCCGAGGACATCCGGACCCAGGCGGTGCGTCACGTCAACAGCTGCTTCTTCACCATGATCGCGGTGGACGATGCGGGCAAGCCCACGCCCGTACCACCCTGGCAGCCGGGCACGCCCGAGGAGCAACGCCGCCACGCGGCCGCTGTGCTGCGCCGGACCATGCGGCGCGAGATGGAACAGAAGTTCGCCGCCACGCGTGCGGCAGGCTGAATCGGCCCAGCGTGGCCCCAGCGCATACGCCTGGTTACGGTTGATACGGAAAGCGCCTTGCCGCGCATCGCCTGTGCCGGGAGAATCTGCAGCCTTGTTCTTCCGGCACCCCGCCCGTACAGCCCATGCTCCGCTTCAAGATTTCGCTGCTGGCCGCCTTCGTGCTCTTCACCCTGCTGGGCATGGCCGCGCCCAGCCTCAAGGCCCTGCTGATCGGCATGCTGGCCCTCGTCATCTCGCTGGTCATCGCCGTGGCCAACTTCGTGCGCGCCGAGCACCGGGCCGAGCGCGAGCTGCAGTCCTCGCTCTGATCGCGCCCGCCCATGAGAAACGCCGGGCTTGCCCGGCGTTGTCGTTGGCTCTGAACCTGCTTCTGGCCGCTCAGCCACCCACGGGCACATAGGCCTCTTGGTGCGCCTGCAGCCACTGCCGCGCGGCCTGGGCATCGTGCTGTGCGGGATGGAAGTCCGCACGCCGGTAGTCGCGCCAGGGGCCGAAGGTGCCCCGCACCAGGCCCTGGCGGCCGAAGAGGAAGGACGCGGCACTCTTCCAGGTGGGCCAGCGCCAGAGCGTCCCGTCGCGGCGCAGGTTGTGCCAGGTCTGGTGCAGCAGGTCACCAAGGAAGAAGACGGTGACGCGGCGGAACCACTTGCGGCGCCAGTATTCGTTGCCGCCCAGCGCGCGGTAGAGGTCGAAGGCCGTGCAGCGGTGCTCGGACTCCTCGGCGCTGTGCCAGAGCCAGAGCGTGGCCAGGCGCGCGTCCTGCTGGCCCAGCACCTGCGCATGGCGCAGCAACCAGTCGGCAAAGATGGCGGTGAAATGTTCGTTGGCCGCGGTGATGGCCAGCGCGTGCCGCGGGTCCAGGCCCTGCAGCAGCTGCAGGCGCTGTGCCGCGCGCGGGCCCCAGTGGTTCTGCAGGCCCTGGCGTTCGAGATGCCCGTTGTAAAGCGCGTGCAGACGGCGGTGCGTGGCCTCCTGACCGACGAAGCCCTGGACCTCGGCGCGAAAGCGCTCCTGCTGCTCGGGCGGCAAGGCCTTGAAGCCATCGCGCACCGCATCGATGAAGAACTGCTCGCCGACGGGAAAGCTCATGGAGAGCGCGTTGAACAGCGCCGTGCGAAAGGCATCGCCGTCGCACCAGTGGCGCGCCAGGGGCGTTTCCATGTCCACGAGCAGGCGGCGTACGACGAGTTGGGTCATGTTCAGTCCGGAGGGCAGAGTGGACGATGCTCGCGAAAAGGCCGGGGGCTGTCAAGAACGCAGGCGTCATGAAAAACGCCGGGCAAGCCCGGCGTTCTCGGCAGCGCAGGCGCCGCTCAGTCGGCGAACTGGCCGGCCGCGCGGATGGCCTTGCCCCACTTGTCGACTTCCGACACCAGCCAGGCACGCTGACCGTCGGAGGTCTGGCGACCGGCCGGCGGGATCTCGCCACCGAGGTCGGCCATGCGCTGGACAAAGGCCGGGTCCTTGAGGGCTTCGCGCAGGGCGTCACCGAACTTCTGCAGCACGGGAGCGGGCGTGCCCTTGGGTGCGTAGACACCGTGCCAGATGATGACCTCGAAGTCCTTCACGCCGCCTTCGTCCATGGTGGGCGCATCGGGCAGGGCCTTGATGCGCTGCTTGGTCGTCACGCCGTAGAGCTTGACGGTGCCGGCCTTGATGTGGGGCACGGTGTTGGTCGTCTGGTCACACAGCAGATCCACCTGGCTGCCGAGCAGCGCGTTGAGGGCCGGGCCGGTGCCCTGGTAGGGGATGGTGGTCAGGTTGACGCCGATGGATTGCTGGAACAAGGTGCCGCACAGATGCGAGACGGCGCCCAGGCCGGCGTTGGCCAGGTTCACCTTGTCGGCATTGGCCTTGATGTAGCTCACGAGCTCACCCAGGTTCCTGGCCGCCATGTCCTTGCGCGCCAGCAGGGTCATGGGCACGTCCACGACGTTGCCCACGTGCTCGAAGTCGGTCACGGGGTTGTAGGCCAGCTTGCGATACAGCGCCGGCGCGGTGGCCATGCCGTTGTGATGGATCAGGAAGGTGTAGCCGTCGGCCGGGGCCTTCATCACGAAGCCGGCCGCGATGGTGCCGCCCGCGCCGGTCTTGTTCTCGACCACGACGCTCTGGCCCAGGGACTTGGCCATGGTGGCGGCCAGGGTGCGCGCCACGATGTCGGTGGGGCCACCGGCGGCGAAGGGCACGACCAGGGAGATGGGCTTGGCCGGATAGGCCTGGGCC
>DNQP01000189.1:0-437 GCA_003500955.1 Curvibacter sp. | reverse complement strand
GCTTGGCCGGATAGGCCTGGGCCAGGGCGGCACTGCTGCCCAGGGCCAGGGTGGAGGCCACGGCGGCGGCGGTGAAAAGTCTGCGTTTCAGGTTCATGGTGGGTCTCGTCGTCTTGTGGATGTGGATGGCAGGAATCTCCCTGGATTTCTTCTTTGCCGCTATCGTCGTTTACGCGGGCCCAACCCACAAGCCGGGTCATCCCTAAGGTCTACACACCCTGGGGATTTGAAGCCCATTCAAGGCAACAAGCGGCCCACCTGTGCTTGCGTGGCGATGCCCCATAGACTTTGCATGGCGGCGCGCATCTCGGCCTCGCTCGCACCCCCGTGGTAGAGCGCGAGACGCAGCGCCTTGTCTTCGAGCTCGGGGCGCGTGAGCGTGTTGCCCGGGTCGCCCTTGGGCTCGTCCACACGACCGTGCAGCACACGGCCATCCC
>DNQP01000066.1 GCA_003500955.1 Curvibacter sp. | reverse complement strand
TTCATGGACGATCTCGGTGGCGCGGAGGCTGGCGGTGGCGACTTCGCGGCCACCGTCCCCGCGGATTTTCCGTCGGAGTTTCCCGCCACCGTTCCCATGGGACTCGTGGACCGGGACTTGGCGACCGACCAGGCGCCGCTCGAGCTCATGGCGCCCGCCGAACTGGCGCTCGACCAGCTACGTCCCGGCAGCTGGATCGAACTGCAGGTCAGCGGGCAGTGGGTGCGTCTGCAACTCGTCTGGCTCAGCGACAACGCCAGCCTCTGCCTGTTCTCCAGCAGCAGTGGTGCCAACCATTCGATGACGCGACGCATGTTCGACCGCCTCGTGGCCCAGGACCAGCTGCGTCTGGTGTCGCAAGGCGCCGTGGTCGACCGCGCTTTCGACGCCGTGGCCGAACTGGCCATGCGCAACAGCGTCTACATGGACATCCAGGCCGACCCGCCGGCCTGAACACTGGCTCAAGTCAATCGGCCGCGCACCATGCTGATGTGCTGGCGCAGGGCGTAGAGCTCGTCGGCGTAAGACAAGGGGATGCGGATGCGACCGACCCGCATTTCCAGTTCGTCCAGCTCGCGCATCAGGGCATCGGTCGTGGCCTGGCCGCTCTGCAGCCGCTCCTCGATCTGCCGCAGCTGCGCATACCAGCGGAACACGCGTGAACGCACGCGGAACTCATAGAGCGGTGGCACGATGCGGCCCAGCGGCAGCAGCAGGGCGATGATCAGGCCCAGGGCCAGCCACATGCGCTCCAGCAGATTGGCCAGGTTGAAGGGCAGGTAGCGCTGCAACAGAGGCACGCCGTTGCGCAAGGTGCGCTCGGCCTCGCGCGCCAGCGGGTAGCCGGCCAGATCTGCGTTCGGGTAGCTGCGCGCGCGGTTGAACCAGCCGGCGCCGCGGTGCAGGCGCAGCGAGGCCTGGGAGAAAAGCTGCAGCAGCGCGGGGTGCACCCCGGGGCCGGCCAGCAGCGTGGTGGTGGTGGCCACCAGGCGCACATCGCGTGGCGGTAGGTCGGTGGCCAGGTCCACCACGCCGCGCGGCAGGATGACGGGGCTGAGGAAATGGAAGCGTCGTGCGTAGGCTTCGCTTTGCGCCAGGTCCATAAGGGCGATGCCCGGGGTCTTGAGCAGCATCTGTACCAGCAGCGACTCCGGCGCCGAGGCAAACACCAGCGCGTCGATGCGCCCGTCCAGCAGTGCGACCACCGTCGGCGTGGGCTCGAGCTGCAGCAGTTGCATGCGTCGCGGGTCCAGGCCGTTGGCCTCGATCAGCTGCTGCATCAGCGCGGGCACTCCGCTGCCCACCGTACCCACGTTGACGCGCAGGCGCTGCAGATCGCGCAGCCCGTCGATCCGGCGCCCGCCCGCACTGCGGTAGAAGATCCACAGCGGCTCGACGAAGAGGTTGCCCAGTGCGCTGAGCTCCTCGTCCTCGTCGGCACTGCCGCTGCCGCCCTGCACAAAGCCCAGGTCCACCTCGTCACGGCGCAGCAGTTCCAGGTTCTCGGCCGAGCCCTGGCTGGGCCGCAGCACCACCTCGATGCCCTGTTGGGCCAGCAGTCGGGCGTAGCGCTGGCCCCATGCCTCGTAGGCGCTCTGTACCGGCCCGGTGGCCAGCGTGACGCGGCGCGGCGGCATGGGGTCCAGCCACCAGTAGGCCAGCGCCAGCAGGCCGGCGGCCAACAGTACAAAGGGCGCGGCGGGCACCAGCAGGTCGCGCAGATGGGCCAGCCACAGGGAGAGCTTGTGCGTCATCGTCGGGCCAACTCGTGACAGGCGGGCCAGTGCTGCGTGCCCACGGTGAGGCCGCGCGCGGCATGCACGGCGTTGACCACCGCACGCGCCGTGGCCTCGGCCGCCAGCGTCGCCAGCAGCAGCATGTCGGCGTTGCGGCCGCTGGCGCCTGTGCCCAGCGCGAACAGCGTGTCGCCGTCAAGCTGGGTGTGCACGGGGTTGATGCTGCGCGCCAGCCCGTCATGGGCCACCTGGGCCAGGCGCTGGGCCTGGGCGGGGTCCAGCACCGCGTCAGTGGCGATCACGCCGATGGTCGTGTTCTTACCGGCCGCCAGCGCGTGCTGCGGGCGATGACCTGCGAGCAGCGCGGCGCGTGTGTCCTGCAAGCCGTGGCCGTCGGCCGTACGTGCGCCGGCGATCACACGGCCGGTGGCCGGGTCCAGCACGTCGCCCACGGCATTGCAGACCACAAGCGCACCAACCGTGAAACCGGAGGCCGAGACCGAGGCCGTGCCCACGCCGCCCTTCATGGCGCGCGCCTGCCCCAGCAGCTTGCCCACCAGTGCGCCGCTGCCGGCGCCCACATTGCCCTGCGCGGGTGCGTCGCGGCTGGCTGCGGCACAGGCGCGGTAGCCCGCCTCGGCATCGGGACGGATACGGCCGTCGCCCACCCCCAGGTCGAAGATCACGGCCGCCGGCACGATGGGCACCAGGCCATGGCCCGTGTCCAGGCCGATACCCTGCTGCTCCAGCCAGTGCATCACGCCGCCGGCTGCGTCCAGGCCCCAGGCGCTGCCGCCGGCCAGCAGCACGGCGTGCAACTGCTGCACGAGGTTGCCGGGGGTCAGCAGATCGGTCTCTCGCGTGCCGGGTGCGGCGCCACGCACGTCGACGCCGCCGACGGCACCCGCGCGCGCGAGCACCACGGTGCAGCCCGTGGGCCGCCGGATGTCGCTGTCATGGCCGACGTCGATGCCGGCCACATCGGTGATGGCGCCGGGATAGGGCAGGGGGAAAGCATACATGCGCCGATGATAAGCAGCGCTGAGGAGAGAACTCCGGACTTGTGAAGAAATCGTAGCGAGTAGCCCGAGCGCAAGGCGGACGGAGCGCAGCCACCGGAACGTAATTCAGGTACGTGAGGATGGCGCGCACCGCCCAACGCCGCGATCGGGTTACGCAGTAGATTTATTCATAAGTCCTCAGTCGATGACCTGGATGCGGACCGGTACCACGCCGGCATTGAGGCTGGCGATGGTCTTGAAGGCCGAGCTTGAGAGGTCGATCACGCGGCTCTTCACAAAGGGGCCGCGGTCGTTCACGCGTACGGTGACGCTCTTGCCGGTCTGCGTGTTGGTCACCTTGAGTCGCGTGCCGAAGGGCAGGGTGCGGTGCGCTGCGGTCAGCTTGCCTTGGTCAAAACGTTCGCCGTTGGCGGTCTTGCGGCCGTGGAATTCGTTGCCGTAGAAGGAGGCCTGTCCGGATTCGGTGTGACCGCTGGGCACGGCTTCGCCGATCTTGGGCGCGCTGCTGCAACCGGCGACCAGCAGGGCCAGCGCACACAGGCCGCCCGCCAGCCAGCGGACCGGATGGGCCTGGAGTTCATCGCGCAGGGCGGCGGCTTTCATGCAATCCACTATAGCGAGCGCTTGTGCGGCAAGCCCGAGGGTGGGGGCATTCTGTGGCGCACCCGACGCACGTGGTCGATGGAAGGTCGCTGCAGCGGATGGAAGGCGGCTGCGCACGCTCGGGTTTGCAGCCAAGATTCGGATAGACTGTATTAATATACAGTTTTCAGCGTCAGCCATGAGTGAGTTCAAGATCCCTCTGTCGGCCCTCAAGGGCCGGGGCGCGGCCACGCGCAACGCGCATCGGTTCGAGCGTGAGGCGCGTGCCGCCTATGACGATGGCTGGGGAACCTGGGACGAGACCTTGTCAGCCGAGCTGCCGACGTGGCAGACCGAAATCCGGTGGGAAGACGCCCGCAGCGCCCTGGTGCGCAACGACTCGCCGGACATCGCCTTCGATCTGTCGATCAATCCCTACCGGGGTTGCGAGCATGGATGCAGCTACTGCTACGCACGGCCCTCGCACAGTTACCTGGGCCTGTCGCCGGGGCTGGATTTCGAGCGCGTGATCATCGCCAAGCGTGGCCTGGCCGAGCGCCTGTGCGAGGAGCTGGCCGCGCCCGGCTACCAGCCCAGCCACCTGGCCATCGGCACGGTGACGGACTGCTACCAGCCTGTGGAGCGCGAACTCAGGCTCACGCGCGCGCTCATCGAGGTGCTGCGCGATGCGCGCCATCCCTTTGCGCTGGTCACCAAGTCCAGCGGGGTCGAGCGCGACCTCGATCTGATCGCCCCCATGGCGGCCGATCAACTGGCCGCGGTCTACGTGACCATCACCACGCTCGACGGCGAACTCGCGCGCCAGCTGGAGCCGCGCGCGGCCGCCCCGCAGCGCCGCCTGCGCACCATCCGCACCCTGGCCCAGGCCGGCGTGCCCGTGGGCGTGAGCGTGGCGCCGCAGATCCCTTTCATTAACGAAGACATGGAACAGGTGCTGGCCGCCGCCGCCGAGGCGGGCGCACACAGCGCCTTCTACACCGTGCTGCGTCTGCCCTGGGAGCTCAACGAGGTTTTCCAGCAGTGGCTGCAGCTGCATTACCCGCAGCGCGCGGCGCGTGTGATGGCGCGCATACGCGAGATGCGTGGTGGGCAGGATTACGACAGCGACTGGGCCACGCGCATGCGCGGCAGCGGCCTCTGGGCCGATCTGATCGCGCAGCGCTTCCACAAGTCCTGCGCGCGTCTGGGCCTGAACCGCGAACGCATTGCGCTGGACCTCACGCAGTTCCGCCCTGGCCTGGCGGCAGGCCAGGGCAGCCTGTTCTGAGAGCGGTCAGCGGTAGGCCTGGTAGACCCGCGCACTGCCATCGCGCTGCACCAGCAGCACCTCGTAGGGATCCTTGTGGCCGCCGTACTCCGGGCCATCCATGCCCGGCGAGCCCACGGGCATGCCGGGCACGGCCAGGCCCAGGGCCTTGGGTTTTTCCTTGAGCAGGCGGTGGATCTCGCGCGTCGGCACATGGCCTTCGAGCACATAGCCGCCGACGAGACCCGTGTGGCAGGAGCCGTGCTTGTCGGCCAGACCGAGGCGGCGGCGCTGCTCGTCCTTGCGCGCCTGCGGGAGGTCGTGGAACTTGACGGCAAAGCCCTCGGACTCCAGGTGGCGGATCCAGTCCTTGCAGCAGCCGCAGGTCGGCGTCTTCCAGACTTCGATCATCGGGCGTGGGTTCGCCGTGATGGCCAGAGGGGTGAGGGCCAGCACTGCGGCGCTGGCGAGCAGGGTACGTCGTTGCATGGTGGGGCTCCGGTGTCAGTGGGGGCGGACGGTGATGCTGCCCTTCATGCCAGCCTGGAAGTGGCCGGCGATCAGGCAGGCGAACTCGAACTCACCCGCGCGGTTGAAGGTCCAGACGATCTCGCCGGTCTTGCCTGGGTCGACATGCACCATGTGGGCCTCGTCATGGCTCATCTGGGGGTTCTTGAGCATGGCCTCGGCATGCGCTGCGAGCGTCTCGCGCGTGCCGATGACCAGCTCGTGCAGCAGCTTGCCACCGTTGCGCACGCGCAGGCGCACCGTCTCGCCCTGCTTGACCTCGATGCGCTCGGGGCTGAAGCGCATGTTGTCGCCCATGGTGATTGCGATGGTGCGCTGGACCTGGCGGGCCTCGCCGGCGATGCCCCAGGCTTGCTGCTGTTGGGCCGCCTTGTGTGTGCCATGCGCAGCATGGCCATGTGACGCGTCGCCATGGGCCCAGGCTGGGACCGTGGCCAGCAGGGCGGCGCAAAGAATGATGGTGGTTTTCATGATGTGTACTCCAGATATGTGGCTTCGCAGGCCGTGCCCGCCCAGGGGAGACACGGTGCAAGGTGGTGCCGCGGTTGCGGCACGACCCGGTGTCGCGTGGGGTCTACCGCGAGGGCACCGTCTCCGAGCAGCCTTGGGGCCGCCTGGCGGACGCACCTCGGGCATGAGGCTCAGGCGATGGGGGGCTTGAGGCTGGGGGCGGGGTCGGCGTTGACGTGTGTCAGCACCTGTGCCTGAGGGGGCGCACCGTCGGCCCGGGCCAAGCCGGGGGACGGCAGCAGGGTGGGCAGCGCGGCCGTGTGACAGACCGTGCAATCACTGCATTCGTGCTCGGCTTGTGTCCTGTCATCGGAAACGGCGGCGGATGCATGAGGGTCCGTGGGGCTCGCCGCGTCGTGCCGCTGGACTTCGTGGCAATCATGCCGTGCAGCCGAGTGCGTGTCTGCTGCAGGCGTGTGTTGTCCGACCCGTTCCATGGCCATGACATCACCCAGACCGGCGCGCAGCGGCAGCAGGACCATCATCAGGATCACCAGAAATACGCGCATGGCGGGAATGATAAGGTGAGGCGGCGCAAAGTTCCCTTGCAGTTTCTTGCCCCTGTCTAGGGCAGATTGTTCTTCACATGCGTCAAGACTCCATAGGATCGCGGCTTTGTCCGTGACAAAAGTCATTGACACCCCATGGCGCGCCGCTTAGGCTCGACGAGATAGACCGTGTCCCTGAGCGGGGCGCAAGGTCAGGCAGCAGGGAGCTGTTCGTTCACACCAAAAGGTGCTTTTCCTTATGCATATTGCCACGTCCTCCCACGCCGATGACTTATCCGCCCAGGCCTTGCTGGGGGATCGCGTCCTGCTGCTGTCCATCGGGCTCAGCGCCTTGGCCGCGGTCATCCTGGGCTCGACCTTCGTCGAGGCCGGACTGGCCTGGGGACTGTCCGCGCTCCTGGTGGGGCTGGCTCTGGGGATCTATGTGGTCTGCCGAGGCACGTTCCTGTCCAGCATGGGGCTGACCCTGATCCAGACGCTTTTCGTCATCCTGCACATCCAGCTGGCACGCGGCATGATCGAATTCCACTTCGGTGTATTCGTCACGCTGGCCCTGGTGCTGGTCTACCGCGACTGGCGTCCCATCGTCTTTTCGGCGGTCACCTTTGCCGTGCACCACGTGCTGTTCGACCGCCTGCAGGCGGCCGGCTTCGGTCTCTACTGTCTGTCGCAGCCGAACTTCGGTGTCATCGTGATCCATGCCATCTATGTCGTCATCCAGACCGCGCTCGAAGTGCTGCTCGCGATCAAGATGGCTCACATGGGACGCCAGGGGGCGGAGCTGGGGCAGCTGGTGAGTTCGGTCGATCAGAACGATGGCATCGTGCTTGCGCAGGCCACACAAGTCCGGGTCGACACGCCGCTGGCCACGGTGCTGCAGTCCACGCTGGCCCGCATGGACACGGTGGTGGCGTCGATCCGTGGTACGACGGCCAGCATGGAGGTCGCCTGCACCGAGATTGCCCATGGCAACCAGGACCTGAGTGGGCGCACCGAGAGCCAGGCCAGCGCACTGCAGCAGACCGCGGCGTCGATGGAGCAACTGTCTTCCACGGTGAAACAGAACGCCGACAACGCCCGCCAGGCCAACCAGCTGGCCCAGAGCGCCAGCA
>DNQP01000268.1:2076-2648 GCA_003500955.1 Curvibacter sp. | reverse complement strand
CCATGGGAACGGTGGCGGGAAACTCCGACGGAAAATCCGCGGGGACGGTGGCCGCGAAGTCGCCACCGCCAGCCTCCGCGCCACCGAGATCGTCCATGAAGCCTGAATCCCGGGCTTCCTCCGGGGCCAGCCAGGTGCCTGCAGCGGGCCGGGGCACAGCGCGCAGACTGCGGGCCGAGCTCATACCCTCCATGCCGCCCTGGTGCAGAGCGAACAGCTGGCTGAAAAACTGCTCGGCCTGGGCCTGAGGGAAATGGATGCGTTCCAGCCCCTTGCGCAGACCCTGTATCAGCTGGGGAATCACCTTCACCAACTGACCCGGCTGCTGGCGCGTCTGATCAGGCCGCACGCTCCAGAACAGGTCTTCCAGCAGCGCCACGTAATCGGGCTCACCGGGCTGGTCGACCTTGCCCTCCATCTGGGCCTGGGCCATGACCTGGGCCCAGGGGCCACAGGCGAAGTCCACCACCATGTCGGGCACCAGCACCGTCCCAGGCTGCTTGCGGATGTGCTCGGCGATCTGCCGCGCCAGATCATTGCGCCGCTCGGCCTGCTGCAGGGCCTGGACAGCG
>DNQP01000268.1:433-1752 GCA_003500955.1 Curvibacter sp. | reverse complement strand
CTTGCTGCTGGGCTTCACGCCGGCGCTCGGCCTCGTCCCAGTCCTGCCGCAGCTGCGCCAGTACCAGGGCGAAGGTCTCGGCGGTGGCCGTCGTCGGCGTGATGGATCGCAGCGGCAGCTCCAGCGCGTCCATGAACTCGGCAAAACCCTCGGCGCGTTCGCTGTCGTAGGCAAAGCTGTGCTGGGCGATCTCCTCCAGCAGCACACGCGCAGGGTGCTTCTTGTCGCTGAAGAAATGCAGGTCGACGCGGGCCAGTTGCAGGAGCGCGGGCTCCAGCCCGGCGATCAACTGACGCACCGGCGGCAACAGGTGGCCATCCCCCGTGATGTTGCGCAGAAACAGGCCGACCACCTCCTGCACGAGCTGGGTCGCGTCCTGCTGGGTGCCAGAAATCAGCCCGTGCAACTGCTGCACCGTCAGCTGACCTGCATAGACCTGCTGCGCCAAGCCCGTGCCCTGCGACTGAGCCACGGGGCCGCTCGGCGCGACCATGGGCGCTACAGCGGATGGACGCACCACCACACCCGGGCCAGCGGCCGCACCCGCAGCACCGCGCTGGATCACGTAGCGCACCGGCTGCACCTGCTGCTTTTTGAGGTAGACCAGCAAATCCTTGTAGACCGCGCGCAGGCACTTGCCCAGCAGCGGCACCATGATCTGACGGCACTGGGTCTGTGCGGCCGCGTCCCCCTGCATACCATTGATCAGGTTCTGCAGGGCATCGACGAAGACTTCGGGGCGGAAGGGATTGCGTTCGGGGCGGACCTGATCAAAACCCAGAATGGCACTGACCAGGGTGTTGAGCTCGGCCAGTTCATGCTCCGTCTCCAGCATGGCCTGCTGCAGACCGCGCACGGCGCTGATGCGCATCTGCACCTCGCGCTCGTCCATGAGCTCGAGCTGCTCGAACTTGATGCTGGAGGGCCCCACATCGATGGTGGTGGTGGCCGGGCTGTCGTCCAGGTCACGCTCGAAGGCCTGTTTCAGCACCTCGGGAAAACGTATGCGCAGCTCCGGCGCCGACTGCACCAGCGCCGACACCGCCCGCGCCCGGTCGTCGCGCGCCATGAGATCACGCGACTGGTCGATCTGCCGCTGCAGGGCCTCGCGCGACTGACGCAGCAGGTTCTCCATGATGTCCAGGCCCTGCCGCGCCGCCTCGCGGATCAGGCCGTCGATCTGAGGGGTACGTGCTACGGACGCTGGACGTGAACTCATGGGTTGCTCCTGCCGGTTCGCGGGCTCTCAGGCGGCCCTTACTTCAGGGCCTTGTAACGCACCCGCTTGGGTGCCGCGCCTTCCTCGCCCAGGCGCTTCT
>DNQP01000268.1:0-136 GCA_003500955.1 Curvibacter sp. | reverse complement strand
GCGCCTTCCTCGCCCAGGCGCTTCTTCTTGTCGGCTTCGTACTCCTGGTAGTTGCCGTCGAAGAAGACCCACTGGCTGTCGCCCTCGGCGGCCAGGATGTGGGTACAGATGCGGTCCAGGAACCAGCGGTCGTGGC
>DNQP01000252.1:4837-5005 GCA_003500955.1 Curvibacter sp. | reverse complement strand
CCAGCTTCTCACCTTTGGCGGTCGCCAGCACCTGACCCGTGAGCTGGTAGCGCGCCATGCACTTCTCGACCAGCACGGCAGCCAGCAGGAGCAGGCCGCGCTCGGTCTGCACCAGCGCGTAGTCGAGCTCGGGGTTGAGGTTGAGCGCCTGGTTGGCCGGGATGGTCC
>DNQP01000252.1:0-4536 GCA_003500955.1 Curvibacter sp. | reverse complement strand
AGCGCCTGGTTGGCCGGGATGGTCCACGCGGTCGTGGTCCAGATCACGGCGTAGGCCGGTCGATCGAGTTTGGACAGGCCGAAGGCGGCCGCCAGCTTCTCGGGCTCGGCACACTCGAAGCCCACGTCCAGCGTCGAGCTCTTCTTGTCCTGGTACTCGATCTCGAATTCGGCCAGCGAGGAGCCGCAGTCGAAACACCAGTAGACGGGCTTGAGGCCGCGGTAGACGAAGCCACGCTCCATCACACGCTTGAAGGCGCGGATCTCGGCGGCCTCGTTCACATAATCCATCGTCCGGTACGGCTTATCCCACTGACCCAGCACACCCAGGCGCTTGAAGTCCGCCATCTGCTGGGCGATCTGCTCGGTGGCAAACGCCCGGCTTTTCGCCTGCATGGCGTCACGCGGCAGGTTGCGGCCATGCAGCTTCTCGATGGCGTTCTCGATCGGCAGGCCATGGCAGTCCCAGCCCGGGATGTACTGCGCGTCCAGGCCCTTGAGCTGGCGCGCCTTGACGATCATGTCCTTGAGCACCTTGTTGACGGCGTGGCCGATGTGGATCTGGCCGTTGGCGTAGGGCGGGCCGTCGTGCAGGATGAACTTCGGGCGGCCAACACGTGCGTCGCGCAGCTTCTTGTAGATGCCCTTTTCTTCCCATTCCTGGACCCAGCCCGGCTCGCGCTTGGGCAGGTCGCCGCGCATGGGGAAGGGTGTGTCGGGCAGGTTCAGCGTGGCGCGGTAATCAACTTTGTCGGTCATGGCAAACTTTTCGATAGACGGGGACGCCCGGGAGCCGGGGCGGGGGAGGCTGGTCAAGGCGCGGGGCAAGGTGCGCCGGTGATGCCCCGTCAAATTCGCCGGTCAAACCAGGCGCGTGCGGCATCGCAGTCCTGGTGGATGCCCTGGGTCAGGGCTTCCAGACTGTCGTACTTGAGTTCGTCGTGCAGTTTGTGCAGCAGTTCCACGCGGATGATTTTACCGTAGCCCCCCTCGGCGCCCAGGCTGGCGGGCCAGTCCAGGCAATGGGTCTCCAGCAGCACGCGGCCGCCGTTGACGTCGTTCGGGTCCAGCGAGGGCCGCACGCCCAGGTTGGCCACGCCGCGCAGGGGCTGGTCCGACAGGCCATGCACCAGCACGGCAAAGATGCCGCTGGCGGCCGGCTTCCAGTGGGCGAAGCGCAGGTTCAGGGTCTTGAAACCGAGCTCGCGGCCGAGCTTGCGCCCGTGCAGCACATGACCCGAGATGTGGTACGGGTGGCCCAGCAGGCGGGCCGCGTCGTCCATGCGGCCTTCGGCCAGGGCGGCGCGCACGGCCGAGCTGGAGACGCGCAGGCCATGGACTTCGTAGCTGTTCATGCGCGCCACGTCGAAGCCCTGTTGCGTGCCGGCGGCATCCAGCATGGCGTAATCCCCGGCGCGTTTGGCGCCGAAGCGGAAGTCGTCGCCGACCAGCACATAGCGCACGCCGAGCCCGCGCACCAGCACGTCGTCGATGAAGGCCTGCGGGCTGAGGCTGGCCAGCCGGGCGTCGAAAGGCAGCACCACGACCTGGTCGATGCCGCAGCGTTCCAGATCACTGAGCTTGTCGCGCAGCGTGGCGATGCGTGCCGGCGCCAGGGCGGCGTTCTTCGTCACGCCGGCGAAGTAGTCGCGCGGGTGCGGCTCGAAGGTCATGGCGCAGCTGGGCACGCCGCGCTGCTGGGCCTCTCCGCGCAGCAGGGCCAGCATGGCCTGGTGCCCGCGGTGCACGCCATCGAAGTTGCCGATGGTCAGGGCGCAGGCCGGGGCGATGCCCGGGTGGTGGAAACCGCGGAAGACTTTCATCGGATTGGTATTCTTTTGATAGCGGCGTATCCCATGCTTACAAGCCGGTACGGCAAACAGTCATCAATTCAGGGTATATTGTGTCCGAATGGCGAGGCAGATCCGGCCCGGCCGGCTGCCACAGACGCAAGCGTTCCGTTTGAATGGCTATTAGCCGGTCAGGAGGCGTGTTTTGAAGGTCTTGAAGCTGTCGGCCCAGGGGCTGCCCCAGTCGTGGATTTCGCTCGAAGAGGCGGTGCTGCACTACGCCGCCGATGAGGTGCGCTGGGAAGCCGGGGGTGAGATCGCGGTCTTCCATGGCGGACACAACGCCATCACGGGCGAGCAGTCCATCATCACGGTCAACAGCATCATCGGCACCAAGGGCGTGCCCAACATCAATCCCTTCGAGCTGCGTCCCAGCCTCACGAACAGCAAGCTGTTCGCCCGCGATCGCAACGTCTGCGCCTATTGCGGTGTGGACCACCACGAGACCGAGCTCACGCGCGAGCACATCATCCCCTTTGCCCAGAACGGCCAGGACCACTGGATGAACGTGGTCACGGCCTGCCGTGCCTGCAACCACCGCAAGAGCAGCCGTACCCCTGAGCAGGCCGGCATGCCCCTGCTCTACGCGCCCTATGTGCCCAGCCTCTGGGAAGACTTCATCCTGCGCAACCGCCGCATCCTGGCGGACCAGATGGAGTTCCTCATGGCGCATGTGCCCCGCTCCTCCCGCCTGCTCTCCTGAGACGACAGCCGGTATCGTCGAGGGACACCGCGGAACCGGCTTGGCCGGGCCGCTGGTGTCGCCCCCTGCAAGGGGGGTGGCGTAGCGACACGAAGTGCGCGCAGCCTGGGGGTGATCAAAAAGTCAGGCGAACACGCCCGCCGTGTCCTGCATGCGCGCCGAGACCTCGCCGAGCTGGTGCAGGCTGTCGCCGAAGCTCATTTCCAGCTGGGTCAGCTTCTTGAAGTAATGGCTGACGATGTACTCGTCGGTCACGCCGATGCCGCCATGCAGCTGCACGGCCTGCTGGCCGACGAAGCGCATGGACTGGCCCAGCTGGAACTTCGCGCGCGCCATGGCGCGGCGGCGCTCCTCGGCCGGAGCGTTTAGCTTGAGGCTGGCGTAGTAGCTCATGGAGCGGGCCAGCTCCAGCTGCATCTTCATGTCGGCCGCACGGTGACGCAGGGCCTGGAAGCTGGCGATGGCCACGCCGAACTGCTTGCGCGTGTTCATGTAGTCCAGGGTCACGGCCAGGGCCGCATCCATCACGCCCACGGCCTCGGCGCAGGCGGCCGCAATGCCGATGTCTACGGCATGTTCCAGGGCCGTGAGGCCGTCGGCCGTGACGAGCTGGGCCGGGGCCTGCTTCATCACCACATCGGCGGCACGGCCGCCATCCTGGGTGCCGTAGCCGCGCGTGCTCACACCGCTGGCTTGACGCTCGACAAGGAAGAGACCCAATTGGCCGCCGGCCATGGCCGGCACGAGGAAGGCGTCCGCCTGATCGCCGGCTGGCACCATGTTCTTGGTGCCGCTCACAGCCCAGCCGCCGCCAGCCTGCGCAGCCGTGGCGGCGCAGACATCGAGGCGGTAGCGCGCCTTGCGTTCCTGCTGGGCCAGCACCACCAGGGCCTCGCCGCTGGCGATCTTCGGCAGCCAGGCGCTCTTGAGCGCAGCGCCCGCGTAGCCCGAGAGCACGGCGCCGGCGATCAGGCTCTGCGCCAGCGGCTCCAGCACGATGCCACGGCCCAGTTCTTCCATCACCACCATGCCCTCGACCGGGCCCATGCCCAGGCCGCCCTGGTCTTCGGGGATGTAGAGGCCGCAGAGGCCGAGCTCGGCCAGTTCGGTGTAGGCCTCGCGCGAGAAACCGCCCGCGGCCTCGATGCCGCGGCGGCGCTCGAAGCCATAGCCCTTTTCCACCCATTTGTTGACCGCGTCACGCAGTTGCTGCTGGTCGTCGCTGAAATCGAAATCCATGGTCTGTCTCCTTGCGCTCAACCCAGTATGGTTTGGGCGACGATATTGCGTTGCACTTCATTCGAACCACCGTAGATGGTGGTCTTGCGCATGTTGAAGTAGGTCGAGGCCAGCGGTGCGTTGGCCAGCACGCCGCCGGGGAAGTCGCCTTGCCAGCCGGCTTCCATGGCTTCGCGGATCAGGGGCAGGGCGTAGGGGCCCGCGGCCAGCATCATCAGCTCGCTGTAGCGCTGCTGGATCTCGCTGCCGCGGATCTTGAGCAGGCCGGCGATGTCCAGCGAGTTCTTGCCCGACTTCTCGGCCGAGAGCACGCGCAGTACCAGCATTTCCAGCGCCACCACGTCCACCTCGAGCTTGGCGATCTCGTCGCGGAAGCGCACATCGTCATAGACGCCTTCGGCCTTGGCGATGCGCTTGAGGCGCTCCAGTTCGCGCTTGGCGCGGTTCACGTCGGCGATGTTGGTGCGCTCATGGCTCAGCAGGTGCTTGGCATAGGTCCAGCCCTTGTTCTCCTCGCCGATCAGGTTCTCGGCCGGCACTTCGACGTTGTCGAAGAAGACCTCGTTGACCTCGCACTCGCCGTCGAGCAGCTTGATGGGGCGCACGGTCACGCCCTTGGACTTCATGTCGATCAGCAGGAAGGAGATGCCCGTCTGGGGCTTGCCCTCGTTGCTGGTACGTACCAGGCAGAAGATCCATTCGCCGTACTGGCCCAGGGTGGTCCAGGTCTTCTGGCCGTTGACGA
>DNQP01000029.1:2575-2929 GCA_003500955.1 Curvibacter sp. | reverse complement strand
GACCGCCGGCGCCTTCCTCTTCGGCTATGCCAAGCCCGTGCCCGTGCGCTTCGACCGCCTGCGGCATCCCAAACGCGACATGGTCTGGGTGGCGCTGGCCGGGCCGGGAGCCAATCTGGCCCAGGCCGTGCTCTGGGGCGCGCTGCTCTACGTGCTGATCGGCGCCGGCCTGCAGGAGCGCTTTTTCCTCGAGATGTGCCGCGCCGGCGTGCTGGTGAATGTGGTGATGTTCGCCTTCAACCTCTTCCCTCTGCCACCGCTGGACGGCGGGCGCATCCTGGTCGGCCTGCTGCCCTGGAAGCAGGCGGTCATGGTCTCGCGCATCGAGCCCTGGGGCTTCTTCATCGTCATGGG
>DNQP01000029.1:1690-2252 GCA_003500955.1 Curvibacter sp. | reverse complement strand
CTGGTGATCGCCGGCGTGGTCAGCACGCTGTGGATGAAGCCCGTGATGAGCCTGACCTATGGGCTGCTCGACATCCTGCTGACCCCGTTTTCCATCCTGATCCGCTGAGACCCGCCCATGAGCAAGAGCAACGTCCGCGTTCTGACCGGCATCACCACCTCGGGCACACCCCATCTGGGCAATTACGTGGGCGCCATCCGTCCGGCCATTGCCGCCAGCCGCGCTGTGGGGGTGGAAAGCTTCTATTTCCTCGCCGACTACCACGCGCTGATCAAGGTGGACGACCCGGCGCGCATCCAGCGCAGCACGCTGGAGATCGCCGCGACCTGGATCGCCGCCGGACTGGACCCGGAACGCGTGACGTTTTAT
Organism: Curvibacter sp.; assembly: GCA_003500955.1. Classification (GTDB taxonomy): domain Bacteria; phylum Pseudomonadota; class Gammaproteobacteria; order Burkholderiales; family Burkholderiaceae_C; genus Hylemonella. The sequence goes on along the minus strand of DNQP01000029.1, from coordinate 1,883 downwards.
CGCCAGTCCGACATTCCCGAGATCCCCGAGCTGACCTGGTTCCTGACCTGCGTCTGCGGCAAAGGCCTGCTCAACCGCGCCCATGCCTACAAGGCGGCCGTGGACAAGAACCATGCGGCGGGCGTCGACGAGGACTCCGATGTGACCGCGGGCCTCTTCATGTACCCCGTGCTGATGGCGGCCGACATCCTGA
>DNQP01000029.1:0-1680 GCA_003500955.1 Curvibacter sp. | reverse complement strand
TGGCCGACTTCCACGCGCTGATCAAGTGCGACGACCCCGACCGCATCGCCCACTCCAGCCGCTCCATCGCCGCCACCTGGCTGGCCGCGGGGCTGGACCCGGCACGCGTCGTCTTCTACCGCCAGAGCGACATCCCCGAGACCACCGAGCTCACCTGGCTGCTGACCTGCGTCACCGCCAAGGGCCAGATGAACCGCGCGCACGCCTACAAGGCGGCGGTGGATGCGAGCGTCGCCGCTGGCGAGGAGCCGGACGCCCACGTCAGCATGGGCCTGTTCAGCTACCCGGTGCTGATGGCGGCCGACATCCTGATGTTCAACGCCCATCGCGTGCCCGTGGGCCGCGACCAGATCCAGCACATCGAGATGGCACGCGACATCGCGGCCAGCTTCAACCATCTTTATGGCGAGCACTTCGTGCCGCCTGAGGCGCAGATCGAGGACAACGTGGCCACCTTGCCCGGCCTGGACGGCCGCAAGATGAGCAAGAGCTACGACAACACCATTCCGCTCTTTGCCCCGCCCGAGCAGCTCAAGAAGCTCATCGCCGGCATCAAGACCGACTCGCGTGCCCCCGGCGAGCCCAAGGAAACCGAAGGCTCGGCCCTGTTCCAGATCTACCAGGCCTTCGCCACCCCGACCGAGACCGCCCAGCTGCGGCAGGACTTTGCAGCGGGCATCTCCTGGGCCGACGCCAAGCAAAAGCTGTTCGAGCGCATCGACACCGAGATCGCGCCCATGCGCGCCACCTACGAAGACCTGATCGCCCACCCCGAGAAGCTCGAGGCCCTGCTCCAGGCCGGTGCAGCCAAGGCCCGCAAGATTGCCACGCCCTTCACCGCCAAGGTGCGCCAGGCCGTGGGCCTGCGTGATCTGCGGGCCCAGGCCGCTGACAAAAAAGGGGATAAAAAGGACAAGGCCGCCCTGCCCAGCTTCAAGCAGTACCGCGAAGCCGACGGCCAGTTCTATTTCAAGTTCGTCGATGCCCAGGGCAGGTTGCTGCTGCAAAGCGCGGGCTTTGCCAGCCCCAAGGAAGCCGGCCAGGCGGTCAAGCGCCTGCAGGAGCTCGCGCAGCCCCTGCCCACGCTGCTCCAAGAGATACCGGTGAAACACCTGGTTACGGCGCAAGAGCTGGAGTCTGCGCTACAACAGCTGCTGGCCGCCCGGGACTGAGTTCAGTCCCGCGACCGGAACCCAGCGAGCTGCGGGTACGGTTCTTGCAATCTGCGGCTACCCCAGCTCAGAGGAGTGCCGTTTCCATGCCCGTCGCCCGCCCCGCCATCACGCGCAAGCAAACCGCCTTGTCGGACCACCGCCAGACTTTCGATGAACTCTGCGCCTGGATCGAAGCCCATCTGGACGAACCCATAGGCTGGCAGGAACTCATGGCCCAGAGCGGCCTGGACCACCAGACCCTCAACGCGCTGTTCTTCAAGTTCCTGAGCACCACGCCCATGGCCTGGATCCGCAAGCGCCGCGGTCTGGGCCAGGCCACCGCCGTGCCGCGCCCGGCCCCTGCGCACCGCCTGCTGCGCGCCGCCACGGCCTGAGCGGCCGCAAACCCCTCGCTCACGCTGCTACAATACGCGCTCCACGAAGCCGGAGAGGTGGCAGAGTGGTCGAATGTACCTGACTCGAAATCAGGCGTAGGGGCAACCCTACCGTGGGTTCGAATCCCACC
>DNQP01000106.1:5012-5626 GCA_003500955.1 Curvibacter sp. | reverse complement strand
CCAGCTCGTCGGCCTCTTCGATGTCCTGCAGGATGTTGCGCACGCGGTTGAGGTAGGCCTGGCCGGCGTCGGTCAGCGCCAGGCGGCGCGTCGAACGCTGCAGCAGCCGGGTGCCAAGGCGGTCCTCGAGATCGGCCACCAGGCGGCTGACCATGGGCGGAGACATGTCCAGCGCGCGGGCGGCGGCGGCGAATCCGCCCTCGTCCACCACGCGCTGGAAGACTTTCATTGATTGCAGGCGGTCCATGGTGATCCTGGTCTTGGGCTGGATATTGTTTCTTAAAGAGAAACGATATAGATACGAATTGGCTATTTATCTTCTTCCGATGAAATTTTACAGTTCATCCCATCGACGCCAGCACTGCAAAGCGCGGTGTCGACGGGATCCCGACCCACCCACAAGGCCGGCCGCGGATCAAACCTTGTTTACCTTGAAGGAATCATCATGAACCGCACTCTCGCTTCCGTCCTCAGCGTCTCCGTCCTCGCCCTCGCTGCCGGTCAGGCCCTGGCCGCCGACAAGACCCGTGACCAGGTCACGGCCGAGTACCTGGAAGCCGTCCGCACTGGCAACATCGTGGCCGGCATCGACGGCTACAGCAACCAGAAGCTCA
>DNQP01000106.1:1625-4704 GCA_003500955.1 Curvibacter sp. | reverse complement strand
CTACAGCAACCAGAAGCTCAACGAAGTCTTCCCCGGCAACTACCCGGCCCAGGCTGAAGCCGCCGGCAAGACCCGCGCCGAGGTGAGCGCCGAGTACTTCCGTGCCGTGCGCAACGGCGACATCGTGTCCACCGTGGACGGCTACAGCAACCAGAAGCTCAACGAAATCTTCCCCGGCAACTACCCGGCCCAGGCCAAGAGCGCCGGCAAGACCCGCGCCGAGGTGAACGCCGAGCTGACGCAAGCCCTGCGCAGCGGCGCGCTGAAGCAGCAGATCTACTACTGATAAGCGCGTGGCCTGCGGGCTGCAAGAAAGAGGTCGCCCACGAGGCGGCCTTTTTCTTGCTCGGGGGCGCTTTCAGCCGGCAGCTTGCACGCGGTTGCGGCCGCCCTGCTTGGCCGCATACAGGGCCTGGTCGGCGCGCTGGACCAGGTCCGCGGCCAGTGCGGCGGGATCGTCACCGGGCAGCAGCGCCGCAGCCCCCATCGAGACCGTGATGCGCAGCGGCTCGACCAGCTGCAGCGGCATGCTCTGCGCCGCAATCACGCGGCGGATGCGCTCGGCCGTCTCCAGTGCCGCGGGCAGCGGGGTGCCGGGCAGCAGCAGCACGAACTCCTCACCGCCATAGCGCGCCACCACATCGCTGCCGCGCAGCTGGGCGCGGATCAGACGGGCCACGTAGCGCAGCACGGCGTCGCCGGCCGGGTGGCCGTGCGTGTCGTTGATGCGCTTGAAGTGGTCCACGTCAAGCAGCAGGCAGACCAGGGGCAGGCCGCTGCGGCGCGCGGCCTGCACTTCTTCGAGACAGCGCGACTCGAAATAGCGGCGGTTGTGCACGCCGGTCAGGCCGTCAGTGAGACCTGCAAGCTTGAGGCGCTCGGTGGCCAGGGCGCTGTCCAGGCAGACGGCCACGAGTGCTGCCAGGCGCTCCAGAAAATCGGTGCTGCTGCCGGCGGCGAAGCGCGCCGGGTCACGGCTGCAGAGGTTGAGGCTGCCGATGCAGGCGCCACGGTGCACCAGGGGCAGCAGGGCCGCGCTCGCGGGCGCGGCAGGCAGGCTCTCGAACAGAAAGGTCTGGGCCGCCGAGGGTGGGCCCAGGCGTGGGCCGTGGCTGCCGGCGTAGAGCTGCTGCAAGGCTTGCTCGTGGTTCAGCAGGAGCAGCCGGGCGGGCCAGGCGCCGCCCCCGTCGCCGAGCACGCGCGCGGCCTCGTATTCGGGGTCCATCAGAGCCAAGGTGACGGCGTCGAGCTCGAACAGCGCCGGGTAGTCAACCAGCAGGGTCCGCACCAGCGCGGCCAGCGAAGGCGCGCCGATGACCTTGCGTTCGAGCTGGTCGAAGCGGCGCAGCTTGTCCTGGTTGAGCCGGGCCTCGCCCATCAGGGCATCGAGCTGCTCGCGCAGGCGGCGGTTCTCGGCCTGCAGCACGGCGACCGAGAAACGCGCACGGGCAGACGAGGGCTCAGCGTTTCCGGACTCTCGCGACTTCATGCCGCGATGGTAACGTGCCCGCAGGTCAGGCCGTGGCGTCGAAGGCCGCGTGGTAGCGCACCGTACCCTGCGCAACGCTGCCGCCGAACGACAGCGCCATGAAGTACTCGGGCGGAATGCCAGGATAGACCAGACCCGGCACGCAACGGAAGCCGAAGCGGTTGTAGTACGCCGGTTCGCCCACGAGCACGCAACCCGCCGCGCCCCGGGCGCGCAGACCGTCGAGGGCCGCGTGCATCAGCGAGGCGCCGATGTGGCGACCCTGCAGTTCAGGCTGCACCGAGATCGGACCCAGGCCGTACCAGTCCCGCGCGCCATCGGACACGCTCACGGGCGAGACCGCCACATGGCCCACGATCACCCCGCCCTCCTCCGCCACGAGCGAGAGCGTGAGCTGGCCCGCGCGGCGCAGGGCGTTGACGATGTGCTGCTCGGTGCCGCTGCGGTGCGGCGCATGGCGAAAGGCGGCTTCGGTGAGTGCCTCGATGACAGGCACGTCCAGGGTGTTTTCGTCACGGATGCGCAGGGCCATGGCCCGCACTGTAACCCGCAGCGCCGGGCGGGCTCAGCGGCTGGGTGCGAGCACCACCTCGACCGACGTCAGCCAGCGCACGTGACGCGGGCCGGGACGCACGTCCTGCAGGGCGCGCAGCGAGGGTAGGCCGTCGCGGGCCAGCAGATCGTCCTCGCCATGGCGTAGCAGCACCAGCACGTCGTCGCCGAGGCGGGTGTTGTAGAGCTCGCCCCAGGAGAAAATCGTCTGATAGCCATCGTGTGCCGTCAGCAGGACAAAGGCGCGTCGCACCGAGTGCCGGTCCGAGGCGAGTCCGGCCCGATCGAGCAGCGCACGCAGCGGCACCCCGCGCATCGTCACGGCCTGCACCACCTCGCGGCCGTCGACGATGACGCTGCGCTTCTCGGTGTAGTCCTTCTGCGGCAGGGCCTGCAAGTCCTTGCCCGTGAGCGTCAGCCTGTTGTGCACCATGCCACCGATCTGCAGCAGCACAGGATCCGCAGCCTGCGCGGCCCCAACCCAGCAGCAGAGCAGGAACAGCAGGGCTCTCATGGCCGGCCGAAACCCAGGCGCTGCAGCGGGGCCTGGCCGGCATCAGACAGCAGGTAGCGCGCGAAATCACGCGCCGCGGCCGGCGCACCGTCGCGCACCGTCAGGCCGTAGGCCGCGCCCACCTGCAGCTCGGGCGGCACCTGCACGATCTTCAAGCGCGGCACTTCCTTCTGCGCCGCCACGGCATTGGTGCAGTAGGTCAGGAAGACGTCGGCCTGACCCTGGTCCATGACCCAGGCATAGGTGCCGCGGCCCGGCGGCGGCTTGGGTGTATCGGCGCCACCGGTGAGCATGAGCGCCTTGGCATCGAGCGCCGCGTAGGCGCCGGCCTGCACGGCATCCGCCTTGCGGAACAGGGCCCAGGCGTAGTCACCCGCAGGATCGGCCTGGGGCGTGGAAGTGCCTACGCGCACGTCGGCGCGCAACAGGGTGGCCAGCAGCGTGGACGGCGTGGTCTCGATCTGCGCCGCGGTGAGCGCGCACAGGCTGTTGCGCGTGAAGACCTGCGGCGCCTGCCAGCCCCC
>DNQP01000106.1:0-1309 GCA_003500955.1 Curvibacter sp. | reverse complement strand
CTGCCAGCCCCCGCGCGCCGCGAGGCGCTGCGGGTGCTCGGTATCGGCCGAGGCAAAGACCTGGGCCCCCTCGCCTTGCTCGATGCGCCCGCGCAGCAGACCCGAGGCGCCGAAGTTCAGCGCGATCTTCTGGCCGGTGCGCGCCTCGTAGTCCGCCGCGATGGCCGTGAAGGCTTCGCGCAGGCTGCCGGCGGCATAGACCTGCAGGGGTGCAGCCGATACCGCGGGCGGCTCAGTCATGGCGCAGGCGCTGAGCATCATGCCCAGGCCCAGGGCCGCAAGGACGCGTCGCATGCGGTGCTCACTGACCGGCATTCGGGAAGAACAGCTGCTCGCCACCGATCTTGTAGGCTGCGATCGCATTCTGGCCCGCAGGCGACACGATCCAGTCGACGAACTTCTGTGCCTCGGCCAGCTTGACCTGCGGGTGCTTGGCGGGGTTGACGACCATCACGCCGTACTGGTTGAACAGACGTTTGTCACCCTCGACCAGGATGGCCAGGTCGGCGCGGTTCTTGAAGTTGAGCCAGGTGCCGCGGTCGGCCAGCACATAGGCGCCGCTGGAAGCTGCGATGTTGAGCGCCGGGCCCATGCCGCAACCGCATTCCTTGTAGCCGCTGCCCTTGGTGTCACCGGCCAGCTTCCAGAAGCGCAGTTCCGCGGCGTGGGTGCCGCTCTTGTCGCCGCGGGAGATGAAGGCGCCGTTGGCCGCGGCGAGCTTCTTCATGGCTTCGACGATGTCCTTGCCCTTGGTGCCCAGCGGATCGGCCTTGGGGCCGATGAGCACGAAGTCGTTGTACATGACGGCCTGGCGCTTGAGACCGAAGCCATCGGCGACGAACTTCTCCTCGGCCGCCTGGTCGTGCACAAAGACCACGTCGGCGTCACCACGGCGCGCCATGTCCAGTGCCTGGCCTGTGCCCAGGGCCACGACCTTGATGTCGATGCCGCTGGCCTGCTTGAAGGCGGGCAGCAGTTGCGAGAACAGGCCCGACTGCTCGGTCGAGGTGGTCGAGGCCATGACGATGCTCTGCGCGCTGGCCGCCAGGCTGGCGGCCGCCAGCGCGACGCCGACGGCGGCCCGGACGATGCGGGTGTGGAATGGTTTCATACGAGTTCTCCTTTGACAAACAGTGAAGCAGCGGGCGAGACGGCTTGCAGCCGCGCCCGGTCGAAAAATTCCGCCACGGGCAGATCGGCCTGCACGCGACCCTGTTCCAGATAGATCACACGGGTGGCCAGACGCTTGACCTGGCCGAGGTTGTGGCTGGCAAAGACCACGGTCATCGGCGCACCGCTGAGCGCGCGG
>DNQP01000307.1:686-4813 GCA_003500955.1 Curvibacter sp. | reverse complement strand
CGTTCCGGTGGCTGCGCTCCGTCCGCCTTGCGCTCGGGCCTCTCGCTACGATTTCTTCGCAAGTTCTGCGCGTTCAGCGTTTGAGTGTCCCGCGCACAAACAGCCAGACCATGGTCGCCGAGGCCGCAATGCCCGCCACCATGGGCAGGCCCGTGCCGTCGACGAAGAGGCCGGTGATGGCCATGACGATGGCGCCGGTGGCGAACTGCAGCGTGCCCATGAGGGCCGAGGCCGTGCCGGCGATCGGGCCGTGGTCTTCGAGCGCAAGGATGGCCGAGGTGGGGATGATCAGCCCGAGGAAGCCGTATCCCAGGAACAGCAGCACCAGCAGCACAGGCAGTTGGTCCAGGCCCAGCAGGAAACACAGCAGCAGCAGGAGCATGACCGCGGCATACACGTGCGTGGCCAGGCGCACCATGGGCTTGAGGCCGTAGCGCTGGCCCAGGCGACCGGTGAGCTGCGACATGCCGATGAAGGAAGCCGCGTTGGCCGCGAAGACCACGCTGTACTGGCGGGGCGTGAGCCCGTAATGATCGATCAGCACGAAGGACGAGTTGGCCAGGTAGGCGAAGAAGCTCGCGATGCCGAAGGAGCCGATGAAGACCAGGCCGAGGAAATGGCGGTCTTGCAGCAGGGTGAGGTAAGCCCTGAAAGCCTGCCCCCAGCTGCTCTGCTTGCGCTCTTCGGGCGGGCGCGTTTCGCTCATCTGCGTGGCCATGAGGATCAGGCCCAGGATGCCGATACCCAGCATGAACCAGAAGGCACTGCGCCAGCCTTGCCATTCGATCAGCAGGCTGCCGGCCAGCGGCGCCAGGATGGGCGAGACGCTGAAGACCAGCATCAGCGTGGACATGAGGCGCAGGGCCTCGTGGCCGGTGTAGAGATCGCGCACCACGGCGCGCGGGATCACCGTGCAGGCGCAGCCGCCCAGGCCCTGCACGAAGCGCATGGCGATCAGGGTGTGGATGTCGGGCGCGAGGGCGCAGCCCACGCTGCCCACGGCAAAAAGGCCCAGGCCGAAGTAGAGCGGCGGCTTGCGGCCGAACATGTCGGAGGCCGGCCCGTAGATGACCTGACCCACACCCAGGGCGATGAAGAAGGCCATGAGGCTGCCCTGCACGGCGCCGATGCTGGCGCCCAGGCTTTGCCCGATGGAGGGCAGGGCCGGCAGGTACATGTCGATGGCGAACGGGCCGATGGCCGAGAGCAGGCCCAGGATGAGGGCGGCGCGCAGGATGCTGGTGGTCATGGGGACCGGTCGGTGAGCCGACGGCTGGGGAAAGAGGGGGCACATTTTCACGCTGGGGCGTGATCCCGTGATCATAGACGTCCGGCGCGGCTTGAGCCGCGACACGGGAGGCGCTAAGCTGTGCCCTCGCTCAAGGACCCGCGACGGCGTGCGGTCCGGCGAGGCGAGTCGAAGAACCAGCCAGGCGCGATCATCGATGGATCTCCAGACCCTGTTGGCCTCACCCGTGGCCTTGCCCAGCATCCCTCGCGTGATCGCGCTGGCGCTGACCGAGCTCAATGCGGCGGAGCCCGACGCGCGGCGCGTGAGCAGCCTGCTGAGCATGGAGCCGGTGATGACGGCGCGTCTGCTGATGGCGGCCAATTCCGCACGCTTTCAGCACCAGCGACGCATCGGGACCGTCAGCGAGGCCCTGAGCGTGCTGGGCCTGCGACCGGTGCGTGACATGACGATCGAGGCGGCCATGAGCAGCGCCTTTCGCAAGGTGGGCGGCGTAGACATGAAGCAGTTCTGGCGCTACAGCCTGGACACCGCACGGCTGACGCAACTCCTGGCCCGGGACAAGAAGGTGGCGGTCTCACCGTACACCGTGGGACTGGTCCACGCCCTGGGCGAGCTGGTGATGCACCGCGGCATGCCTGAGGCGATGGCGCAGCTGAACCAGCGTGTCGACGTGTTTGCACCGCAGCGGGCGCGGGCCGAGCACGAGCTCGTGGGTTACTCCTATGCCCAGGTGGGCGCCGGATTCGCGCGCGCCTGGCATCTGCCCGAGGCGCTGGTGGAGACGCTGGAGCATCAGGATGCGCCCTTCGAGCGTCAGGGCTACGAGCCCATGGCCGGCATCCTGCACGTGGCGTCCTGGCGCTGCCGCGCGCACGAGATGGGCTACACGGAGCGCAAGCTGGCCGTATCCTTTCCGGACAAGACGGCCCTGGCCCTGGGGCTGGATGTCGACGTGGTGCTGGCCCACGCGCCGGTGGACTGGGCGTCCAGCCAGGAGGCGCAGCTGTTCCTGGATTAGGCAGACCGCCTCAGGCCGCGTAATCGAGCACGGCGAAGAAGTGCAGGCCGGTGCCGGTGGCGACAAAGGCATGCCAGACGGTGTGCGCGTATTTCATCTTCGAATCGAGCAGGAAGAAGACCACGCCCACGGTGTAGGCCAGCCCGCCCGCGACCAGCAGCACCAGACCGGGCGTGGCCACGCGCTCGACCAGGGGCACGGCGGCAATCAGCACGATCCAGCCCATGGCCAGGTACAGGCCGGTGGACAGCCAGGGATGGCTGAGCCGGTCAAAGGCCTTGAGCGTGATGCCCAGCGCCGCCATGGCCCAGACCAGGCCGAACAGCGTCCAGCCCCAGGGGCCGCCGAGCGCGCCCAGCGCAAACGGTGTGTAGCTGCCGGCGATGAAGAGGTAGATGGCCCCGTGGTCGAGCTTGAGGAAGACCCGCTTGGCCCGGCCCGCGGGCAGGGCGTGATAGAGCGTGGAGGTGAAGTAGAGCAGCACCATGGTGGCCGCAAAGACGGCGGCGCCCACGATGTTGGTGGCACTGAGCTGGCTGGCCGACACCAGCAGAAAGGGCGCGCCCACCAGGGCGGCCAGCAGGGCTACGCCGTGGCTGACGCTGTTGGCGATTTCCTCGCCCAGGGTCTGGGGACGTTCTGACATGGGAGGGATTGTTGCATGCCGGGTTCAGTCACGGGCGCGCCAGATCAGGTAACGCGAACGCTGGAGCGCCAGCAGCTCCACCAGTCCCCAGGCCAGGCTGGCGCAGAGCAGCGCCCAGCCCGCAACCTTAAGCCTGGCGCGGCGACGCGGCGGTCTCATGCGCCTGCTCCGTGTGGCCGTCCAAGGCCAGGCCCAGGCACAGCCAGCCATCGTCGAAGAGCGTGTCCAGCAAAGCCTGGAGCTTGAACAGTTTCCAGAACATGTCGTTGACCTGTCATGAATGACGATGCGGTGACCTTAGGGCATGCGCGTGACGGTTTGATGTCATGCCGCGCGCGCCTGCTCGGCTATGCTGTGCAGACGTTGTTCAACGCCTCGACCCCCGCGATCACTGACCCGTGCCTTATCCCGAACTGCCTGAACTGCTGGCGCTGGAAAAGATCATCGCCTCGGGTGCGCCGCACCTGGATTGCCGGGTGCTGGACCACGTGGCCGTGCCCGGTGGCCCCAGGCTCCCGCTGCACCTCATCTGCCTGGGCAATCCGGACCCGGCGGTGCCGGCGATCGGCTTCTTTGGCGGTGTGCACGGCCTGGAGAAGATCGGCACCGAGGTGGTAATCGCCTATCTGCACCACGTGGTGCGCCGGCTGCAGTGGGACCAGCCTTTCCGCCAGCAGCTCGAATCGGTCCGCCTGGTGTTCATGCCCATCGTCAATCCAGGCGGCATGCTGCTGGGCACGCGGGCTAATCCTGCGGGCGTGGACCTCATGCGCAATGCGCCGGTGGATGCGGTGGACACCGTGCCTTTGCTGGTGGGCGGCCAGCGCCTGAGCCCCCGCCTGCCCTGGTACCGAGGCCCCGCCGGCGCACCGCTGGAAGTGGAGAGCAGGGCGCTCTACCGGGTCGTGGCCGAGGAACTGCTCACGCGGCGCTTCAGCATCGCGCTGGATTGCCACTCCGGCTTCGGTCTGAGGGACCGGATCTGGTTTCCCTACGCGCACACGCGCGAACCGATCGCCCATCTGGCCGAGGTGCGTGCGCTGAAGGACATCTTCTTCCAGACCTACAGCCACCATCCCTATGTGTTCGAGCCGCAAAGCCTGCAGTACCTTGCGCACGGTGATCTCTGGGACGACCTCTACCGTGGCGCCCTGCAGCAGCCCGAGCGCCTGTTCCTGCCCCTGACGCTGGAGATGGGCTCCTGGCTGTGG
>DNQP01000307.1:0-383 GCA_003500955.1 Curvibacter sp. | reverse complement strand
GCTGGAGATGGGCTCCTGGCTGTGGATCAAGAAGAACCCGCGGCAGCTGCTGTCGATCAAGGGCATGTTCAACCCGCTGATCGAGCATCGCCAGCAGCGGGTGCTGCGCCGGCATCTGTCCCTGCTCGATTTCCTGGCCCGGGCTGCGGCCAGCCATGCACTGTGGCTGCCGCCAGCGCAGACGCCGGCGCACGCCCGCCTGAAGGCCCAGGCGCTGCAGGAGTGGTACGGAGGCACGGCATGAATCAGCCCGTCACCTGGGTCCTGCTGCGCGGGCTGAGCCGGGAGACGGGCCACTGGGGCGGTTTTGTCGAGGCCTTCGCGCAGCCCCTGCCGCAGGCGCGGGTGCCGGCGCTGGACCTGCCCGGCAATGGCCAGCTGCA
>DNQP01000055.1:2780-3173 GCA_003500955.1 Curvibacter sp. | reverse complement strand
AAGGCCCGCGGCGCCAAGATCTATGCCGAGCTGGCCGGCTTCGGTATGAGCGCTGATGCGGGCCACATGACGGCCCCGAACATGGACGGTCCGCGCCGTGCCATGCTGGGTGCGCTGCGCAATGCTGGCGTCAACCCGGACCAGGTCGATTACCTCAACGCCCACGGTACTTCGACGCCGCTGGGTGACATCAATGAGTCCAACGCCATCAAGGCGGCCCTGGGCGACCATGCGAAGAAGATCGTGGTCAATTCGACCAAGTCCATGACCGGTCACCTGCTGGGTGGTGCCGGTGGCATCGAGTCGGTGTTCACGGTGCTGGCCGTGCATGCACAGAAGAGCCCGCCGACGATCAATATCTTCAACCAGGATCCTGAGTGTGATCTCGATTAC
>DNQP01000055.1:0-2469 GCA_003500955.1 Curvibacter sp. | reverse complement strand
GGATCCTGAGTGTGATCTCGATTACTGCGCCAACACGGCGCGGGATCTGAAGATCGACGTCGCGGTCAAGAACAACTTCGGCTTCGGCGGAACCAACGGCACCCTGGTCTTCAAACGCGTCTAACGCGTCCTGCACCCGGCACCATGCACAGCGCCCCAGCGGTTTCCTTTCCGGTGGGGCGTTCTTCCATGCGTGCCCTGGTCTACGTCCTGCCGGTGCTGCTCGCGGGCTTGGCCTGCGGGGGCTGGGCCTGGCAGTCGGCATCTCCGGCCGTCATCCGCATCGCGGTGCTCTGTCTGTACGGGCTGCTGCTTTTGCCGGCCGTCCGGACGGCACTGCGGCCGCCGCGCGGACAGCTGGTCTGGGACGGACAGTCCTGGCGTTGGGATGCCGCGCCAGGCGCCCAGCTGGGCGGGGTCCATGCCCGGCTGGACGGACAGGCCTTCCTGCTGCTGGAATTTCGCCCTGCACAGGGGCGGGGGATCTGGCTCTGGCTGGAGCGCGGCATGGCGCCCCTGAGCTGGGATGACCTGCGCCGTGCCGTCCACGCCGTGCCTTCCGATCACCCACCACGACCGGTGGTGCAGGAGGAGCCGTCTTGAGCGAGCCGCTGCCTCCCGCCGCCGACAGCGACGCCCAGCTGGTTGCCCGGACCCTGGCCGGGGATGACCGGGCCTTCGAGCTGTTGGTGATCAAGTACCAGCGTCGCATCCAGCGGCTCATCGCCCGCATGGTGCGCGACGTCGACCTGGTCGAGGACATCGCGCAGGAAAGCTTTATCCGGGCCTACCGCGCCCTGCACCAGTTCCGGGGCGACGCGCAGTTCTACACCTGGCTCTATCGGATTGCCGTCAACACGGCCAAGAAGACCCTGCTGGACCTCAAGCACGACCCTTTGCTGACCGAAGCGGCTCTGCGCCCTGCGGGGGACGACGATGAAACTTTCCAGCCCGGGAATGAACCAACAGCGGAAGAAACACCGGAAAGCCTGCTGGCGGCCCGCGAAATCGCCGCCGCCGTGCAGGCTGCCCTGGAGGCGCTGCCTGAGGACCTGCGTCAGGCCGTGACCTTGCGCGAGATCGAAGGGCTGAGTTACGAGGACATCGCGGCCGTCATGGCCTGTCCGATCGGGACGGTGCGCTCGCGCATCTTCCGCGCGCGCGAGGCGATTTCGGCGCGCGTGCGTCCGCTGCTGGACCGTCAGACCGGTAAACGTTGGTAGGAATGAACATGAAAGAAGACTCCGAACTTCAGGCCCGACCGGCACCGGAGCTGGTGTCGGCCTTGGTGGATGGCGAGCTCCGGGAGGCCGAGTTTGCACAGGCGATGGACGTCTTGCGCCTGGACCCGCAGGCGCGCGCCTGCTGGCGCGACTACCAGCTGGTGGGCGAGGTCCTGCGCCATGGCGGCGCGGCGGCGCTCGGTACTCCTGACGAGGCGTTTGTCGCCCGCCTGCGCACCCGGCTGGGCTCGGCGAGGTCCTTGTCTGAGGGCCCTGCGGTACAGCAAGTGACGGGCGCGATCCGCCCGAGCGCCAACGACAGCGTCTGGCGCTGGAAGCTGGTGGCGGGTCTGTGCTCTCTGATGGCGGTCGCGGTGCTCGGCTGGCAGCTGGTGGCCCTGCGATCCGATACGGCAGTGCCCCAGCTGGCGACTGTGGTCCCGCCGTCGCCCACAACCGAGGCCCCGGTGATGATCCGTGACCCGCGACTGGACCAGCTGATCGCGGCCCACCAGCAGCAGGGCGGGACTTCGGCGCTGCAGATGCCCGCGGGCTTTCTGCGCAACGCGACCTTCGAGCGGCCGGCGCGCTGAACGGACCGGGCATGAAAGCGATCGCATTCCTGCGCCTGCTGCTTCCGCTGGCGCTGTTGCTGGGGCTGGGGCTGGTGCCCGCTGGGGCTGACACGCCCGGGCCGGGGTCCGGGGAACGCAGCATTTCCGAGTGGCTGCAGCGCATGCACGATGCCTCGCGCCGACGTGCCTATGTCGGCACGCTGGTGGTGTCGTCGGATGGTGCCATGTCGAGTGCGCGGGTCTGGCATATCTGCGATGGCCGCCAGCAGATGGAGCGGGTGGAGGCCCTGACCGGCACGCCACGTTCCACCTTTCGCCGCAACGACGAGGTGATCACCTTCTCGCCGCAGACCCGTGTGGCCGTCGTCGAGAAACGCGAATCCCTGAGACTGTTTCCGCAGCTGCTCAAGTCGGCCGATGCAGCCATAGATCAGCATTACAGCGCCAGCGCCCAGGGCGGCGAACGGGTGGCCGGCTTCGAGGCCGATGTGGTGCAGCTGCAGCCACGTGACGCGCTGCGTTTCGGTTACCGCATCTGGAGCGAGAAGAAGACCGGTCTGATGCTCAAGCTGCAGACCCTGGATGCCCAGGGGCGTGTGCTGGAACAGGTGGCCTTTTCCGAACTGCAGCTCGATGCGCCGGTGAGCATGGACAAGCTCAAGCGCATGATG
>DNQP01000097.1 GCA_003500955.1 Curvibacter sp. | reverse complement strand
ATGGCCGCGCCGTCCCGCGTGGGTATGGACAGTTCCTCCACCCGCGTGAGCTTGTGGCCCGGAATGTCCAGCATGCCCGAGCCCATTTCATAGACCTGGCGTGCCTGCTGGGGTGTGAGCGCGTGCAGGGGCAGCTGGCGGGTGCGCGCCATGCGGTCCAAGAGCTGATGCACGGCCGGCGTCAGCAGGGACCGGGGGTTGCGTGGGTGACTCATGCGCGCGCTATTGCTTGTTATAAAGAGAGAAGCGAAACACAAATCCTACACCGCGGAGACAGCGCACCATGGCCCTCATCTACTACGTCACCCAGGTCCAGTTCGACTTCGGCGCCATCCAACTGCTCAAGGCCGAATGCGACCGCATCGGCATCAGCCGTCCGCTGGTCGTCACCGACGTCGGCGTCAAGGCGGCCGGCCTGCTGCAGAAGGCGTTGGATGCCCTGCCCGGCCTGCCCGTGGCCGTGTTCGACCAGACGCCCTCCAATCCCACCGAGGCCGCGGTGCGTGCCGCGGCCGAGATCTACCAGGCCCAGCGTTGCGACGGCCTGATCGCCGTCGGCGGCGGCAGCGCGATCGACTGCGCCAAGGGTGTGGCGATTGCGGCCACGCACGAAGGCCCGCTCAAGACCTACGCCACCATTGAAGGCGGCTCACCGAGGATCACCGAGCGCGTGGCGCCGCTGATCGCCGTGCCCACCACGGCCGGCACGGGCAGCGAAGTGGCGCGCGGCGCCATCCTCATCGTCGACGACCACCGCAAACTGGGCTTCCATTCCTGGCACCTCGTGCCCAAGGCCGCCATCTGCGACCCCGAGCTCACGCTGGGCCTGCCGCCCAAGCTCACGGCCGCGACCGGCATGGACGCCATCGCGCACTGCATGGAAACCTTCATGGCCCCGGCTTTCAACCCGCCGGCCGACGGCATTGCCCTCGACGGGCTGCAACGCGCCTGGGCCCATATCGAACGCGCCACCAAGGATGGTTCCGACCGCGAGGCCCGGCTCAACCTCATGAGCGCGTCCATGCAGGGCGCCATGGCCTTCCAGAAGGGATTGGGCTGCGTGCATTCGCTTAGCCACAGCCTGGGTGGCGTGGACCCGCGCCTGCACCACGGCACGCTCAATGCCATGTTCCTGCCAGCCGTGGTGGCCTTCAATGCCGGCGCCGAATCGGTGCAGAAGGAGGCGCGGCTGCTGCGCATGGCCCAGGCCATGAACCTGGACAGCGCGGGTGACATCGGCGAAGCCATCCAGGACATGAACGCCCGCCTGGGCCTGCCCACGGGCCTGCGTGCCATGGGGGTGAGCGAAAGCCAGTTCGATCAGGTCATCACCGGCGCCCTGGCCGACCACTGCCACAAGACCAATCCGCGCATCGCGAGCCCGGAGGACTACCGGGCGATGCTGGAACAGGCCATGTGAGACGGGTCGCCTGCTGGCCTACTTGAACAGGCAGTGCTTGGCGTAGTCGGTGGCCTCGTTGGCCGTCCAGTCGCCCTTGGGCTTGTCTTTCAGCTTGTCGCACCAGGCCTGACTGCCGACTTCGGGCGAGCAGGCGGTGAGCAGTATCAGGGTGGCGGCCAGGATCAGCAGTTTGTTCATATCGCGTCCTCGGGGTTCGTGTTCACAGGGCTTGCAGCCGTGCCGGATCGGGCCGCTCCAGCCAGGCGGCAAATTCTTCGGCCAGCTGCTCGCTCATGCGCACGGCGTGGGTCCAGGTCTGCACACGCGCGGCCAGGTCGTTGCCGTAGTGGGTGAAGTCCTGCCGGTCGGGCAGCTTGCCATGCGGCAGGGTCCGGATCCATTCCGGGTTCGGCGCCAGCAGCAGCATATTGTCCAGAAAGTGGGTGGCGCGGTGCCGCCACTTCAGTCCCTTGTCCAGCCAGCCGGGCACCACGGCGCGCTGGAAGTGCGGATAGAGCACCAGACCTGGTTGCTGGGCGGCATCGGGCGCGGCGGCGTAGTTCAGGTGCAGGTGGTAATCGGTGATACCGCCATCCCAGTAGGCGCCAGGGGGTGCGCCCGGGATGTCGTGCACCGCCTGTAGCACGAAGGGGATGGAGCAGCTGGCCTGCAGGGCCGGGTAGAAATTCGTTTCGTCCAGCGCGAGCTGGCGGGTGCGGTAGTCCCCGGTGGCAAAGGGCAAGGGGGCGCAGCGTTCCCCTGCCCCGCCCGCGGTCGAAAACACCACGCGCTCTAGCCAGGCGCCCATGGCACGGCGGCGCACGCTGTTGCTCAGAAAGGCGCCCAGATAGCCCAGCGGCGTGCGCAGTCCGTGTTCGCGGCCCAGCACATGGCGGCCGCGTGAGGTGACGATGTGCAGGCGATAGCGCGGGTGCTGCAGCACCTCGGGCACGCGCCCGCCATAGAAGAGGCGCAGATTGCGCGCGAACTCTTCACTGACCAGCCTTGCCGGCGGCAGCTTCTGCCCGGGCCGCAGCTCGTAGTGCTGGTGGATGTAATCGTGCTCCAGGCGCTCGAAGGCCGCCACGGGTTGGTTCAGGCAGGCCGTGGCCATGCGCCAGGCACCGATCGAGGCACCCACCAGGTCGACCGGCTGTTGCGACCGCGGCAGCCACTGGCCAAAAAGAAAACGGTCCACGGCGCCAAGGATGAGCCCCTTGGGGCCACCGGCGGCAGCCGGGATGGTGCGGATGTGTTCGGGGGACAAGCCGTGGCGGCGGATGTGCTCGCGGGCTGCAGGCCCGGCGTACAGACTCAATGCTTGCATGCGGGAAGAAGGAAAACGTGCGGATTCAGGTATGGGCCGACCAATCGAAGGGGTCCTGTTGCAGCACCATGTCGATGTCCAGGTCCAGCACCTCGCCGACTTCCCCCGGGAAGGTCACGGCCAGGGCCTTGTCGTTGAGCTTGGCCTCCTTGGCGCGGGCACGCCAGGTGGCCAGGTGGATCACGCCGGCCAGGGGCTCGTAGACGTTGTTGGAGAAAGGCGCGTACTGGTGTTCCAGCGCGTCGACCATGGGCTGTGGAAAGCGCCACTGGCGCACGTAGGCCCCACCCACATGGGCGTAGTTGTAGCCAAAGCGCAGCATCTCGGCCTTGGCGCGCTTGAGGTCCAGCGGGCCGAGCTCCTTGTTGAGCGCGGCCATCTCGGCCGGCATGCCGGCGTGCATTACGAGCTCGCCGATGGCGTGGATCAGGCCGCAGGTGAAGGCGGCGCCCTGGTTCTGGCGGGTCACACCGGCCAGAGAGCGCGACAGCTTGGCCACGTTGACGCTGTAAGCCCAGAACTGCGGCAGGTTGACGCCCGGGATGCCCTTGAGCGAGGCGGCCGACGCGGCATCGGCGGCCATGTGGCGGATATGCGCCAGATCCAGCAGGGCCAGCGCCTCGGCCGCGCTGTGGACCTTGCCCGACAGCTTGAACAGCGGCGTGTTGGCGGTCTGCAGCACCCTTGTGGTCAGGGCCGGGTCGGTAGCGATCAGTTGCGTGATGTTCTTGAGATCCGGCACCTCGCGGTCGAGTTCGCTGAGCAGCAGCGCGACGACCTTGGGGATGCTGGGCAGCACGATGGGCGAAGCCAGCAGGGCATTCAGCTCCATGTCGGGCGACTCCGGTGTGCGAACAGGCTCATGGGGGCATTATCACGCGCCCTCAAGGCTCGCGTCGAGAGGCGCCCTGTGCCGAGGTCGCCGCGGCGACCTCGGACGGCGCGGCTTCAGCGCTTGAGCTTGGCAAAGGCCGAGGCCATGGCCGAC
>DNQP01000057.1:8114-8991 GCA_003500955.1 Curvibacter sp. | reverse complement strand
ATGCCTGCATGCTGATCGCTGTTTATCTCAGAACGATGACAGCGTGGCGTGCCGGCCGCAACAGCCCGTGAAGTTTCGGTGACAGCGCGTGCCCTGTCATCGTTCTTTCATGCGCTGGCCCGACCATCGCCGCAGGCGCACCGCCGTGCCGCCACATGACACACACAGGAGTCTTCGTGAGCTCATTTCTGCAAGCCCTCAAGGTCCAGCGCTGGGACGACCACCGCTACTACCACCACAGCCGCATCAACCAGTCCCTGCACCTCATCAGCGCCATCGCCTTCCTCGTGGCCTATGCCTTCCTCTTCATCGAGCCGCCGGTGGCCGCGCTGATCGCCTGGCTGATCTCCATGGTCTCGCGCCAGGCCGGCCACTTCTTCTTCGAGCCCAAGGGCTACGACGAGGTCAACCAGGCCACGCACGAGTACAAGGAAGAGATCAAGGTGGGCTACAACCTGCAGCGCAAGGTGGTGCTCATGGCCGTCTGGGCCGGGCTGCCCGTGGTGCTGTGGCTGCAGCCCGACTTCTTCGGCCTGCTGGAGGCGCACACCCAACCCAGCGGTTATGTGCTCAACGTGGGCTGGCTCTGGCTCTGGCTGGGCGTGGGTGGCCTGGCCTTCCGCGTGCTGCAGCTGGCGCTGACGCAAAGCCTGTACACCGGCATCGTCTGGGCCACCAAGATCATCACCGATCCCTTCCACGACATCCTGCTCTATTGGAAGTCGCCCTGGTACCTGTTGCAGGGCGAGCTGATCGCCAAGCCCGAATACCTGCAGGCCGAGCGCGCCGAGCACGAGGCCGAGCTGGCCCGCCAGCAGGGCTGATTTCTCATCCGTTCGCCCTGGGCAAAGTACCGTTCGGGCTGAGCTTGTCGAAG
>DNQP01000057.1:0-7804 GCA_003500955.1 Curvibacter sp. | reverse complement strand
TCGGGCTGAGCTTGTCGAAGCCCTGGTACGCGAGCCCTTCGACAGGCTCAGGGCGAACGGTGGGATGGTCAGCGCTTAAAGATCTGCCCCAGCATCTCCCGCAGCAGCCCGCGCTTGATGGTCTTGTTCGTCAGGCCCGGCGCCTGCCACCACCAGCCGTCGCGCTGCATCTGGTGGCCGGCCTGCACACAACGCTCCAGCATCTCCTCGAAATCGTGGTCCGTGAAGTTCAGGCTGAAGATGAAACGCCCCGTGCCCACCCAGCTCAGGGCCAGGCCATGATCGCGCAGGTAGTACTGCAGCATCCAGTTGTAGCGCGAGGGGCGGGTGTAGGCCAGGGTCCAGACGCTGCTCATGTTGGCGGCCTGCAGCGGCAGGCCCTCGGCCAACATGCGGGCATTGAAACGCTCGCGCCGGGTGTCCCAGGTGGTGTCCAGGTCCTGGTAGAGGGCCTGCACCTCGGGTGTCTCCAGCCGGCGCAGGAACTCGTTCATCGCCCCCATCACATAGGGGTGGGCGTTGAAGGTGCCGCGGGCAAAACAGATGTCGGCTGGCCTGTCTTCGCGGAAGCGCTGCATCAGCTCGCGCCTGCCACAGACCACACCCACGGGCAGACCGCCGCCCAGGGTCTTGCCGTAGGTCACCAGATCGGCCTGCACGCCAAAGTAGGCCTGCGCGCCCCTGGCCGCCAGGCGGAAACCCAGGAAGACCTCGTCGAAGATCAGCACGATGCCTCGCTCGGTGCAGATCTCGCGCAGCTGCTGCAGCCAGCGCGTGTAGGCCGCGCGGTCATAACCCGCGCTGCGGCTGCTGTCGAGCAGGGTGGAGTCGCCCGGGGCGTTTTTGTTGGGGTGCAGGGCCTGCAGCGGGTTGATCAGCACGCAGGCGATGTCACGGCGCGTGCGCAGCACCTTGAGGCTGGCTTCGTGCATGTCGCGCAGGGTGTAGGTCTCGCGCGGGGGCAGGGGGTTGCCCGGGCCGGGCTGCACGTCTTCCCACCAGCCGTGGTAGGCGCCGCAGAAGCGCACCAGGTGGCGCTTGCCCGTGTGGTAGCGCGCCAGGCGCACGGCCTGCATCACGGCCTCGGTGCCGCTCATGTGGAAGGACACGTCGTCCAGCCCGCTGATCTGCTGCAGGCGCTTCACGTTCTCGGCCACGCAGGGGTGGTAGGCACCGAGCACCGGGCCCAGGTCCTGGGCAATGCGCGCACCCGCGGCGATACAGGGCTTGTAGAAGTCCACGCCGAAGACGTTGACGCCGTAGGAACCGGTGAGGTCGATGTAACGCTTGCCGTCCAGATCGGTCACCGTCACGCCCTCGCTGCTCTGCACAAAGCCGCCCACGGCCAGGTGCTGACGCAGGTAAGGGCTGAACTGGTAGGGCACGCGGTAGGCGCCGGTGAAACGCAGGTCCGGGATGCCCTCACGCATGGCCTTGGTCAGCGCGATCGATTGGGGCGACGCCGCCTGCAGCCGGCCCGCCAGGGAAAAAAAGCCCGCGCGGCGCTGCTGCACCACGGCCTCGGGCGCGCCGTCGCAGGCAAAGAAGGTGGCCTCGTCGTAGGCATAGCCCGGGATCCAGCGCGCCAGGCGCTTGGCCATGCGCGAGTGGCCGGCCAGCGAGGGGTGCTTGGCCCGCGAGAGTTCGAGCCGGCGTTTGAGCCAGGGCAGGGTGGCACCGGCGGCGCCGGCAATCCAGGCAAGTTCGTAGGTCATGGTCGTGTGTGAAATGACGATGACTCTTTGTATTCAGATGATTTGACAGCCTTGTGAAAACACCATGACGAATAGAAGATTCCTCGACCGCCTGCTCCAGCAGGAAAGCCTGAACTTCGTGCTCACCAACCGCCTGCCGCGCGTGGCGCTGACGCGCTTCATGGGCCGCTTCAGCAAGGTGCGCCAGCCGCTGGTGCGTGACGTGTCCATTGCCCTGTTCAAGTTCTTCGGCGGGTTGGACCTGAGCGAGGCGAAGAAACAGCGCTTCGACAGCCTGCACGACTGCTTTGTGCGCGAACTCAAAGACGGCGCGCGGCCTTTCGATGCCGACCCGCAAGTCATCTGCAGTCCCAGCGACGGCATCGTCGGCGGCCATGGCCGTATCGAGGGCGACGAGCTGCTGCAGATCAAGGGCATGCCCTACAGCCTCACGGAGCTGCTGGGCAGCCAGGCACTGGCTGAGCAACACCAGGGCGGCACTTACGTCACCCTGCGCCTGCGCGCCAGCATGTACCACCGCTTCCACGCGCCCACCGACTGCACGGTGCGCCGTGTCACGCACATCCAGGGCGATATGTGGAACGTCAACCCCATCGCGCTCAAGCGTGTGCCCAGCCTCTACTGCCGCAACGACCGCGCCGTGATCGAGGCCACGCTGCCCTCAGGCCAGGCACTGACCCTGGTGCCCGTGGGTGCCATCCTGGTGGCCAGCGTGCGCCTGCATTTTCTGGGCCTGAACCTGCACCACGACTACCGGGGTGAGAAGGTGATTGCCTGCGATGCGCCGCTCACGCGTGGGCAGGAGATGGGCTGGTTCGAACATGGCTCGACGATTGTGGTGCTGGCGCCCAAGGGTGTGGAGCTGGTGCAGGGGCTGACGACAGGCACGGAGGTGAGGGCGGGGCAGGCGTTGTTGCGACTGATCTAATGAGATGTTGCCCTTGCACCGCATTGCTGCTTGGCACGATTTGTCATAGACGTGACCCTGCGCTATATTGACGCGAATTCTTCAAACAAAACAAGCACTTAGCTTGCAGCAAAGGAGGCGTCAGGATGATCATCGCCATCAGTCCATGTTATTCCGGACTTTTGCGGTCCACATCGCGCTAGGCGTTACAAACCAACTCATGCGCGAATCGCTGGCTCGAAAGGTACCCTACGTACTGACTGCAGTAGTCTTGCTTCTGGCATTTGCCGCCGTATGGCAGTTTCCGAAGCTCGATCAGCTCAACTTGATCGGGGGCTTCTTGGCTGGGGTTTCTGGCGCATTGGCGTTTATCTGGCTCGTTGCCGCGTATCAAGTGCAGAGCCACGAGCTACGCTTGCAGAGAGAGGAGCTGAAACTCCAGCGTGCATCCCTTGACGCGCAACGTGAAGAACTTCGCAAGATGGGTAAGTATGCTGCTCTTGAGCAGATCGCGAAGCTCCTAGCTCAGTTCGAGGACTCACTAACAAAGTCAGCCGAAGGTATGCCGAAGACCGTGGCCGAGCTCCCACTCGCTATAACAAATGCGATGGGCAGTTGGAAGCAGATGCTCGAGTCGAGCGACGACCAACTGGTTCACACACTACACATGGAGTGGCAACGGACGCTCGGTCCGGCGCAAGAGTTTCTTGCACGCGTTGTGTCTGCCGTCGAGCTTTATGAGGAGGCGACTGGCATTCGTGTTCTGAATCGAAGTAAGACACCTGCCGCGACGATTTACGGCTCCACGGAAGCGCTGTCCACCGTACCGTTTGTCCGGAACTACGCGGGCACAGCGCATTTGGTCGCAGTTGAACTGTTCCTCTTCGAGCCTGGTTTAGACGCGATCTCTCTCCGCGGCCTCGAAGCGACAAACAGGCTGATGCCTGGTGTCGTCAAGGAAGACGCCCTTGCGGCGCTCCGAGAGAAGGTGAATGCGCGTGAGCGCAGCAGCGCCAAGTGACGCCTGTCCCTTCGCTCAAGTGGACATTCTCCGGTAAGCTAGCCTGGCCCTTCCGGAGCCGGTGCGGGAATTGTCTACTCCGGGCCACTTTGCCTCGCCGGTGCTGTGCGTTCAGCTCAAACGAGCCTTAGAAAGTTAGGATCTCCATGACCGCACCTCTGACGGACTCCATCATTTTCGCGATGGCTCGCTTAGTTGATGATGCCCAATCCGAGACTCGTGAGCCAAGCCATTCCGATTTGGAATTTCAGATAAATCGCGCTCGTTTAACCTCTGGTGATCCGAAGGCTCAAGGTCAATTGGTCGGAAAAGCGAAGCGCATCCGTGGAACGTTGAGTTGGGCTCTTGAGAACAACCCATCAGGCGGTGAGGCACTTGTCGAATCGCTTCTTTCCTTCCTCCGCGCGAGTGGTGGTTTTCGCCCGGGTTCTCCAAACTACGTCGGTGCGGAAGCTATAACAAATGCAATTGCAGCATTTCGCGCTGAGGGCTTCACGCTCACTCAAGATGGTGAGCTTCAGCCGCAGATTCTAGAAAATCTGTCAGGAGCTGCTCTATCCAATGCTCTTGAATCGTATATTCGCCGTGCCAAACGCGGAGCGGAAGACGCCGCGTTGCTCTCCGGCACGAGTAAAGACTTGCTTGAAGCAACTGCAGCACACATTCTCGTAGAGCGCAATGGAAGCTATCCACAAGGCGCTAACTTCGAAGGTTTGCTCGGTATGGCTTTTGTCGCGATCGACCTGGCTACGCCACAGCATCCTATCCAACCCGGCGAACCGCCACAACGTAAAACTGAACGCGCCATATTTAGTCTCGCGTGCGGAGTCAACGCAATGCGCAACAAGCTGGGTACTGGTCATGGCCGTCCATGGTTAACGAGTATCACAGATACGGAGGCAAGAGCTGCCATTCAATTCATGGGAACCATCGCTGAGTGGTTACTCCATGCTCATGCACGGAAGAAAGGGCCCTAGTATGGCAGTCAATGCCTCGTCCTTCGGTCTCTGTACGCTGCGCGAAAAGATCGCGGTGTAGGTAGCTCTACATGAGAATGGCTTTTAGTATGGCCGTTCAGCTGCATGGCAACTACTCTGTGTGTACCGCATTTTTTAAAGATATCCCATCAAGCCCCGTCATGACTCACGCCTACGTCGTTGGACAGATCACCGTCAAAGACCCCCTGAAATGGATCGCGTACCGGGACCAGGTGCCCGGTACCTTAGAGCCCTGGGGCGCCGAGCTGGTATTTCGGGGCCGGCAGCGAGCGGCCCTGGCCGGCGTCAACCCGCACGCCGACATCGTGGTCATCCGCTTTCCCAACCTCGCCGCGGCCGACGGGTGGTTCATGTCCGACGCCTACCAGGCGCTCATTCCGCTCAGGGAGCAGGCGGCCGACGTCATGCTGACCTCGTATGAGATCTAGGGACGTTCTGGTGAAGCAGCGCTGCTGGCTTGGGGGCGAAGCGGCATGAGGCGGTCTGCCCTGTTCATGGTCTGTGCGGGCCTGTCGGCTTTGTGTGGGGCCCTGGGCTGCGCGCTGGCCGTGGTGGCCTGGCAGCGCGCCGGCCTGGCTTACAACGAAGAAGGCCACTACTTCGATGGTCTGGTCAACTACCATCAGCAGAGTGTGCTGGGCTACGCCCTCGCGGCCCTAGCCGCCTTGTTGCTGGCCTTTGCGTTGGCTTGGATGGCCAGGCGAGTCCGGCCGCGCTGACCGTGTGCCGGCTGCTTGATGGGCAGAACTTCATGACGGGTTTTCTCGTGCGCCTGCAATCTCTCCAACGGCGTTGGACGCTGCTCTTGCCATTGGCCTGCCCCTGGGTTGCAGCTGCTGCGACGATCTGGCAAGACTGGCCGCTGCCCCTGTCCGTCGAGGCCCGGCCGGCGCCTGTGTCTTTGCCCGAGGGTTGGCAGGTGAGGGCGCAGGCGGAGCCCTGCCGGCTGCAAAGCCTCACGGTGTTCGACGGCTTGCCGCAGGAACAGGCCGCGCTGGTGCCGGAGACGGATCAAACCTTGCCCGGCGGGCGGGGTTTGTTGAGCTGGACGCTCACGCCCGCCTCGGCGGCCGGGACCTGGGTGGCGCTGGCCTACAGCTGCAAGACGCTGGTGCTGAGCCGGCCCTTGCCGGCGTCGGCGACCGGTTTTCGTGTGCGTTACGACCGACGCGTACGCCCCGACGGTCTGCCGAGGATCCTGGGCGCTGAGATCCGCGTCGAGGCCGAGCCCGCCGCGGGAGTACCGCGATGAGGGCCACGCCGCCGGGCGGCTTGCTGCTGGATTTGCAGGACTCGCAGCTGGGCCAGGTCGAAACCACCGGTGCTGACCTGCGCGTGACCCTGTCGACCGCACATGTCACTTGCCCGATGGGTTCCTTGGCCCACGCCCCCGAGGAGCGCGAGGGCTATCTGGCGCCCGTGGTGCTGTGCTTCCGGCAGGCGCGCTGGCAGGGCGAGCTGGCCTGGGCCATGGGGCGCGTGGCCGACGGCGAGTGGTGGCTGGAGGGGCAGCGTCTGCGTCGTTTGCCGCTGCCCTTTGCCAGTGGGGCGCCGGTGCGCGCGCGGCTGGCCCTGGCCAACGGGGTGGTGCTGGCGATCGAGGCGCAGGCGCTGGAATGCGTCCTGAGTGGGAGCGAGAAGTTCACGCCCTCGCTGGCCTGTTAGGCTGGCGCTTGGCCGTGTAGACGTGGAGGAGCAGCGATGTCTTTGTTCTGGGTGGTTTGCAGTGTGGTGGCGCAGCTGAGCCTGGCCTTCATGCTGTTCATGCTGGTGGCGTTTTCGGCGGGCGGGATCGCCAATGCCGGCGGTGTGAGCCCGCGCGACATGCTGGTGCTCAATGCCGCGCTGTATGTGCTGCCGCTGCTGTGTCTGGTCGGCGCGGGGCTCATCATCCACGGCTATCTCTCTGGCGCCTCGGCGCGCAGCTACTGGTGGCATCTGCTGCCCATCCCGGCGGTCATCGCCTACATCGTGTTCGCGTTGTCGCTCAGCGGGTCTTCCCGTTGAACTGGAAAGATCGAGGAAACTTTATGCATGTTGGGGCACTGCACGCACGGGGATCACGTCGCTCCCTGCTGACGACCGGGGTCGCCCTGCTTCTGTTGTCGGCCTGCGGCAAGCGCGCCCCCAAGGCCCAGGCCTTGCCGGCCGGCAGCAGCGTGCTGGCCCTGGGCGATTCGCTGACCTCGGGCGTGGGCGCGACGCCGGATACGGCCTATCCTACGGTGCTGCAGTCACTCACGGGCTGGCAGGTGGTCAATGGCGGGGTCTCGGGCGACACCACGGCCCAGGCGCTGGCGCGCCTGCCAGCCTTGCTGCAGGAACATCAACCGAGGCTGGTGATCGTGAGCATCGGCGGCAATGACTTTCTGCGGCAGATGAGCGCGGGTGCGGCCAAGGCCACGATCCGCGAGATCAGCCGCACGGCGCAGGCCGGTGGTGCGCAGGTGCTGCTGGTGGCTGTGCCCCAGGTCTCGCTGCTGTCCGCGGGCACGGGCAGCCTCAAGGACCACCCGCTGTACGCCGAACTGGCCGATGAACTGAAGCTGCCGCTGCACGCCGAGGGTTGGGCGCGGGTGCTCTCGCAGCCGGACTTGCGCGCCGACACCGTGCATGCCAACGCCCAGGGCTACCGCAGCTTTGCCGAGGGTCTGGTGCAGACGCTGCGCAAGGTGGGCTGGCTGGCCTGAGCGCAGCCCGGCGGCGCGCGCCGTCAACGCCTCGACGGCTCAGGCGTTGACGGTACAGTGGGCACCGCACAGCGGAGACCCGTTGTCTGTTCCCCTGTTCAGTCTCATCTCAACGCATGCACCATGAAGAACTTCCGCGTCCTCGTCCCGCTTTTGATCTGGGGGCTCAGCGCCCTGGCCAGTGCGCATGACGCGCGCGAACGCGGTTTCATTCGCATGGGCATGACCGAGGGGGAGGTCCTGGTGCGTGTGGGCAAGCCGGATCACGAAGCCTGGACGGGTGGCCGCGTGCGCGGGCGTGACGGGGCGGCCATCGTGCAGGGGCGTGACGGGGACAAGACCTGGACCTACTTCCCGCATGAGCAGGATCCGGACACGCTGACGGTCATCACCTTCCGGGCCGGTACCGTGGTGGACGTCGAGCGCAAGATCTCACGCTAGGACCGCGCCATTCGGCACGGACTGCAAGGCGC
>DNQP01000180.1:9309-15973 GCA_003500955.1 Curvibacter sp. | reverse complement strand
GCGGCATCGCCAACATGAACTACTCGATCTCCAACAACGCGGAGTACGGCGAGTACGTGACCGGCCCCGAGGTGATCAACGAGCAGTCCCGCGTGGCCATGCGCAACGCGCTCAAGCGCATCCAGAACGGCGACTACGCCAAGATGTTCATCTTGGAAGGCCGCACGGGCTACCCCAGCATGACCGCGCGTCGTCGCAACACCGCTGACCACAGCATCGAGAAGGTCGGTGCCCAGCTGCGCGCCATGATGCCCTGGATCGCCAAGAACAAGCTGGTGGACCAGACCCGCAACTGATCCGGGATACCCCTTCGGTGAAACAAGGCCACTTCGGTGGCCTTGTTTTATGGGGGGGCGAGGGGCTGGCTTACACTTGCTGGCATGACACAAAAGAATCGGATTCCCGGGATGAAACAGTCGATTGGGGTGAACCATGGATGAGACGCCGCAGCAGCAGGGGGGCGAAGGAGCCGGCGTGGTGGTGCGCAAGCGCCGCAAAGGCATCTACATCCTGCCCAATCTCTTCACGCTGGGGGGCTTGTTCGGTGGCTTCTACGCCATCGTCATGGCCATGAACGGACGCTACGATCTGGCGGCCATCGGCATCTTCAGTGCCATGGTGCTCGACAGTCTCGATGGCCGGGTCGCACGCATGACCAACACCCAGAGCGCCTTTGGCGAGCAGATGGACTCCCTGGCCGACATGGTGTCCTTCGGCGCCGCGCCGGCCCTCGTCGCGTATGAGTGGGCCTTGCGGGGGCTGGGGCGTTGGGGCTGGGTCGCGGCCTTTGTCTACTGTGCCTGCGCGGCGCTGCGCCTGGCGCGCTTCAACGTCAATACGGGCGTGGTCGACAAGCGTTACTTCCAGGGGTTGCCCTCGCCAGCCGCGGCAGCGCTGGTCACGGGTTTCATCTGGATCATGACGGAGTGGGGTGTCGATCCGGCCGTGGTGGCCTGGCCCATGTTCGTGCTGGCGCTCTACGCGGGTCTGACCATGGTGAGCAACGTCCCTTTCTACAGCTTCAAGGACCTGAGCATGAAGAAGAGCGTGCCCTTTGCCGTGGTCATCCTCATCATGTTGGGCATCGCCGTGGTCACCATCGACCCGGCCACGGTGCTTTTCGGTGTCTTCGTTGTCTATGGTTTGAGCGGTTACGGGGTCTACGCCTGGCGCAAGATCAAGGGCCAGCCCGTGAGCGTGATCAGCACCTCTACGGATGAGCCGGACGAGCGGGGTCTGCATCACTAAATACCGGTATAGCGTATCGCTATCACCTGCCAGAGCTTTTGTGCTACATTGAGGCCATGAAATTCCTTGCGCTAGCCCTACTGCTTCCCTGCCAACACGGGCGGATCCGGTAGCGCGCGCGCATTCCCAACCAAGGCCCGTATGCACCCGCAGCGGGCCTTTTGTTTTAGGTTTTCGTTTTCGAACTGCGGGCGCCCAGCGAACAGGAGCAAAAAATGGCTGACAAACTGATCATTTTCGACACCACCTTGCGCGATGGCGAGCAGTCGCCCGGCGCGTCCATGACCAAGGACGAGAAGCTGCGCATCGCCCGCCAGCTCGAGCGCCTGAAAGTCGACGTGATCGAGGCCGGCTTTGCCGCCAGCTCGAATGGCGATTTCGAGGCCGTGCAGGCGATTGCCAACGCGATCAAGGACTCCACGATCTGCTCGCTGTCGCGCGCCAACGACCGTGACATCTCGCGCGCCGCCGAGGCCCTCAAGGGCGCCAACCGGGCCCGCATCCACACCTTCATCGCCACCTCGCCGCTGCATATGGAGAAGAAGCTGCGCATGAGCCCCGAGCAGGTGCTGGAGCAGGCCAAGCTGGCGGTGCGCTTCGCGCGCAACCAGGTGGCCGATGTGGAGTTCAGTGCCGAGGACGGCTACCGTTCCGAGATGGATTTCCTGTGTCGCGTCGTCGAGGCCGTCATCCAGGAAGGGGCGACCACCATCAACATCCCCGACACCGTGGGCTATGCCATCCCCGAGCTCTACGGCGAATTCATCAAGACCTTGCGCGAGCGCGTGCCCAATTCCGACAAGGCGGTCTGGTCCGTGCATTGCCATAACGACCTGGGCATGGCCGTGGCCAACTCGCTCGCGGGTGTGAAGATCGGCGGTGCCCGCCAGGTCGAGTGCACGATCAACGGCTTGGGCGAGCGCGCCGGCAACTGCAGTCTTGAGGAGATCGTCATGGCCGTGCGCACGCGTCGTGACTACTTCAGCCTGGACGTCGGCATCGACACCTCGCAGATCGTGCCGGCCAGCCGCATGGTGAGCCAGACCACGGGCTTCGTGGTGCAACCCAACAAGGCGGTGGTCGGCGCCAACGCCTTTGCCCATGCCTCCGGCATCCACCAGGACGGCGTGCTCAAGGCGCGCGACACCTACGAGATCATGCGGGCCGAGGATGTGGGCTGGAGCGCCAACAAGATCGTGCTGGGCAAGCTGTCCGGCCGCAACGCCTTCAAGCAACGCCTGCAGGACCTGGGCGTCGCGCTGGAGAGCGAGACCGAGCTCAACACCGCCTTTGCCCGCTTCAAGGAGCTGGCGGACCGCAAGAGCGAGATCTTCGACGAGGACATCCTGGCCTTGGTGAGCGATGAGAGCGTCACGAGCGAGAAGGAACAGTATGGCTTTGTCTCCCTGGCGCAACACAGCGAAACGGGGGAGAAGCCGCACGCCGCCATCGTGTTCACGGTGGATGGCAAGGAGGTGCATGGCGAGTCCGACGGCAATGGCCCGGTCGACGCGTCACTCAAGGCCATCGAGTCGCACATCAAGAGCGGTGCGGAGATGGTGCTGTACTCGGTCAACGCCATCAGCGGCTCCACCGAGAGCCAGGGCGAGGTGACCGTGCGCCTGCAGAACAGCGGCCGCGTGGTCAATGGGGTGGGGGCAGACCCCGATATCGTCGTGGCGTCTGCCAAGGCCTATCTGAGCGCCCTCAACAAACTGCACAGCAAGGCCGACCGTGTCGCGGCGCAAGGGTAAGCAGATTTCGTAACTTGTAAGGATGTGTTGAGAAAACGACGCCAAGTGCTTGATCCTGCATAGTATTTTCGGTATAACCTCACCCCAGGCGGTGTCATGTTTCCCAGGCACCCGTTTTTTTGTGGTGCAGGGGCGTGCCGGTGAAACATTTGCGTCATTTTTTCTGGGTGGGTTCGGTCGTGCTGGCGATGCTGGCCGCCGTTCCCACGGCAGCCACCGCCCAGTCTCAAGGGACTGGCAAGCAAGCCTCTGCCAACAAGAGCACAGCCGAGACCCAGCGCAAGGCCTATGCCAAACGCAGCGCACGCGTGGTACGCCCGGCGCGTCCCTCCGATGCCATGCGTGCCGGCCTGCATGGCACCCGTGACCCGCTGGACCTGCGTTCCAGCGTCGCCTACGTGGTGGACCAGGAGACCCAGGAAGTGCTGTTCAGCAAGAACGAAGAGGCCGTGCTGCCCATCGCTTCGCTGACCAAGCTCATGACGGCCTTGCTGATCAGCGAGGCGGAGCTGCCGCTGGACGAAGCCATCACCATCACCCGTGACGACGTGGACACCGAGAAGGGCAGTGCCTCGCGCCTGCGCGTCGGCGCCACCCTGACCCGGGGCGAGCTGCTGCACCTGGCCCTGATGTCCAGCGAGAACCGTGCGGCCCATGCCCTGGGCCGCACCTATCCCGGCGGGCTGGACGTGTTTGTCGAGATGATGAACGCCAAGGCGCAACTGCTGGGCATGCAGGACACGCGCTTTGTCGAGCCCACGGGTCTGTCCAGCAAGAACAGGTCCAGCGCCCGCGATCTGGCCGTGCTGGTGGACGTGGCTTCGGAAGACGAGCTGCTGCGCGATTACTCCACCTCCCGCGCCCATCAGGTCGCCGACGGGCGGCGCAAGCTGATGTTCAGCAACACCAACCGCCTGGTGCTCAATCCGCGCTGGGAAATCGGTCTGCAGAAGACCGGCTACATCTCCGAGGCCGGGCAGTGCCTGGTCATGCAGGCCAAGGTGGCCGGCCGCAATGTGATCATGGTGTTCCTGGATTCGGCCGGCAAGCTCAGCCGCCTCGGTGATGCCGAGCGGGTGCGTCGCTGGGTCGAGTCCATCCCTGCCAAGCAGCGGATCGTGCCGGTGACCGACAACCGCACGGAAGCGCAGGCAACGCGCCTGCTCTGACGCGAGTTATCGCCGATTGTGATTCTGAGGGGCGCTGCGGCGCCCCTCAGCGTTTCTCGGCGCCCGCCTGGTAGCCCAGCATGCGCGAGATCTCGCTGGCAATGGCCTGCAGCTTGGGCAGCCAGTCCTTGTCCAGCCGGCCGGTCGGCGCCGAGATCGAGAGACCGGCCACCAGCTTGCCTTGGTCGTCGTGGATGCCGGCGGCCATGCAGTGCACACCCAGTTCCAGCTCCTCATCGTCGTGGGCCACGCCGTACTGGCGCACCTTGGAGAGCTCGCGCTCCAGCACGGGCAGCTGGGTGATGCTGTTCTTGGTGTGGCCGGCCAGCCCGGTGCGTGTGGCGTAGGCGCGCACGCGCTGCGGATCGTCATCGGCCAGGAAGAGCTTGCCCACGGAGGTCAGGTGCAGCGGGGCGCGGCCGCCGATGGCGCGCACCACCTGCATGCCCGAGCGTTCGCTGTAGGCGCGCTCGATGTAGACGATCTCGTCGCCCTGGCGCATGCTCAGGTTCACCGGTTGCTGGATCTGCCGGTGCAGTTCGCGCATGGGGGCAATGGCTGCATCGCGCACGTTCAGGCGGGCCTTGACCAGATTGCCCAGTTCCAGCAGGCGCATGCCCAGGCGGTAGGTGCCGGGCTGGGGGCGGTCGACATAGCGCCCGCTGGCCAGATCGTTGAGGATGCGATGGGCGGTGGAAGGGTGCAACCCGGTCTTCTCGCTGATTTCCTTGAGCGAGATGGCGTCCTCACGCGTGGCCAGCACATCCATCAGGGTGAACATGCGCTCGATCACCTGCACGGTGGGTGTGGCAACGGCATCCGGGTCTTTTTTCTTCATCGGGGCGCTCCTGCTTAGGGCTCCCGATTTTATCTCGTGAAATCACTCTTTGGGGTTCGACATGTCGCCCTTGAGCAGGGCCATGGGCTGCCAGCGCCCCTGGAGCAGCACCTCGTGTGGGGCGTAGCGGGCCTTGTAGTTCATCTTGGGGCTGTCCTGGATCCAGTAGCCCAGATAGACGTGTGACAGCCCGAGCTGGCGCGCCTGTTCGATCTGCCACAGCACGCTGTAGGTGCCATAGCTGGCTGCCACGTCGGGGTCATAGAAGGTGTAGACGGCGGACAGACCATCGTCGAGCACGTCCAGCACCGAGACCATGCGCAGTGGGCCGGGGCTGTCGTCGGGCATGCCCTCGCGGAACTCGACCAGGCGCGAATTGACACGGCTTTGCAGCAGGAACTGGGTGTACTGGTCGATGCTGTCCTGGTCCATGCCGCCGCCGGCATGCCGGCCGTTCTGGTAGCGCAAATACAGCTGGTAATGCTCGGGCACGAAGCACAGGCGCGAGACCCGGGCTTGAAGGTGCTGGTGCTGTTTCCAGGCTCGGCGCTGGCTGCGATTGGGCTGAAAGTCCGGCACGCGCACCCGCAAAGGCACACAGGCCTGACAACCGTCGCAGTGCGGGCGATAGGTGAACATGCCGCTGCGGCGAAAGCCTTGGGCGACGAGTCCGGAATAGGTGGAGTTGTTGATCAGGTGGCTGGGGGTGGCCACCTGCGAGCGCGCCAGCCGCCCGCCCAGATAGCTGCACGGGTAGGGTGCCGTAGCATAGAACTGCAGGCTCTGGAGAGGCAGATCCTTGAGGTGCGTCACGTGGTTTCCGTGGGGGGCGTCAGCAGTTGTTGCCAGTATAGGGGCAGGAACTGCCAGCGGGGGCTCGGCAGCTGGTGAGCCGCATCGATGTGGCGCAGAAAATCCACACGGGGAATTTCCTGCGCGCCCAGCGAGGCCAGGTGGGACGTGTTTTGCTGGCAGTCGATCAGGGCAATCTCATGCGCGCGGCAGAAGGCCACCAGCGCCGCCAGCGAGATCTTGGAGGCGTCGCTGGCGCGCGCGAACATCGACTCACCGTACACCGCGCGCCCCAGGGACACGCAGTACAAACCGCCGACCAGCTGGCCATCCACCCAGGTCTCGACACTGTGGGCATGACCCGCGCGGTGCAGGGCGATATAAGCCTGCACCATGGCCGGGACGATCCAGGTGCCATCCTGTCCGGGCCGCGGGCTGCCGGCACAGGCGCTGATCACTTCCTGGAAGGCGGAGTCGACACGGATCTCGCAGCCCGGTGCGCTCACGAATTTCTGCAGCGTCTTGCGCAGGGATCGGTGCAGGCGGAACTCGTCCACCTTCAGCACCATGCGCGGGTCGGTACTCCACCAGAGGATGGGCTGGCCCGGGCTGAACCAGGGGAAGATGCCGTGGGCGTAGGCGTTGCGCAGGGTGTCGACATCCAGACTGCCACCAGCGGCCAGCAGGCCTGGCGCGTCGGAGCCGCGACCCCAGGCCTGCTCGACGGGCGGGAAATCTTCGCCGGGCTCCAGCCAGGGCAGTGGGAATGGGCGCGCACGCATGCAGAAACTTTAGCGCATGGGCGGAGACGCGCAGCCCGCCCGGTAGAATACGCGCTCAGTCGGGGCGTAGCGCAGCCTGGT
>DNQP01000180.1:4250-8977 GCA_003500955.1 Curvibacter sp. | reverse complement strand
TCTGCTTTGGGAGCAGAGGGTCGTACGTTCGAATCGTATCGCCCCGACCATCCATACCTGTCCGGTCTCCATGAGATCTCTCCTCTCCCTCCTGGTGCTTCTGCCGGCCCTGTGCATCGGGTCTGCCGCCCAGGCCTGGGCTCTGCAGGGCCAGGTGGTGGCGGTCATCAGCGGCGACACGCTGCGCATCCGCGACGAGCGCAAGGCCCAGCACACGGTGCGACTGGCCGGTGTGGACGCACCCGAGAAATTCCAGGCCCATGGTCAGCGCTCGCTGGATGCCCTGCTTGAACTGGCGTTCCAGAAGTACGTGACGGTCGAGGGCGTGGGAAGTGACAGCCCCCGTATCGGCCGGGTGCGGGTCGAGGGCCGTGACATCGGCATGGAGCAGCTGCAGCGCGGGGCGGTCTGGTATGACAAGTCGCGGGCGCAGGCCTTGTCGGCGTCCGAACGCCAATCCTACGCCACCGCACAGGACGAGGCCCGTGTGGCGCGCGTCGGTCTCTGGCGTGACAAGCAGCCCATCCCGCCCTGGGAATACCGCGCGGGCCGCCGCAAGTAGGTCGGCACTAGAGCTTCAGCGTCTCTACCCGGGCCTGGGCCTGCAGCCAGCGACGCACGGCGGCCTGCAGCTCGTCCGCATCGCCCGTGGTGTACCAGAGCGGCGGGTGTTCGCCGGTCTCCGCAGCCTGGGGCAGCATGCGGCGGGTCTGCCGCGCTACCGGAACCCCACTCTCCTGCAGCGTCACCTGCGGCCCGAGCAGGTCCCGCAGCGTGGGCAGGATCAGGGGGTAATGCGTGCAGCCCAGCACGACGGTGTCGATTTCGCCCGCGGCCGATCCACAGCGTCCCAGGGCGGCGACATGCTCGCTGGCCAGGGCCTGGATACGCGGCAGGTCCTGGTGCTCGATCGCATCGGCCAGACCATCGCAGGCGCGCAGCACGAAATCCGCCTGGTTGGCGAGAGACTGGTGGAGGGTCTGGAACTTGGTACTTTGCAAGGTGCCGCGTGTGGCCAGCACGCCCACGCGGTGGGTCCGGCTGGCCAGGGCTGCCGGCTTAAGCGCGGGCTCCAGCCCGACGATGGGCAGATCCGGGTGCTCGGCGCGCAGCAGGTGGATGGCCGCCGCCGTGGCGGTGTTGCAGGCCACGACCAGGGTCTGGATGTCGTGGATCTCACGCAGGTAGCGCGTGATCGCGCGCGAACGCGCGATCACATGCGTGGCGTCGCGCTCGCCATAGGGCGCGTGGCCGCTGTCGGCCAGGTAGACGAAGCGCTGGTGCGGCAATTCGGAGCGCAGCGCCCGCAGGACGCTCAGGCCGCCGATGCCGCTGTCGAAAACGCCGACCGGACGCGTGGTCACGCCCAGGCTCAGGCGGTGGCGAGCGCGATGCCCTTGAACTCGCCGCTCGCGATGCGCTTGCTCCACTCGGCCGGGCCGGTGACGTGGGCGCTGGTGCCACCGGCGTCCACGGCCACCGTGACGGGCATGTCGACCACGTCGAACTCGTAGATGGCTTCCATGCCCAGGTCCTCGAAGCCCACGACCTTGGCGGTCTTGATGGCCTTGCTGACCAGATAGGCGGCGCCGCCCACGGCCATCAGGTAGGCGCTCTTGTGCTTGCGGATCACCTCCACGGCCTCGGGGCCGCGCTCGGCCTTGCCGATCATGGCGATCAGGCCGGTCTGGCCCAGCATGGTCTCGGTGAACTTGTCCATGCGCGTGGCGGTGGTCGGACCGGCCGGGCCCACCGCCTCGCCCTTGATCGGATCGACCGGACCCACGTAGTAGATCACGCGGTTGCTAAAGTCCACGGGCAGCTTTTCGCCACGGCTCAGCATGTCGGCGATGCGCTTGTGCGCCGCGTCGCGGCCGGTGAGCATCTTGCCGTTGAGCAGCAGGGTGTCGCCGGGCTTCCAGCTGGCGACTTCTTCCTTGGTGAGCTTGTTGAGGTCCACGCGCTTGCTCTTCTGGGTGTCGGGCGTCCAGTTGACGTCGGGCCAGAGGTCCAGGCTCGGGGCGTCCAGGTAGACCGGGCCCGAGCCGTCCATGACAAAGTGTGCGTGGCGTGTGGCCGCGCAGTTGGGGATCATGGCCACGGGCTTGCTGGCTGCGTGCGTGGGGTACATCTTGATCTTCACGTCCAGCACCGTGGTCAGGCCACCCAGGCCCTGGGCGCCGATGCCCAGCGCGTTGACCTTCTCGTAGAGCTCCAGGCGCAATTCTTCCACCTGGTCTAGTTTTTCTCCCTTGGAGGCCTTGGCCTGCAACTCGTACATGTCGAGGTCGTCCATCAGGCTTTCCTTGGCCATCAGGACGGCCTTTTCGGCCGTGCCGCCGATGCCGATGCCCAGCATGCCGGGCGGACACCAGCCCGCGCCCATGGTGGGCACGGTCTTGAGCACCCAGTCCACGAGGGAATCGCTGGGGTTCATCATGACCATCTTGGACTTGTTCTCCGAGCCACCGCCCTTGGCGGCCACGGTGACTTCCACGGTGTCGCCGGCCACGATCTCCGTGAAGATGACCGCGGGCGTGTTGTCCTTGGTGTTCTTGCGCGCGAACTGCGGGTCGGCCAGCACGCTGGCGCGCAGCGTGTTGTCCGGGTGGTTGTAGGCGCGACGCACCCCTTCGTTGACGGCGTCTTCCAAACTGCCCGTGAAGCCTTCCCAGCGCACGTTCATACCGACCTTGAGGAAGACGTTCACGATGCCGGTGTCCTGGCAGATCGGGCGGTGGCCGATGGCGCTCATCTTGCTGTTGGTCAGGATCTGCGCGATCGCGTCCTTGGCCGCCGGGCTCTGCTCGCGCGCGTAGGCACGCGCCAGGTGGGCGATGTAGTCGGTCGGGTGGTAGTAGCTGATGTACTGCAGGGCGGCGGCGATCGATTCGATCAGGTCGGCTTGCTTGATGATCGTGGTCATGGTCGTTACTCGGTCTCGAAGGGCTGCGCCCAGGTGCTGATGCGGACAGTGCAGGCGGCCGACGGCCGCAGCCCGCTATTTTGACAGGCTCCGGGGGCGGGCCGGTCGAGGCCTCAGTTCCGTGCCGAGGGTGCGCGGCGGATCAACACCACGATCAGCGTGACCACGGTCAGCGGCAGGACGAAACCCAGCATGGCCGCCGAGTAGGCCCCCAGCGCGTCATGCTGCTGTGCGGCCAGGATCAGGTAGGCCACATAGGCGGCGTAATAGAGCAGGAAGACCGCGCCCTCCCAGCGGGCAATCTCACGCCCGGTCATGAAGACCGGCAGGCAGGCCAGGGCCACGGCCAGCATCACCCAGATGTCGAAGTTCTGCACGGCGGCCGGCACCACCAGTCCGGTATCCCCCGCGAGCAGTCCCGCCAGGCCCAGGCAGCCCAAGATGTTGAACACGCAGCTGCCCACCACATTGCCGACGGCGATGTCGCGTTCGCCCTTGATGGCCGCCATCACCGAGGTGGCAACTTCGGGCATGGAGGTGCCGGCCGCCACGATGGTCAGGCCGATGACCAGATCGCTGACGCCCAGGGACTTGGCAAAGGTCACGGCGGCGCTGACCAGCCAGTCCGCCCCCAGGACCAGCAGCGCCAGGCCGACGACGATGAGGACCAGTTGCATGGGCAGCCTCGCGTCCCAGTTGCCGGGGGCGGCAGGTCGGACCTCGGCCGCGTACTCCTCATTGGCGCTGGCACTCTCGGTGCGCGACTGCACGATCAAGAATCCGGTGTAGCCCAGCATCAGCGCCATCAGCATGGCGGCGTCGAGCCAGCTGAGCCCGCCGTCCAGGGTGAGGACCAGCAAGAGCAGCGAGGCGCCGATCATGATGGGCACCTCCTGGCGGATCAGCTGGATGTTGACCACCAGCGGCGTGATCAGCGCCGACAGGCCGAGGATGAAGAGCACGTTGAAGATGTTGCTGCCCACCACATTGCCAATGGCCAGATCCGTCTTGCCGTCCAGCACGGCCCCTGCGGACACGGCCATCTCCGGGGCACTGGTGCCGAAGGCCACGATGGTCAGGCCCACGACCAGCGGCGAGAGGCCGAAGGAGAGCGCGAGCTTGGATGCGCCGCGGACCAGCAGCTCGGCGCCGGCGATGAGCGCCAGCAGACCGGCCATGAACAGCAGCAGGGTCATGCGTGGCCGCTCCGTCGGAGGTCAGTGCCCGTTACCCGACGCCTGATGGCTGCTGTTGAGCAGCTTGTCGGTGTAGGCGATGGCGATGGCGCTGAGCAGGAAGACGATGTGAATGATGGTCTGCCACATCAGGACCTTGACGTCGTAGTTCGCCGCATTGATGAAGGTCTTGAGCAGGTGGATCGAGGAGATGCCGATGATGGCGGTGGCCAGCTTCACCTTGAGCACCGAGGCGTTCACATGGCTCAGCCACTCGGGCTGGTCCGGATGGCCTTCCAGGTGCATGCGGCTCACAAAGGTCTCGTAGCCGCCGACGATCACCATGATCAGCAGGTTGGAGATCATGACCACGTCGATCAGGGCCAGCACCACCAGCATGATGATGGTTTCGTTCAGGCTCGTGAGGTTGGCCGTCTCCTTGTAGCCGATGCTGGTCACCAGGGCCTGCAGGGCGGTCTGGCTGCCAAAGGCCGCTTCCAGCAGATGGACCAGTTCGACCCAGAAATGGAAGACGTAGACGCCCTGGGCCGCGATCAGGCCCAGATAGAGCGGCAGCTGCAGCCAGCGGCTGGCGAAGATGAAGGAGGGCAGGGGGCGCAGGGGCG
>DNQP01000180.1:3482-3946 GCA_003500955.1 Curvibacter sp. | reverse complement strand
GGAGGGCAGGGGGCGCAGGGGCGAGGTCTTGGACGGTTCGGGGGACGACATGAGGGTGTTCGGGTTTCTATCTAGACCGCGAATTCTAGGCCGCATTTCAAAGGGCGGCCCGATTCGGTACATTGCCGGGTGGACTGCGGTTTTCCCCAGTCAGTGACTTGTAAGCGCCAGCCCCGACAGTGCGGGGCGCATCCAAAACCATATGAGGAAACAAGCCATGAGTTCGTCTTCGTCCGCCATCGAGTCCGTCCTGGTCGAGAACCGTGTCTTCCCCCCCGCTGCAGCCGTCGTCAAGGCCGCCCGGGTCTCCGGCATGGCCCAGTACCAGGCCATGTGCGAGACCTTCGAGAGGGATTTTGAGGGCACCTGGGCCCGGCTGGCGCGTGAAAACCTGGTCTGGTCCAAGCCCTTTACCAAGACGCTGAACTCCTCGAACAAGCCCTTCTACAAATGGTTCGAAGATG
>DNQP01000180.1:1509-3181 GCA_003500955.1 Curvibacter sp. | reverse complement strand
CCTTCTACAAATGGTTCGAAGATGGCGAGCTCAACGCATCGGCCAACTGCCTGGACAAGCACATGGGCACGGCCACCGAGAACAAGACGGCCATCGTCTTCGAAGCCGACGACGGCACCGTCACCAAGGTCACGTACAAGGAACTGCTGGCCAAGGTCAGCCAGTTCGCCAATGCACTCAAGGCCCAGGGCATCAAGAAGGGCGACCGTGTCCTGATCTACATGCCCATGACCATCGAGGGCGTGGTGGCCATGCAGGCCTGCGCGCGCATCGGCGCCACCCACTCCGTCGTCTTCGGCGGTTTCTCGGCCAAGTCCCTGCAGGAGCGCATCATCGACGCCGGTGCCGTGGCCGTGATCACGGCCAACTACCAGATGCGTGGCGGCAAGGAGCTGCCGCTCAAGGCCATCGTGGACGAAGGCCTGGCCATGGGCGGCTGCGAGTCCATCAAAACCGTGCTGGTCTACCAGCGCACGGCCACCGCCTGCAATATGGTCGCCGGCCGCGACAAGACCTTTGCCGAGGCGCTGGCCGGGCAGAGCACGGTGTGCAAGCCCGAGATGGTGGGAGCCGAGCACCCGCTCTTCATCCTCTACACCTCGGGCTCCACCGGCAAGCCCAAGGGCGTGCAGCATTCCACCGGTGGCTACCTGCTCTGGGCCCGCCTGACCATGGACTGGACCTTTGACCTCCAGCCCAAGGACGTCTTCTGGTGCACGGCGGACATCGGCTGGATCACGGGACACACCTATGTGGCCTACGGTCCCCTGGCCGCGGGCGCGACCCAGATCGTCTTTGAAGGGGTGCCCACCTATC
Organism: Curvibacter sp.; assembly: GCA_003500955.1. Lineage (GTDB taxonomy): Bacteria > Pseudomonadota > Gammaproteobacteria > Burkholderiales > Burkholderiaceae_C > Hylemonella. Next base: position 2,365 of record DNQP01000180.1, on the reverse strand, counting down.
CCAACGCCGGTCGCTTCTGGCAGATGATCGAGCGGCACAAGGTCACCATCTTCTACACCGCACCCACGGCCATCCGTTCTCTGATCAAGGCGGCCGAGGGCGACGAGAAGGTGCACCCGGCCCGCTCCGACCTCAGCAGCCTGCGCATCCTGGGCTCGGTGGGCGAGCCCATCAACCCCGAGGCCTGGATGTGGTACCACAAGCACGTGGGTGGCGAGCGTTGCCCCATCGTCGACACCTTCTGGCAGACCGAGACCGGCGGTCACATGATCACCCCGCTGCCGGGTGCCACGCCCCTGGTGCCGGGCTCGTGCACGCTGCCGCTGCCGGGCATCATGGCCGCCATCGTCGACGAGGCCGGCAACGAGATGCCCAACGGATCGGGCGGCATTCTGGTCGTGAAGAAGCCCTGGCCCTCGATGATCCGCACCATCTGGGGTGACCCGGAGCGCTTCAAGAAGAGCTACTTCCCCGAGGAGCTCAAGGGCTACTACCTGGCCGGCGACGGCGCCGTGCGCAGCGCCGACCGCGGCTACTTCCGCATCACGGGCCGCATCGACGACGTACTCAACGTCTCGGGCCACCGCATGGGCACGATGGAGATCGAGTCGGCCCTGGTGTCCAAGACCGATCTCGTGGCCGAGGCCGCCGTGGTGGGCCGCCCGGACGATCTGACGGGCGAGGCCATCTGCGCCTTCGTCGTGCTCAAGCGCCCACGCCCCACAGGGGACGAAGCCAAGGCCATTGCCAAGGAGCTGCGCGATTGGGTGGCCAAGGAGATCGGCCCCATCGCCAAGCCCAAAGACATCCGCTTCGGCGACAACCTGCCCAAGACCCGCTCGGGCAAGATCATGCG
>DNQP01000180.1:946-1205 GCA_003500955.1 Curvibacter sp. | reverse complement strand
ACCCGCTCGGGCAAGATCATGCGTCGTCTGCTGCGTTCCATCGCCAAGGGCGAAGCCATCACCCAGGACACCACGACGCTGGAAAACCCCGCAATTCTGGATCAGTTGTCGCAGAACAACTGATCTAGAAAGTGCCGTGAGGCGCTATGCGCGCAGCGCTTTGCGGGGTTGGACGGCACTCATATCGGCGCAGCCGATGTGATGTGCCGGCAGAACCTGTGCCCAGTCGCCCACAAAAAAGCCCGCAGATGCGGGCTTT
>DNQP01000180.1:0-636 GCA_003500955.1 Curvibacter sp. | reverse complement strand
AAAAGCCCGCAGATGCGGGCTTTTTCATCGCGAGAGGGGCCAAGCTCACTTCTGGGCCAGGATCCAGGCGACGAGCTTCTTGGCGTCGGCATCGTTGACCTGCGGGTTGGCCGGCATGGGCACGGGACCCCAGACACCAGAGCCGCCCTTGATGACCTTCTGGGCCAGGGTGTCGGCGGCGGCCTTGTTGCCGGCGTACTTCGCGGCGATGTCCTTGAAGGACGGGCCGACCAGCTTCTTGTCGGCGGCGTGGCAGGCCATGCAATTCTTGGAGGTCGCCAGGGCCTGATCGGCCAGGGCAGGGGTGCTCACAACGGCGGCGGCAAACAGGGCAAACAGGACGCGCTTCATTGATTTCCTCTGGGCTAGGGTTAAGTAGATAATCAAGCAACGCGATTGTAAAGGTCGGCGTTGACGCGCGTGGGCCAACTCAGGGCAAAGACCAAGGACAACACATGTATTTTCTGGGACTGGGAATCATTCTGCTGCTGATGAAATACTTGGAGATGGATCCGGTCGCCGGCTGGAGCTGGCTGGTCGTGCTGGCGCCCTTTGGCCTGGCCGCTGCCTGGTGGGCCTGGGCTGACGCCAGCGGCTACACGCGGCGCAAGGCCATGGAGCGCGAGGACCAGCGCC
>DNQP01000231.1 GCA_003500955.1 Curvibacter sp. | reverse complement strand
CCTCCCCCGCGTAGAACGGCAGCGGCCGGCCGTCGAGGCCAACCCCCTTCCCGTTGGACTCCATCGAGACCTGCTGGATGTGGCTGGGGAGCTTGGCCAGCGCCTGGCAGTAGGGCAGGATCGCGCGCGAGGAGTAGCCCAGGAAGGAGACGTTCCAGACGGCGCACATGCCCAGCGTGATGGGGATGTTCTCCTCCGGGGGCGCGCTGCGGAAGTGCTCGTCGATGTCGTTCGCGCCCCGGAGGAAGTCCTCCATGACGTCGAAGCCGTACTGCAGCGAGAGCGGCAGCATGCCCACCGCGCTGCACACGCTGTAGCGCCCGCCCACCCAGTCCCAGAAACCGAAGGTGGTGCTGATGCCGAACTCGGCCGCCGCCTGCACATTGCTGGTCAGCGCGCAGAAGTGGCGCGCGATATCACGTCCGCCCTGGGCCGTGAACCAGGCACGCGCCGAGCGCGCATTGGTCATGGTTTCGAGCGTGGTGAAAGATTTGGACGCCACGAGGAAGAGCGTGCTCTCGGGCCGCACCTGGCGCAGCACGGCACTGAGTTCATGGCCATCCACGCTGGAAACGAAGTGATAGCGCTTGCCCTGGTCCACGAACTCGTCCAGTGCCAGCACCGCCATCTGCGGCCCGAGGTCCGAGCCGCCGATGCCGATGTTGACGATATCCGTGATGGCCGCGTCCTCGCGCACGGCCTGGGCATAGGCCAACATGGCATCGAGTACCTGGCGCACCTGCGTGAACTCGGCCTGCACTGCCACCGGCAGATCCTCCCCGGGATGGCGCAGCAACCAATGCATGACGGCACGGTCTTCGGTCTGGTTGATGTGCTCGCCGCCGAACATGGCCTCGCGGTGCGCGACGACATTGCATTGCTGCGCCAGGCCGGTCAGCGTCGCCTGCAGAGGGGCATCGATCAGGTTCTTGGACAGGTCCGCAAAGACATGGGGCGCCTGCAGGCTCAGCGCCTGGTAACGGCCCGGATCTGCCGCGAAGGCGGCGCGCAGATCGAAGTAACGCCCGCGGCCCTCGAAGCACTCGCGCAACTGGCCCCAGGCAGGCGTGCTGTCGCAGCGTAGTCTCATGCTCATCTCAGGCTGCCTGGATCAATTGCTCGAGCTTGAAGGTATCGGCAGCAAAGGCGCGGATGCCCTCGGCCAGTTTCTCGGTCGCCATGGCGTCCTCGTTGAGCGCGTAGCGGAAACCGGCCTCGTCATACTGCAACGGCGGCAGATCGAGCTGCCGTGCCGTCTGTGCATCCAGCACCCGCGGTACCGGTCCTGTGGCTGCGGCCAGCTGGGCCAACAGCTCGGGCGCGATGGTCAGCAGGTCGCACCCGGCCAGGGCCAGGATCTGCCCCGTGTTGCGAAAACTCGCCCCCATGACTTCAGTGGCAATACCGTGGCGCTTGTAATGCTGATAGATGGCATGAACGGACTTCACACCCGGGTCGTTGCCCCCCGCGTTGGCGGCCTCGTCCCAGGCCGCACCCGCGGCCTTCTTGTACCAGTCGTAGATGCGCCCGACGAAGGGCGAAACCAGTTGCACCCGCACCTGCCCGCAAGCCACAGCCTGGCAAAAGGAAAAAAGCAATGTGAGGTTGGTGTGGATGCCGCGGCGCTCCAGCTGGGCGGCGGCCTGGATCCCCTCCCAGGTGGACGCAATCTTGATCAGCACGCGATCAATGTGGATGCCCTGGGCCTGGTAGAGCTCGACGATGCGCTCGGCGCGCGCCACCGTGGCCGCCGTGTCGAAACTGAGCCGCGCATCGACCTCAGTCGATACACGGCCCGGAATGATGGACAGGATCTCGCAGCCGAAACGCACCAGCAGCCGGTCCACGATCTCGTCCAGCGGCCGGCCGCGATGCTGATCAACCGCCTGCTGCAACAGTGGACGGTAATCGGCTTTCTGCACCGCCTTGAGGATGAGCGAGGGATTGGTCGTCGCGTCCTGGGGGCGGAAGGCCGCGAGCTGGTGGAAGTCTCCCGTATCGGCCACCACGGTGGTGTGCTGGCGCAGCGCTTCAAGCTGGTTCATGGGCTTCGATTATGGTTGAAATAAAATTACGTTTTCGCGTTCCAACCCGTTACCAACAGGTCCTTGGAACCGGCACGCACTGGAGTCCACATGCTCGATCGTATCCGCGCTTCCCTGCCCTCCCTGGCCCCGGCCGAACAGCGCGTGGGCCAGCTTGTGCTCAGCGACCCACGCGCCTTCGCCAACCTGCCCGTGAGCGAACTCGCGGCACGCGCGCACGTGAGCAAACCCACGGTGGTGCGCTTTTGCCGCAGCATGGGCTACGACGGCCTCTCGGACTTCAAGCTCAAGCTCGCCGGCACCGTGAGCGAGGGCGTGCCCTTCATCCACCGCAGCGTCGACGTGGACGACAAGACCAGCGACGTGGTCGTCAAGGTCATCGACAACACCGTCGCCGCCTTCCTCAAGTACCGCAACGACGCCAGCACTGCCGCCATCGACAAGGCCGCCACCGTGCTGGCGGCCACCTACAAGACGGGCAAGCGCATCGAGTTCATCGGTGCGGGTAACTCGGGCATCGTGGCACTCGACGCCCAGCACAAGTTCTTCCGTCTCGGCGTGAACACCGTGGCCTACAGCGACGGGCACATGCAGGTCATGAGCGCCTCGCTCATGGGGCCGGGCGACTGTCTGGTGGTGATCTCCAACTCGGGCCGCACGCGCGACCTCATGGACGCCTGCGACATCGCACGCAAGAACGGCGCCACCACCATCGTCATCACCACCAGCGGCTCGCCGTTGGCCCAGGCCGGCCACATCCACCTGTCGGCCGACCACCCCGAGGGCTACGATCGCTACAGCCCCATGGTCTCGCGCCTGATGCATCTGATGATCGTCGACATCCTGGCCACCTGCGTGGCCCTGCGCATCGGCGGCAACCGCCTGCAGCCCCTGCTCAAGGAAATGAAGAACAACCTGCGCAACAAGCGCTACGCCTGAGCAGCAGCGTCTACCTCAGTCCTGGCTCGCCACGTCCAGGCCGTCAATGAGCACCGGCCCATACCAGACGCGGAACTCGGAGCCCGTGTTGTCGCCGTCACTCATGATGGCCACGTGCAGCAGACGGCCCGGCTCTTCACCAAACACCTCAAGAAAGTCGGCGCGGATATCGCGCTCATAATCCAGCCATTGGTTCAGCCGCGCCGGGCCGGACTCCACCACCAGCTTGCGGATGCGGTCGGTACGCGGATTCAGGATGACGCTGCCCGGCACCCGCGTGGGACACCAGACATACATCAGTGTGGCGTAAGGCAGCGGCTCGCCCGTCATGAGCTGCGCCAGCTCGGACAGCGCCCGATCCCGGGCCGACAGGCGCGCCCGGTCCCCGTCAAAGGTCAGCACGATGCGGACCACGGCATCCTCGGTTTCGCGCCGGGCCATATCGGCTGCCGGCACGAGCATGGGCACCTTCCAGGAAAAACGGATGTCGCCGATCTCCTGCGGGTCGAGATCCAAGGCGCGGCGCAAGAGGCTGGCAGAAGCACGGGCCTGTGCTTCCATCGCGTCATGCGTCCCGCCATAACGCACAGGGCGGTAGTCGGTTGCGGTCTTGCCGGGCAAAGTCCAATGCTGCCAACCCGCAAAGGCCCCCGCCGACTCCGACGTCTCGGCCACGCGCGGCCCATGACTGCAACCAGCCAGCAACATGCCCCAGACAGCCAAGTGATATATCCGCCTCAGGCGCATAGCCAACACCTCTACCCAAATAAAAAACCCCGCCGTGTTGCCAC
>DNQP01000005.1 GCA_003500955.1 Curvibacter sp. | reverse complement strand
CTTTTTTGATCCGCAACGCATCTTGGAAAACAGTGTGAACAGACCCATCGGATTAGCGGACCAGCTCGTTGAGCTTGCCGGTCTTGTCTTTCCAGTCGTCTGCGTCGGGCAGGGCGGCTTTGCGTTTGGTGATGCTCTTCCAGGTGGGCAGGCGGGCCAGCTCGGCGTTGAGCTTGGTCATGTGCTGCTGGTCGGCCGGCACGTCTTCTTCGGCATAGATGGCATTGACCGGGCACTCGGGAATGCAGACGGCGCAGTCGATGCATTCATCGGGATCGATGGTCAGGAAGTTCGGGCCTTCGCGGAAGCAGTCGACGGGGCAGACATCGACACAATCGGTGTATTTGCAGCGGATGCAGGCTTCGGTGACGACGTGGGTCATTTTTATTTTGCGTGATGGGTGGAAACCCTTGATTTTATTGACTTTTGCAGTGGCCGGGGTTTCCCGGCCTTTTCGTGCAGAGGGTTGTTGTGTTGGATCAATCCCCGGGGCGTGTCAGTTCACGAGCACAGCCCCCGAGGTCTTGTGGCTGGCCGTGTCGACCAGGATCAGCGAACCCAGGGCACGGGCGCGGGCAAAAGGCAGGGCGACCAGGGCTTCCTGCAGGGCCAGTTCGACGTGGCCGATGGCATTGGGTTCGAGCTGTTGGGCCTCTTCCTCGGCCAGGGTGTGGATGTTGAGGCGGTGCACGATGCGTTTGACCTTGGCCTTGACCCAGCGGTGGCCATGCAGGGCCCAGTAGACCCGGCCGGCGACCAGGGGTTCGTCGTCCATCCAAGCCACGGTGACCTTGAGCTCGCGGCTGGCTTCGCCGTGCGCAGGAGCCAGCAACCAGTCGCCGCGCGAAACGTCGACTTCGCGGTCCAGAACGATGCCGGCGCTGTGGCCGGCGGCCACCTCGCCCGGCTGGCGCACATGATTCAGCACCTGGGCCACGGTGGCTGTCTGGCCGCTGGGGAAGATTTTCACGCTGTCGCCTGCCTTGACGCCACCGGCAGCCACACGGCCCCAGAAGACGCGGCGGCCCTGCGAAGTGTCGCTGGAGGAGGAGAACTTCTCCACCCACTGCACCGGGAAGGCGAAGGGCAGCTCGGTGTCGGCTTGCGTCGTCGGCAGGGCCTCAAGGATCTGCAGCAGGGTGGGGCCGACATAGCCGCACCAGCCAGCTTCGCTGGCCGCGTCCACCACGTTCCAGCCCTGCAGGGCCGAGACCGGCACGGTGGCCTGCACGGTCAGACCGGCGCTTTGCGCAAAGGCCTGCAGCGCGGCGGCGATGTGTTTAAAAGCCACGGCCGGGTCGGCCACGGCGTCGAGCTTGTTGACGGCGAAGACGATGGAGGGCACCCGCAGCAGCAGCAGCAGCAGGCTGTGCCGGCGCGTCTGCGGCAGCAGGGCCAGGGCCGGGTTTTTCCAGTCCAGCTTGGTGGCGTCGACCAGTACCACGGCGGCGTCGGCACTCGATGCCGCCGTGACCATGTTGCGGGTGTACTGCTCATGGCCGGGCGCGTCGCCGATGATGAACTTGCGCGTCTCGGTGCTGAAGTAGCGGTAGGCCACGTCGATGGTGATGCCCTGCTCGCGCTCGGCCGAGAGGCCGTCGGTCAGCAGGGCCAGGTCGGTCTGGCCCTGGCGTTGCACGCCGGCCAGGTGGTCCTGGAGCACGGCACGGGTGTCGACCAGCAGGCGGCCGATCAGGGTGCTCTTACCGTCGTCGACCGAGCCGCAGGTGATGAATTTCAGGGCGGCTACTGCGCGGCCGTGATCGAGGGTTGGGCGGTGCTCGGAATCCTCACGTACCGTCAAGGTACGTTCCGGTTCCTGCGCTCCGGCCGCCCCTCGCTGACGACCGCTCGCTACGCCGCTGGTGACAATTTCGCTATTCATCAGAAATAACCGTCTTTCTTGCGTTTTTCCATCGAGGCTTCGGAGGTCTGGTCGTCCATGCGGGTCGCGCCGCGCTCGCTGACCTCGGCGGCCAGGGTTTCGATCACGATGTCGGCGGCCGTGGCGGCCGTGCTGGCCACGGGGCAGGTGCAGGTGATGTCACCCACGGTGCGGAAACGCACGTCGCGGATCACCACCTGTTCACCGGGGCGCGGCGGCGTGAGCTCGGTCACCGGGGCCAGCATGCCGCGGCGGTCCACCACCTCGCGCTTGTGCGTGTAATAGATCGAGGGCAGGGCGATGGCCTCGCGCTCGATGTACTGCCAGACGTCGAGCTCGGTCCAGTTGCTGATAGGGAAGACGCGGAAGTGCTCGCCCGGGGCCAGGCGCGTGTTGAACAGGGTCCAGAGCTCGGGGCGCTGGGCCTTGGGCTGCCACTGGCCAAAGCTGTCGCGGTGCGAGAAGATGCGCTCCTTGGCGCGGGCCTTCTCCTCGTCGCGGCGGGCGCCCCCGATCAGGGCGTCGAAACGGAACTCCTCGATGGCTTCGAGCAGCGTGACCGACTGGTGCACGTTGCGGCTCTCGCCCGGGTGGGCCAGGCGCACGGTGCCGCGCTTCATGGAGTCTTCCACGCTGCGCACGATGAGCTCGGCGCCGAGTTCCTGCGCGCGCTGGTCGCGGAAGTCGGTCACCTCGGGGAAGTTGTGGCCGGTGTCGATCATCAGCAGCGGGTAGGGCAGGCGGCCGATGCCAAAAGCCTTCTCGGCGCACTTGAGCATCACCAGCGAGTCCTTGCCACCGGAAAACAGCAGGGCCGGGCGCTCGAAGGTGGCAGCCACCTCGCGCAGGATGAAGATGGTCTCTTCCTCGAGCGCGTCGAGGTGGGCGTTGCTGAGCTGATGCACCGGCGGGTCCAGGAGTTCGTGTTGGGTACGGGCGTTCATGGCGCTCTCTTTCGTGGGCCTCAATGGGCGAGGTGCAGGCCGCATTCGCGCTGCGCTTCGCCCTTGGTCGGGTCCACATAGTCGAAGTTGTTGGGCAGGCCGTGGATTTCGCAGTACTGGTACAGGTCCTTGGACGACCAGTGCAGCAGCGGCGCGACCTTGATCAGGCCATCGGGGTTGATGCTCACGGGCTCCATCTGGGCGCGCACGGCGCTGTCGGTGGCGCGCAGGGCGGTGAACCAGACCTGGGGCGCGGTCTCGCGCAGGGCGCGGGCGAAGGGCTCCAGCTTCACTTCCTCAGTGAAGGCGGCGTGGCGCGGGTCGTCCAGCGCGGGCAAGGGGCCATCCACCGCCTCGCGGTGGGCGCGCGAGCGCAGCGGCAGGTAGATCTTCAGGTTCAGGCCGAGCTGCTTCGTGACTTCGTCGGCGTAGCGGTAGGTGGCCTCGGTGTTGTAGCCGTTGTCCATCCAGACCACGGGCACGTCAGGTTGCACGCGCGTGACCAGGTGCAGGATCACGGCCTCGAAGGGGCGGAAGTTGGTGGTGACGATGGCTTTCTGGCCCAGGCCCAGGGCCCACTTCACCAGGGCGGGGGCATCGCGGCCCAGGTCCGCGTTGATCTTGGCGAGATCGATGCTCATGCCGTCCTCCGTGCGAAATGAGGGCGAGGCAGCACGGCGTCGCCCTGGTAATAGCTCTTGAAGCGTTCGAGCTGGCGCTGGGCCACGGCCAGGTCCTGGTCGGCACGCAGCACGGCCTCGCTGAAGCCGTTGCGCGCCAGCAGTGGCAGCTGGTCCGCCAGCACGTCGCCTGTGGCGCGGATCTCGCCCCGGTAACCCAGGCGGCGGCGCAGCAGGAAGGCCTGGCTGTGGGCGCGGCCGTCGGTGAAGGCGGGGAAATGCAGGTCGATGCGCGCGATGCCGTCCAGCGACAGGCTGCGAGGGTCGGCATCGTTGGCCAGGGTCAGCACGTCCAGGCCCTGGGGCTCGGTCGTGGCGGTATCGGCGTGGATCAGTTTCATCGCAGGTACTCCTTCAGGCGCTGGCGGCTTCG
>DNQP01000144.1:1525-17067 GCA_003500955.1 Curvibacter sp. | reverse complement strand
GGTCGCAGCGCCGTTCCTGCGTTTTGTGCCGATCGAGGCCGGAGAGCTGCTGCAGATCGGCGACCGGCATATCGAGGTCCTGCCGGCGGTGCATACGGTGCCCGCCGTCGGCTACGCCGTCATGACCCGACAGGCCTGCTGGGTCTTCAGTGGCGACACCGGGCCGAACCCTGCTTTCTGGCAACGCGTCAACCAGCTGAATGTGAGCATGCTGGTGATTGAAACCGCTTTCAGCAGTCGTGAAAGTCAGCTGGCGCAGACCAGTCAGCATCTTTCACCCGAGGTGCTGGCCGCTGAGCTTGACGGTATCGCGCCGGGCAGCAATTATCCGATCTACATCACGCACACCAAACCGGCCGAGACCGAGCTGATCATGTCCGAGATTCGGGCGCTGGGTGCATGCGGGCCGTCGGGCAACCGGCGCCAGCACGACATCCGCTGGTTGCAGGCAGGACAGGAGTTTGACCTATGAGCGCCGTCATGAAACCACCGGGCGGGGGCGATCCCGGCTTCCGGGATTCCCAGCAGCCCACCAGCGACAAGCAGGACAAGACCTTTGAGGCCTTATTCGTGCGTCAGCTCAAGCAGGTGGTACTGCGCATCCACGAGACCGAGAACGTCGAGCAGATCATGCTCGAAGTCAGCCCCGAGATCTGCAAGCTCTTCAACGCCGATCGCCTAACGCTGTATGCCGTGAGCGATGACGACACGTCCATCGTCTCCAAGATCAAGACGGGCCTGACGAGCAGTCGCGAACTGAAGCTGCCCATCAGCCCGCAGAGCATTGCAGGTTACGTGGCGTTCAGCCGCAAGCTGCTCAACCTGGCCGATGTCTATGACGTGGAAGCGCTCAAGCAGATCCACCCCCAGCTCGCCTTTCTCCAGGAGGTCGACAAGCGCTCGGGCTACCGCACCAAGCAGATGCTGGTGTCACCCATCATCGAGGGTGGCAATCTCTACGGCGTGCTGCAGGTCATCAACAACAAGGCCGACCAGCCCTTCTCCGAGCTGGATGTCAAGGGCGTGGTCCAGCTCTGCAAGACGCTGGCCACCGCCATCCGCACGCGCATGCACAAGACCGACGAACCGCAACGCATCCGGGCGACCAAGTACGACGGGCTGGTGGCCGACGGACTGATCACCGGCACGGAGCTGCAGGACTGTGTACAAGAGGCCCGCAACGAAGGCCGGCCGGTGGAGCACCTGCTCATGAGCCGGCATCAGCTCACGCCGGCACAGATCGGCCCTTCGCTCGCCAAGTTCTTCGGCGTGCCTTATGAGCCCTTCAACCCTGGCCGCATCCGCTCCGAGATGCTGCACGGCTCGCTCAAGCGCGAGTTCACCGAGGGGCAAGGCTGGATACCCCTGGAAGAATCACCCGAGGGCCTGGTCATCATGTGCCTGGACCCCGAGGCTACGCGTGGTGCCCGCGTGGTGCCCCAGGTGTTCTCTCGCATCCACAAATTTGCCTACCGCGTCACGACGCAGACCGAGTTTGAGCAGACATTGGAGCAGCTGTTCGGTGCCGCTGCCGATGGCACCTCCATCGACCAGATGCTGGCCGACATGGGCGGGCCCCTGGGCAGCGATGACGAGAACGACGACTCCCTGGAGTCCGCCGCCGCCGACAACGAGCTCGTGAAGTTCGTCAACAAGGTCATCGTCGATGCCTACAACCAGAAGGCGTCGGATATCCACATCGAACCCTTGCCCGGCAAGCTCAAGACCGGCATCCGCTTCCGCGTGGACGGCACGCTCATGCCTTACATCGAGGTGCCGGCACATTTCCGCCAGGCCATGGTGACCCGTCTGAAGATCATGTGCGACCTGGATATTTCCGAGCGCCGCAAGCCCCAGGACGGCAAGATCAAGTTCAAGAAATACGGCCCGCTGGATATCGAGCTGCGGGTGGCGACGATACCCTCGGCCGGCGGCGTCGAAGACGTCGTCATGCGTATCCTCGCCTCGGGCGAGCCCATCCCGCTCGAAAAGCTGGGCCTCACGCCGCACAACCGCGAGCGTCTGGAGAGTACGGTCAGCAAGCCCTACGGCCTGTTCTACGTCTGCGGCCCCACCGGCTCCGGCAAGACGACGACGCTGCACTCCATCCTGAAGTTCCTCAACACACCGGACACCAAGATCTGGACCGCCGAGGATCCGGTGGAAATCACACAGCGTGGTCTGCGTCAGGTCCAGATCAACAAGAAGGCGGGCATTGATTTCGCGCTGATCATGCGTGCCTTCCTGCGCGCCGATCCCGACATCATCATGGTGGGTGAGTCGCGCGACAAGGAAACCGTGTCCATGGGCGTGGAGGCCTCGCTGACAGGTCACCTCGTTTTCTCTACCCTGCACACGAACTCCGCACCCGAGTCCATCACACGCTTGCTGGACATGGGCATGGACCCCTTCAACTTTGCGGACGCCCTGCTAGGCATCCTGGCGCAGCGCCTGGCCAAGAAGCTCTGCGACTGCAAGCAGCCCTACACCCCCAGCACGTCTGAGATCAACAGCTTCATTTCCGAATACGCCGAAGAACTGAAGAACACGAAGGCCTGGAAGGCAGATTTCAGTGGCGAAGCCCAGAAACTCTACGAGGAATGGGTGGTCAACTACGGCGAAGACGGCAAGCTGCGCTTCTACAAGCCGGTGGGCTGCGAGAAATGCAACAACACCGGCTACAAGGGCCGTTTGGGCCTGCATGAGCTCTTGATTGCCGATGACCGTGTCAAGAAGCTGGTGCAGGAACGCGCCCGCGTAGCCGAGATCTTCGCCGCCGCCGTGGAAAGCGGCATGCGGACCCTCAAGATGGACGGCATGGAGAAGATCATGCTGGGCATGACCGACCTCAAGCAGGTCCGGCAGGTTTGCATCAAGTGACGAGCTTGTCCAGACAAAAATGTCATTTTTGCGGCGGGCACAGACAGTAATGGCGACTTTCGGGCTTGGTCGGGGTGTTTTAGCCCTGGAATGGCGGAATTTCTCGCACTTGCCAGCTGGCACGGAAACTGCAGAATACGACCGCCTGCAGCTCGGTTGCAGCCACTTTTAACCTAGGAGTTCTTCATGAAGCGTTCTATCCAGAAGGGTTTCACCCTGATCGAACTGATGATCGTGGTTGCGATCATCGGTATCCTGGCCGCCGTCGCCCTGCCGGCCTACCAGGACTACACCAAGCGTGCCAAGATGTCGGAAGTGATTCTGGCCGCGTCGGCCTGCCGTACCACTGTGACTGAAATCTACCAGTCGGGCAGCGCCTCTTCGCCGCCCGGCGCCAATGGCTGGGGCTGTGAGGCCGGTGCTGGTACGTCGAACCCGAGCACGCCGAGCAAATACGTCTCCGCGATCGTAACCGACGCCAATGGTGCAATCACCGTGACGTCCACGATTGACGGCGCTTTGGGGAATGTGAGCTTGGTGCCTCTTTCCGCTCCGAATGCGGCCGCCACATTTGCTGGCAACGTTGGCCAAGCAATTTTCGGTTGGCGTTGTGGCTTGCCGGCTGATGGCACCACCGTGCGCGCTAATTTCCTGCCGGGCTCCTGCCGCGGTATCTGATCTTGCCTTACGCAAGAATTTCAGCGAAAACGCCCCGCAAGGGGCGTTTTTCATGGCCCAGTGTCATTATTGCCCTGGGCTCGCTGGTATATCTGGCTAGCTGGCTGGCTCCCAACCACTATCCGCCCTGGCCCAGCTTTCATAACGAAGCTCTTGCTTTCTTTGCCTTGATCCTGCTGGCCCTTGCGGGCCTGTTGACGAGCCGCAATGCGCAGCTTGATGTAATACCGCTGCTGGCGTTTACTCTGGTCATCGTGGTGTGGCTGCAATGGGCCGTTGGTCTGGTTTCCTATCGTGGCGATGCCGCTGTCAGCAGTCTCTACCTAGCCGGTTTTGGTTTTGCTTGGTGGTTGGGAGGATTGGCGGGGGCCTCGGCGCGTGGGCGGTGGAAATGCCTGGATGGATTTGCTGTTCTGTTAGTCGGGGCGGCCGTTATCTCCGTCTATATCGCTTTGCTTCAGTGGCTAGGACTTGAGGCAGGAAACGCCAATCTCGTTGTTGAGAAAGAATCTGGGGGACGTCCTGGAGCAAATCTGGCGCAACCTAACCATTTGGCTACCCTGCTACTAATGGCATCAACATTGTGCCTGCACTTGTACGACAGGGCTTACATCAAGGGGTGGCAGTTGGCGGCCTTGTTGTTCTGGCTGGCCTTCGGCTTGACCATGGCTGAGTCGCGCGCTTCGTGGATATCGGCACTGGCCCTGGGCGTGTTTTTGGTTTGGCGTGGTCAGCACTGGGGACGCCGCGCCCTCACATTTTTGCTGATCTGGTGGGCCTTGCTGGCAGGTTTATGGCTGGCCTGGAAACCGGTGAACGAAACACTGCTGCTGACGGCGACTAGGGAGGGTGCCACAGTAACACAGGATTCAGCGCGTCTTCATATGTGGCAGCAGATGGTGGCGGGAATTGAACGATCTCCGTGGTGGGGTTATGGCTGGCGCCAGACCGTCGTAGGTCAAAAGGCTGGCGCCAGTGCTGCACCAGCCGCACCCATCACGGATTACGCACACAACGTAGTCCTGGATCTGTGCCTTTGGGTAGGCCTGCCTTTGGCTCTATTGGCGCTGCTGGCAATAGCTTGGTGGTTATTGAGGGCCGCGATGCAGGTGAGAGATGCCCGACAGTGGGTATTGCTGGCAGCTGTGGTGCCCGTGCTGGTCCATAGTCTTGTGGAATTCCCTTTTGCGTATGCTTATTTTCTTTTCACTTGTGCAGCATTGTTGGGAATGCTGGCCACCCTTCAGGGTGGGGGGGGAGGAAAGAAATGGCTGATACACAGGCAAATTGCTTTGCCCACGATGACGCTCCTGTTGAGCCTGTTTGTTGCCATCAGCTTATGGGCGACGCATGACTATCTGATTGCCGAAGAGGACTATCGGGTTATGCGCTTCGAGATGCGTAAGGTGGGGCTGCGGCCTCAAGGGCACGAACCGGCTGAGTTGTTGCTGTTAGATCAGTTAGGCGAGATGTTGCAACTGGGCCGAATACTTCCCTCGCCAAGTACACCCGAGAGAGACATAGAGCGATTCCGTGTTGCGAGCAAGAGTACGATGTGGGCTACTGCACAGCTGCGTTATGCTGTTGCGCTGGGCCTGAACGGTAGACCGGAGGAAGCTACGCGGCAACTGCAGCAGATGCGTGACTTTTATGGGGAGAAAAGCTACATGCAAGCTCGCCAATTCGTGATCGAATTGCAGAAGGAGCAATATCCGCAATTGGCAGCAATCAAACTGCCTTGATCTATAGCCCTCAGCAAATAAAGAGCAAGTGCAGCTGACGAGCCAATCTGAAAGTCGGCATCACTGAGCGATAAAGTCACCCGACTTTCCGCCACGTTTTTGCAGGAGCTGTATAGCTGTCATGGTCATGCCTCGATCTACGGCTTTGCACATGTCGTAAATGGTCAGCAACGTAAGCTGTACCGCAGTGAGCGCCTCCATCTCAACTCCAGTCTGTCCGACCGTTTCCACTGTGGCTGTACAGTCCACGTGGGCTGGACGATCAGGGCTGGCGGGATGCAGCGCAAACTCAATGGCGACACGGGTCAGAGAAATCGGATGACACAGTGGGATCAGTTCGCTGGTTTTTTTTGCCGCCATGATGCCGGCGACCCGCGCGATTCCGAGCACATCCCCTTTCTTGGCCGTTCCAGATTCGATCAGGGTCAAAGTCTCCGGTAGCATCTCAATCCGTCCGGTGGCCACGGCAATACGGTGGGTGCTTGCTTTTCCGCCGACGTCCACCATATGGGCTTGGCCTTGGGCATCGAAGTGGGTCAGAGTGCTCATGAAAATTCCCGGGTTTACCAAATCTCTACACAATTCGCGCATCATACGAGCATGACGCAAACCCACGCCTTGAACTGGAAAGACAGGCTGCGTGCCAGCGGGATCCACCTGGGTATCAGCCTCCTGATTGCAACGCTGGCCGCCGGGCTGGTGTTCGCGCTCTGGTATCCCTACCCTTATCGGGAGATCTCGGGAGGGCGGGAGTTGTTCTTCATCGTGGTGGCGGTCGACGTGGTGCTCGGACCGCTGATCACGCTGGCGGTGTTCAATCGCAGCAAGCCGCGCAGCGAGCTGGTGCGGGACCTGGGGATCGTGGGGCTGATCCAGCTGGCCGCTCTCATCTACGGCCTCTGGACTGTCTCGGTAGCGCGGCCTGTGCACCTGGTCTTCGAGTTTGATCGTTTCCGTGTCATCCATGCGATCGACGTCCCAGAGGAAATGCTGTCACAGACTCCGCCCGGTGTGAGCGCCATGCCGCTGACGGGCCCCACTTTATTGGCTGTCCGTTCTTTCCGGAACGCAGATGAGGAGGCCAGCGCGACCCTGGCAGCTTTACAGGGCTTGCACCTCAGTGCGAGGCCGGATCTCTGGGAAAGCTATGAGCAGGCACGGTCGCGTGTGCTCGCTGCAGCCAAACCGGCTGCGGAACTCAAGCGACGCTTTCCCCAGCAGGCGGTCGAGATGGATGTGGTTATTGAGCGATCGGGGCGCCCAGAAAGTGCTCTGAAGTATCTGCCGGTGGCAGCCCGCAAATCTTTTTGGACTGCCCTGATTGACGCCGACAGCGCTGAGATTCGAGGTTTTATTCCTGTGGACTCGTTTTGAAGCGCTGCCGAGAAGTTCTTCTCAAGCTATCGATCTGGGCCTCGGTGGCGGCCCAGGTGACACTGCCAGCATCCGCGCAGAGCGCCCTGCCTGCCCTTGGCGACGGCGCCGAAATGAGCAGCAGTGCCGAGCGCCGGCTCGGCGACCGCATCGCGCGCGAGCTCTACCGGTCACCCGACTATCTCGACGATGCCATCCTGGGCGACTACGTGCAGGGCATCTGGTTGCGTCTGATGGACGCTGCCCGTACGCGCGGAGAACTTTCGCCTGAACTGGAGGAGCGCTACGCCTGGGACGTGCTGCTGGGGCGCGACCGCAGCGTCAATGCCTTTGCCCTGCCCGGCGGCTATATGGGTGTGCATCTGGGTCTGATTGCCGTGGTCAGCAGCGAGGATGAACTGGCCTCCGTGCTGGCGCACGAGCTCAGCCATGTGACGCAGCGCCACATCGCCCGCATCATCAGCCGGCAGAGCAACCAGGCGCCCTGGTTGCTCGGGGCCATGATCCTTGGCGCCCTCGCGGCGGCCAGCAACCCGAGCGCGGCTGGGGCCATGATCGTAGGCGGTCAGGCGGCGGCGGTCCAGGGGCAGCTCAACTTCTCGCGCGACATGGAGCGTGAGGCGGATCGCGTGGGCTACAGCGTGCTGACCCAGGCTGGGTTCGATCCGCGCGGTTTCGTGGGCATGTTCGAGAAGCTGCAGCAGGCCAACCGTTTCAACGACACCGGCGCCTTTCCTTATCTGCGCAGCCACCCGCTGACCACGGAGCGCATTGCCGACATGCAGGCTCGCCAGCAGCTGATGCCGGCAACACCGGCCCGACACTTGACCACGGTTCACGCCATGATGGCGGCCCGGGCGCGGATGCTGGCCAACCCCGAGGTGGACAGCCTGCGGCAAGCCCTGGCCCAGGCGGAAGCGCCGGCCTATGCCGGTCTGTCACAGGCACAGCAGGCTGGCGTGCTGTATGGCGCTGTCATCGCGGCCCGTGGCTTGCGCGAATTTGAGGCGGCGCGCCGCTGGCACGAGCGCCTGCAGGCCCGCGTCGCCCACGACCCGGTCGCCGCCTACCAGGCCCGGCTGCTCGGGGCCGAGCTGGCCCTGACGACGGGGGACCCGCGGCGGGCGCGGGACCTGCTGGGTGCCTCGGCTTCCGGACCATCGGCCCAGCAGCCGCGGGCCTGGGTGCTGCTGCGGGCCAATGTCTGGGTGCAGGGCGGTCAGGCGCGTGAGGCCGCCGAGCAGCTGCAGGTCTGGCTGGCGGGCCGGCCGCGCGATGCGCAGGCCTGGCAGCTGCTTTCAGCGGCCTATACAGCGCAGGGCCGGACCTTGCAGGCCGTGCGTGCCGAGGCCGAGGCCCATGCGGCGCGCTTGGACTACGCCGCAGCCCGTGACCGGCTCAAGGCGGCCCAGGAGCTGGCGCGGCAGGGCGGCGCCGTGGACCACATCGAGGCGTCCATCATCGACACGCGCAGCCGGCAGATTGAATCACTGCTGCGGGAACAGGCGCTCGAGCGCTGAGTCGATCACCAGACTGAAGACCGAATACAGCAGCGAGCCCAGCAAGGCCGCCGCAAAGTCGCGCACCTGAAAGCCGTCCAGCAACGTGGCGGCCGCCCAGAACAGCAGGGCGTTGATCACGAAGAGAAACAGCCCCATCGTGACCAGCGTCACGGGCAGCGTGAGCAGGATGAGCACCGGGCGCAGAAAGATGTTGAAGAGGCCGATCACGAAGGCGGCCAGCAGGGCGGCGCCGAAGCTCTGCAACTCGACGCCGCTGTAGAGATAGGTGAGGGCCAGCAGCGCGGTGGCGCTCAGCAGCCATTTCGCGAGGAGCTTCATGGCGGCCGAGCATAGCACCGGGAGCCAATGCGCTCCCGGCACGCGCTATCCGGGCCTCAGGCGGTGGCCTGCGTCGCCTGGGTGCGGGTCTTCCACCAGCCGGCGGCCAGCACGCCTGCGACCGTGAGCACATACAGTGCCCAGCGCAGCGGGGCATGCGGGTCGAACACCGTGTCGAGCAGGGGTTCGTTCACGACCATCTTGGCGGCGGTGAAAGCCAGCACCGCGGCGCCGAGCTGGATGATCACGGGGTAACGTTCGACGAGCTTGAGCACCACCTTGCTGCCGAAGATCACGATGGGCACGCTGATCAGCAGGCCCAACACCACGA
This sequence comes from Curvibacter sp., assembly GCA_003500955.1. Classification (GTDB taxonomy): domain Bacteria; phylum Pseudomonadota; class Gammaproteobacteria; order Burkholderiales; family Burkholderiaceae_C; genus Hylemonella. The sequence goes on along the minus strand of DNQP01000144.1, from coordinate 8,221 downwards.
GATCCATGGCGCCCTGGGCTGCACCGGCCACGCCGAGCACGTTGTCCACGCCCATGAGCGCATCGGCGACGATGATGGTCTTCATGGCGCCCCAGAAGGTGGTCGCGACCGGACCGTCGTGTTCGTCGCTCTCCTGGTCGGCCAGCAGCTTGTAGGCAATCCAGACCAGGCCCAGGCCGCCGACCAGCATGAGTCCGGGAATCTTGAGCAGCCAGACCACGCCCAGGGTCATCACCGAACGCACGGCGATGGCACCCACCGTGCCCCAGACAATGGCCTTGCGCTGCAGTTGCGGGGGCAGGTTGCGCGCGGCCAGGGCGATCACGATGGCGTTGTCGCCAGCGAGCACGAGGTCGATGAGGATGATGGCCAGCAGGGCGGACCACCAGGCGGCAGAAAACAATTCCATGAAGTAACTCCGGTTGATGTCGTTCTCAGGCCGGCACAGGCAGGTCGTGAGGACACGGCAGCAGGCTGCGGGTGACGCTTCGACGGAGCCGGTACGGCGACTGTCGAAGGTCTTGCCCAGCAAGACGCGATGGCGTCGGCTGCCCAGCGAGCCGGAGGCCACACGGGCCACGTATTGACGACTGGCTGATGGAGGCGCCGATGTGTTTGGCCGGCGCTTCCGGGAGCTACTCCCCTTCGGGACAGGAATTAAACCACGCGGCCCATAGGCTCTCATGGCATGGGGATTTCTCCCCGCGCGGTCCGGCGGACTGGCCGGCGGCTATGATCTTGCTCCCCATGGCAGGCATCCACATCACCGACATCGAAGCGGCCATCAACCACTGGCGTGAGCGCGCACCCTCGCCCGATGGCGTGACCCTGGCCAAGCCCGTGCGGGCGCTGGCCGAGGTCTATGCCCTCATGGTCTTTTTCCGCGAGCAGGAAGCCGATGCCCGCAGCATGCCGCGCGCGGCGTATGAGGCCTGGCTGGCCTGGTACGAGACCACGCCGGATACGCCCTGCATTGCGATCTGCTCGACGAGTCAGGGAGATCCGGTCTGCAAGGGCTGCGGCCGGACTTTCGACGAAGTGCAGCACTGGCCGGAGCTGAGTCCCGCCGAGAAGCGCCAGACCTGGCGCCGCATCACCTTGCATGGCGACGCTTGGCGCTTCAACCGCTATGCGGAACGGGCTGCCGAACGCACGACCGAGCCGGCCGCGGCCTGAGCCTTATTTCCAGCGCAGCGGCTCCACGTCCACCTGCTGGCGGTCGTTGCCCAGCATCAGCACACCTTCCTGGACCGTCGCCTGCAGCTGCATGCTGCGCTCGGCCAGGGTGGCCAGGGTCTGTGAGGTTTCACTCGGGATGCGCCAGACCTGCAGCTTGTCCAGGCGTGTGAGCTTGTTCTCGATGCCGCGCCACCAGACCTCGGCCGCGTGGGCAAAACAGTAGACCACCACCGCGTCGGACTTGCTGCAGGCCTTGGCCAGCGGCTTGTCCTCGGGCTGACCGACTTCAACCCACAGCCGGGTCTGGCCCGTGTAGTCGCGCAGCCAGGCATCGGGTTCGTCCGGGTCGGACAGGCCGGCGCCGAAGGCCAGGGTGCCGTCGCCGCCGAGTTCGGTCTGCAGGCGGTGCGCCTGCAAGGCCAGGGCGACGAGGCGGATCATCATGCGTTCGTCGGTTTCGCTCGGGTGCCGCGCCAGCGTCAGCGCATGGTCGGCGTAGTAGCCGTGGTCGATGTCGGCGATCTGCAGATTGGCCTTGAAGACGGTGGATTTGATGGCCATGGTGCAGGAGATGAGGGGAAGTTTGCGGTGAACGCCGTGGAACCGGCTCTGCCGGGCCACTGGCGTTGTCCCCCTTCCAGGGGGAAGCGGCGTCAGCCGCTCAGGGGGTCATACTCTCTTCGCAAGCTCAGCTGCCTTACCTGTATAGCTGCCCGGTGTCATGGCCAGCAGGCGATCCTTGTCGGCCTGCGGAATCTCCAGGCTGCGGATCAGCGCATGCAGGTCGGCGGCCGTCACGGTCTGGCCGCGCGTGACTTCCTTGAGCTTTTCGTAGGCGCCGGCCACGCCATAGCGGCGCATCACGGTCTGGATGGGCTCCGCCAGCACTTCCCAGGAGGCGTCCAGGTCGGCCGCCAGGGCCGCACTGTTGAGCTCGAGCTTGTTCAGGCCCACGCTCAGCGACTGGTAAGCCAGCACGGCGTAGCCCAGGGCCACGCCCATATTACGCAGCACGGTGGAATCGGTCAGGTCGCGCTGCCAGCGGCTGACGGGCAACTTTTCGCTGAGGTGGCGCAGCAGGGCATTGGCCAGGCCCAGATTGCCCTCAGCATTCTCGAAGTCGATCGGGTTGACCTTGTGCGGCATGGTCGAGGAGCCGATCTCGCCGGCCTTGAGCTTCTGCTTGAAATAGCCCAGGGAGACATAGCCCCAGACGTCGCGTGAGAAGTCGACCAGAATGGTGTTGGCCCGGGCGATGGCATCGAACAGCTCGGCCATGTAGTCGTGTGGCTCGATCTGGATGCTGTAGGGCTGGAAGTTCAGGCCCAGGCCCAGAGGCTCGGGCGTCTCGACGACCTTCTTCGCAAAGGCTTCCCAGTCGAAATCAGGCCAGGCGGCCAGATGGGCGTTGTAGTTGCCCACGGCGCCGTTCATCTTGCCCAGGATCTTGACGGCTGCGATGCGCTCGCAGGCAGTTTGCAGGCGCACCACCACGTTGGCGATCTCCTTGCCCACGGTGGTGGGGCTGGCGGTCTGGCCGTGGGTACGGCTGAGCATGGGCACCTCGGCATAGGCCTGGGCCATGTCGCGCAGCTTGACCAGCAGCTTGTCCAGCGCCGGCAGCACCACGGTGTCGCGCGCGCTGCGCAGCTGCAGGGCGTGGCTGGTGTTGTTGATGTCCTCGCTGGTGCAGGCGAAATGCACGAACTCGCTGGCCTTCTGCAGCTCGGGACGGGCCTCGAACTTGGACTTGATCCAGTACTCCACGGCCTTGACGTCGTGGTTGGTGGTTTTCTCGATCTCCTTGATGGCGTTGCCATCGTTCTCGGAGAAATTCTTGACCAGGTTGAGCAGGTAGGTGCGCGCGCCGGGCGACAGCGGCGGGAATTCCTTGAAACCGGCATCGCTCAGGCTGATGAACCAGGCCACTTCGACCTGGACGCGGCGGTGCATATAGCCCTGCTCGCTCATCAGCGGACGCAGCGGAGCGAGCTTGGCGGCATAGCGCCCGTCCAGCGGGGACAGGGCCGAAATGGTGGAGAACGTCATCCCCGGATTGTAGTTGGGCAGCCTGTCTGACAGCCGGGCGACAAGCGCAGAGGTGGGTGTCGCTAAAATCCGCCCCTTGGACTACCGGAAGACCCATGAAACTGATCGGCTCCCACACCAGTCCTTACGTGCGCAAGGTGCGCATCGTGATGACCGAAAAGAAACTGGACTACACCTTCGTGCTCGAGGATGTGTGGTCTGAGCAGACCCGCATCGTCGACGCCAATCCCCTGGGCAAGGTCCCTTGCCTGATCATGGAAGGCGGCGAAGCCCTGTTCGACTCCCGCGTCATCGTCGAGTACCTGGACACGCTCTCCCCCGTGGGCAAGCTGATTCCGCCCGTGGGCCGCGAGCGCGCCGAGGTCAAGACCTGGGAGGCCCTAGCCGATGGCGTCATGGATGCGGCCTTGCTGGCGCGCATGGAGGCCGTCTGGCCCAAGCGCAGCGAAGAACAGCGCAGCCAGGCCTGGATCGATCGCCAATTGGGCAAGATCGACGCCAGCCTGCAGGCCATGAGCCGCGGGCTTGGCGAGAAGCCTTTCTGTGCGGGCACGCATTTCAGCCTGGCCGATGTGGCCGTGGGCTCGGCCCTGGGCTACCTGGATTTCCGCTTCCCGCAGCTGCCTTGGCGCGACGCACACCCCAATCTGGTGCGCCTTCAGGACAAGCTCATGCAGCGGACCAGCTTTGCCGACACCCAGCCGCGCTGAGACGAGGCCGGGCGGCGATTTCCCGGCCCGGCGTACGGCTACAGTGCCATGTCAGGCGGGTGTCAAGCCGTCATCCTAGAATCCGCCCGAATCCGAAGGAACGCCCATGCTTTATCCCGAACTGTTCAAGCAACTGGAAGCCGTGCGCTGGGACATGGAGAAGGACATCCCCTGGGACCAGTTCGACGCCAGCAAGCTCAGCGACGAGCAGGCCCAGACCATCAAGATGAACGCCATCACCGAGTGGGCGGCCCTGCCGGCCACCGAGATGTTTCTGCGCGACAACAAGGACGACAGCGACTTTTCCGCTTTTATGTCGATCTGGTTCTTTGAGGAGCAGAAGCACTCGCTCGTGCTCATGGAGTACCTGCGCCGCTTCCGGCCCGAGCTGGTGCCCACCGAGCAGGAGCTGCACGAGGTGCGCTTCGAGTTCGAGCCCGCGCCCGCGCTGGAGACGCTGATGCTGCACTTCTGCGGCGAGATCCGCCTGAACCACTGGTACCGCCGTGCTGCCGAATGGCACACCGAACCCGTGATCAAGCACATTTACAGCACGCTGAGCCAGGACGAGGCGCGCCACGGCGGCGCCTATCTGCGCTACATGAAGCGGGCCATCGGCCGTTTCGGCGCCGAGGCCAAGCTGGCCTTTGCCAAGGTGGGCGTGCTCATGGCCAGCGCCCGTCGCACGGCCCAGGCCTTGCACCCCACCAATCTGCACGTGAACAAGGCCCTGTTCCCGCGTGACACCATCCAGAGCCGCCTGCCCAACCCCGAGTGGCTGGAGCACTGGCTGGACCAGCAGATCCGTTTCGACGCCGTCTGGGAGACCAAGGTGGTCGAGCGTATTCTGCACAACCTCTCGCTGCTGATGGATCGCAGCTTCAAGACCGTGCAGGAACTCAACCGCTTCCGCAAGGAGCTGGGCGCGCCGCTGACTGCGTCGGCCTGAGCCGGCTTCAGACTGTCGTGGCGGTCAGCGCCAGCATGCGCTGCAGATTGACCCGCACCTTCACTTCACGGTGCGGCACGCTGGCCACGATACGGTAATCGCGCAGTGCCGTATCGCGGATCACCGGCTCGGCCACCGGGATACCTTCGCGGTTGATCAGCACCGCCACCTTGGGCGTGGTGGTGTTGGCGCCGCGTCGGATCACGGCCGCCACCTCGTCGGTATTGAGCTTCACGAAAGAGCCTGGCGAATAAATCCCCACGGCCTTGATCAGCGCGGCCCCGGCCTCGTCGACCTGGCGGTTCTCATCGAAATAGCTGGCCTGCATGGCCGCGGCCGGTGCCGTGGGCACGCGCGAGGCGCGCGGCGCCAACCGGGCGCCGAACATGTCGGCGCGCTGGATCAGGCGTGCCATGCGCATGCCCGGTGAGCGGGGGCCCAGAGGCCCGGCCTGGACGGTGTGGTGGTGCGTCACGGCCTCGAGCCAGTGCGTGTCCCGGACGCCCGCACGCTGCAGCAATTCGACCGAACGCAAGGCGTGCCGGTCGATGTGCTGGCGTTGCTCGGGCGAGACCGGCGTGAGCTGCTGGGCCAGCTTGTCCTGCAGATCGGTCATGCCCAGGTTCATGGTGAGCGCCGCCAGGCAGAGCAGCTGTTCCTGCTCGGCGGGCCAGGCCAGCACCTCGCGCGCGGCCAGGCCGCACATCACGCTGACCAGCATGGCGTGCGTGGCGCTGTACATGCGGATCTCGCTGGCAGAAAGATGAAACAGCGCGAACAGCGCGCCGTCCGGGTTGCTCATGGCATGCTGGCGCAGCTGTTTCTGCAGGCGGACGAGGCGCGCCAGGAACATGGGCGCGCTGCTGTCGCGCAGGATGCTGTTGGCCTGCACCTGGTAGTCCAGCCAGTCGGCCGGACCCACGGCCACGTCGCCGTCGAGGCGACTGGCATCGAAATCGACCCGGGAGATATGGGCCCCCGCGATCTCGCCCAGCGTCGTGTCCTTGCGCACCATGTCGTGCAGCATGCCCACGTAGGCGCGATGGTGGGCCTCGGAGTCGGCGGCATCGATGTAGAGGGAGATGCCACGTCCCATCAGGCCCTGGAGTTCGGCGCGTGAGCCGATCACATAGCCCTTGGCGGCCAGCAAGGTCCCTTCGGCGTCCATCAGCGCAAAAGGCAGAGGGTCGCCGATGCGGATCGAGTCGAGGCTGACGGATACGAGCTTGGTCGTCATGGGCGGGGCCATTATGCCCCTGTGCAACGCCGGGCAGGGAGCGGGAATGGGGGGTAAAGCGCGGCCGTTTCCCGCGATTGTCGGTGCTGAGGGCCGCGCCACTGCTAGGATGCAGGCCATGTCTGACCTTGCCCCGACCCCGCCCTTGCCCGACTTTCTGGACAAACTCTGTCTGCGGGCCGATCTGCCGGTGCGTCTGGCGGCCCTGCCCCGGCCCTTGGTCTTCACCAACGGCGTCTTCGACGTCATGCATCGCGGGCATGCCATCTACCTGGCCCAGGCGCGCGCGCTCGGTGCCAGTCTGCTCGTGGCGCTCAACAGCGATGCCTCGGCACGCCGCCTGGGCAAGGGGCCGGACCGTCCGCTGAACAATGAACAGGACCGCGCCGCCCTGATGGCGGCCTTGGGCGCGGTGGATCTGGTGACCTGGTTCGACGAGGACACACCGCAAGCCCTGATCGCCGAGGTGCGGCCCGACATCCTGGTCAAGGGTGGCGACTACGACATGCGCAAGCTGCCCGAGACCGCCCTGGTCGAGTCCTGGGGCGGGCGGGCGCTGGCCCTGCCCTTCG
>DNQP01000144.1:0-1209 GCA_003500955.1 Curvibacter sp. | reverse complement strand
ACTGCCCTTCGTGGACGGTTATTCGACGACGGCGCTGGTGCGCAAGATCCGCAGCAGCGCCTGAACGTTCCGCTCCGGTCCTACTTCGTGCCGAAGACGGCCGCCCAAAGGGCGAGCACGGCCGCGCGCTCCTGCGCGACGCGTGAGGCGTCGACCTGGGTCGGTGCCTCGTCCAGACGGGCCTTGTGCTGGATGCGCCGCAACTCGCGGTAGGCGTCGCCAGCGGCCGTGCCCACGCCGGCCGGCAGCAGGCCAGCCGCTTCGGCGGCGCGCAGCAGGGCGATGTTGCCGGTGTTGGCCACCAGCGTCGGGTGCCGGTCGGCCTGCGAGAGCACAAGGTACTGCACGGCGAACTCGGCGTCGACCATGCCTCCGGGGCTGTGCTTGACGTCGAACTGCTCGCCATGGACCGGATGGGCCTGGCGCACCTTGTTGCGCATGGCCACGATCTCCTCGCGCAAGGCCGCCGGATCGCGCGGGGCGCGGATCACCGCCTCGCGGACCGCGTCGAAGCGCTGGCGCAGACCCTCGCTGCCCAGGACGAAGCGCGCGCGTGTCATGGCCTGGTGTTCCCAGGTCCAGGCGGTGTTGCTGCCGCGCTGCTGCTGGTAGTTGGCGTAGGCGTCGAAGGTGGTGATCAGCAGGCCCGAATTGCCGTTGGGTCGCAGCGCGGTGTCGATCTCGTAGAGGTCGCCCTCGCCGGTCTTGACCGTCAGCCAGTTGATCAGCTTGCGCACCAGCTGGGCGTAGACCTCGGGCGCGTCGTCATGGTCGTCCTCGTACACGAAGACGATGTCCAGGTCGCTGCCGTAGCCCAGTTCCTTGCCGCCGAGCTTGCCGTAGCCGATGATGGCGAACTGCGGCGTCTCGCGGTGCCGCTTGCGCAGCTGTTCCCAGCACCAGCGGGTGGTCAGGCGCAACACGGCGTCGGCCAGGGCCGACAGATCGTCGGCCACCTGTTCCACCGTGAGCACCGCCTCGACGTCGCGCGCCAGGGTACGGAAGACCTCGGCGTGGTGCGCACGCCGCAGCAGATTGAGCAGGGCCTCCTCGTCACCGTCGCCGGCCGCCTGCAGGGCCTTGCGGCGGGTCTCAAGTTCGGCCTCGAAGACGATGGGGTCGAAGCGCTCGTCCATCATGCTGCGGCTGGCGAGCTCGTCGATCACACCCGGGTGTAGCGGCAGGTAGCGTGCCGGCCAGCGCGCCGCG
>DNQP01000038.1:2751-6163 GCA_003500955.1 Curvibacter sp. | reverse complement strand
GCTGCGGGTCTGGCCGGTCCGGGCAAGGTGCGTGTCAATCGCGCGGGCTGTCTGGACCGCTGTGCCGGCGGGCCGGTCGCCGTGGTCTACCCCGAAGGCGTCTGGTATTCCTATGTGGATGTCAGCGACATCGACGAGATCGTCGAATCCCATTTGAAGAACGGCCAGGTGGTCGAGCGCCTGCTGACGCCACCCGGCGTGGGGCGCTGAGATGAACGCCCAGACCGAACGCTTGCTGGTGCACGGACCGGCCGGGCGTATCGAAGTCCTGCGCGATGCGCCGGCCCCCGAGGCGGCGCCACGTGGCGTAGCCGTGATCGCCCATCCCCATCCGCTCTTTGGCGGCACCATGGACAACAAGGTGGTGCAGACCCTGGCGCGCGCCTTCGTTCAGGCTGGCTGGCAGGCCGTGCGCTTCAACTTCCGCGGCGTGGGCGCGACCGAGGGCGTACACGACGAAGGTCGCGGTGAGGCCGAGGATCTTCTGACCGTGGTGCAGCAGTGTGCGGCCGAGGGTCCGCTGGCCCTGGCCGGCTTCTCCTTCGGCTCCTTTGTCATGAGCCAGACCCTGGCGACGCTGTGGCCGGCGCGTCAGATCGAGAAGCTGGTCTTTGTCGGTGCGGCGGCCAGCCGCTTTCAGGTGGCGACGATTCCGCCCGAGCTGCACGAGCGCACGCTGGTGCTGCATGGCGAACAAGACGACACGGTGCCGCTGGCGGCCGTGATGGACTGGGCGCGCCCGCAGGTCTTGCCCGTGACCGTGGTGCCCGGTGGCAGCCATTTCTTTCATGGCCAGCTGCCCCTGCTCAAGAATCTGGTGCTGCGCCACCTGAGCGCCACGCCATGATGCGGCGGCTGTTGTGCATTCTGGGCTTGCTGGGGCTGGCGGCCGGCGCCTTCGCGCAGTCGGCGCCCCGCCCGCCCGAGATCGCAGCGCGTGCCTACCTGCTGCTCGATCTGAGCAGTGGCCAGGAGCTCGCAGCGCGCGAGGCTGATCTGGCCGTGCCGCCCGCATCGCTGACCAAGCTGATGACCGCCTATCTGGTGTTCGACGCCCTGCGCGTGGGCAAGCTCTCGCTGGACCAGAAGCTCACGGTCAGCGAGCTCGCGCGGCGCCAGCCGGGCTCGCGCATGTTCCTCGAGGCCGGCATGAAGGTGCCGGTGGAGGACCTGCTCAAGGGCCTGCTCGTGCAGTCAGGCAACGACGCGGCGGTGACCCTGGCCGAGGGCACCGCCGGCAGCGTCGAGCGTTTCGTGCAGCAGATGAACGAGCAGGCTCAGGCCTTGGGTATGAGCGCCACGCGCTTCATGAGCCCCACCGGCCTGACTGCCGAAGGGCAACAGAGCACGGCAAGGGACTTGGCGCTGCTCGCGACGCGGCTGCTGCGCGACTTCCCCGCGCGTGCGCATTTCCATGCCATCCGCAAATACCGCTACGAGGGCACGCCGCCCGCCAACGACAGCAATCGCAACCTGCTGCTGTTCCGTGATCCGTCGGTGGACGGCCTCAAGACCGGGCACACCGAGGCGGCTGGCTACTGCATCATCGCCACGGCCCAGCGTGAGTTCCCGCATCTCGGGCCCGCTGGGGCGCCGGGTCCGCGGCGCCTCATGGTGGTGCTGCTGGGGGCCGCCAGCGAGCACGCCAGGGCGACCGAGGCCCAGAAGCTCCTGAATTGGGGTTATGCGGCGTTCGAGACGGTCAAGCTGTTCGAGGCCAACCAGGCGGTGCTGACGCCCCGGGTCTGGAAGGGCAGCGCCGCCGAGGTGCGCCTGGGGCAAGCGCAGGCCGTGGTCGTTACGGTCCCCGCGGGGTTGGCCGGCCGCCTGCGGGCCGAGGCCGTGCGCCCCGACCCGCTGGTGGCGCCTTTGCGCAAGGGGCAGGCCGTCGGGACCCTGAGGATTTTAGAGGGTGAGCGCACGCTATCTGAAATTCCTCTGCTTGCCCTGGAGTCGGTCAATGAGGCGGGTTTGCTGGGGCAGGCCTGGGATGCGTTCCGGCTCTGGATCCAATGAGCCCGGACGGGCTCGGCCGGTAGGCGCAATCGGTCCCCCGCCGCCTGTATGGATTGCGGCAAGCACCTTCCGCTGGTACACTAGAAGGCTTTTCGGAATTTCCGAAGGGTTTCACGTTTTCGTTTTCCAAACGTTGAGGGACGTTTTTCAATGCCAACCATTAACCAGCTCGTGCGTCAAGGCCGTGAGGTCGAGACCATCAAGTCGAAGAGCCCTGCCATGCAGAACTCTCCGCAGCGCCGTGGTGTGTGCACCCGTGTGTACACCACGACGCCCAAGAAGCCGAACTCCGCTCTGCGTAAGGTCGCCAAGGTGCGCCTGACCAACGGTTTCGAAGTCATTTCCTACATCGGTGGTGAAGGCCATAACCTGCAGGAACACTCGGTCGTGCTCGTGCGCGGCGGTCGTGTCAAGGATCTGCCGGGTGTGCGTTACCACATCGTCCGCGGCTCCCTGGATCTGCAGGGCGTCAAGGACCGCAAGCAGGCCCGTTCCAAGTACGGTGCCAAGCGTCCCAAGAAGGCCTGATCGGGTTTTCTGAGTTGATCGGTGTTTGACCTGTTCTGCGCGGGCGGATCAAACGTAGTGACCCCAAGCTCGGAATCGTCCGGGTGGGTCGAGTAAGTGGGAGTCCTGATGGCTCTCGCGGTGCCCGAAAGGGTGCCAACTGAAGCAAACATGAGGTGAAATATGCCGCGTCGTCGCGAAGTCCCTAAACGTGAAATCTTGCCGGATCCGAAATTCGGCAATGTCGAGCTCTCCAAGTTCATGAACGTGATCATGGAAGGCGGCAAGAAGGCAGTCGCAGAACGCATCATCTACGGTGCGCTCGAGACCATCGGACAGAAAACCGGCAAGGATGCGCTGGAGCTGTTCACGATCGCCATCAACAATGTCAAGCCCATGGTGGAAGTGAAGTCCCGCCGTGTGGGCGGTGCCAACTACCAGGTGCCTGTCGAGGTGCGTCCGGTCCGTCGTCTGGCTTTGTCCATGCGCTGGATCAAGGAAGCCGCCCGCAAGCGTGGCGAGAAGTCCATGGCGCTGCGCCTGGCCAACGAGATCATCGAAGCCACCGAAGGCCGTGGCGGCGCCATGAAGCGTCGCGACGAGGTGCACCGTATGGCCGAGGCCAACAAGGCCTTCAGCCACTTCCGCTTCTAAGCACCCATCCTGTCCCTGGTGTGCAGGCCCGCCACGAGCGGGCCTGACCCGTTTAACGAAAGACCATCATGGCACGCAAAACGCCCATCGAGCGCTATCGCAACATCGGTATCTCGGCGCACATTGACGCCGGCAAGACCACCACGACCGAGCGCATCCTTTTCTACACCGGTGTGAACCACAAGATTGGTGAGGTGCACGATGGCGCCGCCACCATGGACTGGATGGAGCAGGA
>DNQP01000038.1:495-2439 GCA_003500955.1 Curvibacter sp. | reverse complement strand
TGGATGGAGCAGGAGCAGGAGCGCGGCATCACGATCACGTCGGCCGCCACGACCTGTTTCTGGAAAGGCATGGACCTGTCCCTGCCCGAGCACCGCTTCAACATCATCGACACCCCCGGCCACGTGGACTTCACCATCGAGGTGGAGCGCTCCATGCGCGTGCTCGACGGTGCCTGCATGGTGTATTGCGCCGTGGGTGGCGTGCAGCCCCAGTCGGAAACCGTCTGGCGCCAGGCCAACAAGTACAAGGTGCCCCGTCTGGCTTTCGTGAACAAGATGGACCGTACCGGTGCCAACTTCTTCAAGGTCGTGGACCAGATGAAGGTGCGCCTGAAGGCCAACCCCGTGCCGATCGTGATCCCCATCGGTGCCGAAGACAACTTCACCGGCGTGGTGGACCTCATCAAGATGAAGGCCATCATCTGGGATGAGGCGTCTCAGGGCATGAAGTTCGAATACAAGGACATCCCGGCCGAGCTCCAGGCGCAAGCCAAGGAGTGGCGCGAGAAGATGGTCGAGGCCGCGGCCGAAGCCAGCGAAGAGCTGATGAACAAGTACCTTGAGGAAGGCGACCTGAGCGAAGCCGAAATCAAGCTGGGCATCCGTACCCGCACGCTGGCCACCGAAATTCAGCCCATGCTCTGCGGCACCGCCTTCAAGAACAAGGGCGTGCAGCGCATGCTGGATGCCGTGATCGACTTTCTGCCCTCCCCGGTGGACATCCCCCCGGTGGCTGGTGAAGACGAAGACGAGAAGCCTGCGTCCCGCAAGGCCGACGACGGCGAGAAGTTCTCTGCCTTGGCCTTCAAGCTGATGACCGACCCCTTCGTCGGCCAGCTCACCTTCGTGCGCGTCTACTCCGGCGTGCTGACCAAGGGCGACACGGTGTTCAACCCCGTCAAGGGCAAAAAGGAACGTATCGGCCGTATCGTGCAGATGCACGCCAACAACCGCCAGGAAATCGAAGAAATTCGTGCCGGCGACATCGCTGCCTGCGTGGGCCTGAAGGAAGTGACCACGGGTGAAACCCTGTGCGATCCTGACGCCGTGATCACGCTGGAGCGCATGGTCTTCCCCGAGCCGGTGATTTCGCAGGCCGTGGAGCCCAAGACCAAGGCTGACCAGGAAAAAATGGGCCTTGCCCTGGGCCGTCTGGCTGCCGAAGACCCGTCCTTCCGTGTGCGCACCGACGAGGAGTCCGGCCAGACCATCATCTCGGGCATGGGCGAACTGCACCTCGAAATCATCGTGGACCGCATGAAGCGCGAATTTGGCGTGGAAGCCAACGTGGGCAAGCCCCAGGTGGCCTACCGCGAAACCATCCGCAAGAAGGTCACCGACGTCGAAGGCAAGTTCGTGCGTCAGTCCGGCGGCAAGGGTCAGTACGGTCACGTGGTGTTTACGGTGGAGCCGAGCGAAGCTGGCAAGGGCTTCGAGTTCGTCGACGCCATCAAGGGTGGCGTGGTGCCGCGCGAATTCATCCCGGCCGTCGAGAAGGGTGTGATCGAAGCCATCAACACCGGCGTGCTCGCGGGCTTCCCGGTGGTGGACGTCAAGGTCACGCTGACCTTCGGTTCCTACCACGATGTGGACTCGAACGAAAACGCGTTCAAGATGGCTGCCATCTTTGGCTTCAAGGAAGGCTGCAAGAAGGCCAACCCCGTCATCCTCGAGCCCATGATGGCCGTGGAAGTCGAGACGCCTGAAGACTACGCCGGCAACGTGATGGGCGACCTGTCGTCCCGTCGCGGCATGGTGCAGGGCATGGACGATATGCCCGGCGGTGGCAAGGCCATCAAGGCCGAAGTGCCGCTGTCTGAAATGTTCGGCTACTCGACCACGCTGCGTTCGATGTCGCAAGGTCGTGCCACGTACACGATGGAATTCAAACACTACGCAGAGGCGCCGCGTAACGTGTCGGAAGCCATCGTCGCGGCTCGCGCC
>DNQP01000038.1:0-181 GCA_003500955.1 Curvibacter sp. | reverse complement strand
TCGCGGCTCGCGCCAAGTAAGTCTGCATTCCCCGCTCGCTGGGTGGGGAGTGTTTTTCCTGTCTGCGATCCGGTGCCGCCCTGTTCCCGTGCGGGGCGAACCAGCAACCGGATGCAGACGTAAAACCACTACACGGGCAATGTTCTTTGGAGAATCAACATGGCAAAAGAGAAATTTGAGC
>DNQP01000010.1:12158-14160 GCA_003500955.1 Curvibacter sp. | reverse complement strand
CCGCACCCTGGTCTTCGGCGACCACGGTGGGGGCGACCACCGTGACGCGTGTCGCGTCGTAGTTCTGCGTGATGCCGTTGGCGCCGTTGCGCGCCTCCAGGCGGTAGGCTACGCCCAGCCGGGCCTGGCCCATGTAGGTGAAGTTGCGCGTCGTGCCCGTACAGGCCGCCGTGACGCCGCCCGAGGTCAGGGTGAAGCGGTCCGGGATGAAACGCCCGAAGAGCGTGCTGTTGGCGCCCAGGCCGAAGAGGCAGCCGTACTTACCGAAGTTGCTGTTGCTGGCGAAGGTGCCACTGGTGTCCCGCGTGTTGGCGTAGCTGCCCGCGATGCAGTCCGTTGTGCTCTGGTCCACGGTGGTCCATGTGCTGTCGTACAGGCCGCGCGGGCTGCTGGTATTGACGGCGGGGTCATAGCCCAGCAAGCGAAACTGGCCGACCTCGCTGTAGGTGAAGGTGCTGCCGGTGGAGCTCGATGCGACGGCCGCAGGGAAAGTGCTGGGCGCGATGCTGCCCACGGCCCAGCCGGCAGCGTTGGCCGCCACACCGGCGGGATTGATCGTGGGCAAGGCGGCTGCACCGGCATAGCCGGCGGTGGCCGTGCCCACGGTCATGCTGAAGGCATCGGTGCCAGCGCGAAAGGCAGGCAGGCCTGTGGACGCCGCATTGCTGGCCGTGCTGCTGATGGTGTCGAAGCGCGGCGGCCGCACCGCGAAGGCGTCGGTGGAGCAGGCCGTGGTGGTGCCATCGCTGACGATCGCCACGAGGTTGCTCCAGGCGCCGGGGATGGTGAAGTCCGCGCTCTGGCGCTGACCGGCGTTGGCGGGCACGAAGCTCAGCGTCTGGCTACCCCCGCTGACGGCCGCCTTGGCGCGGCAGGTGGCGCTGCAGTAATTGGCCTGGCTGCTGTTGAGCACGCAGACGCCATCGCTGTTGTCCACGAGCTTGACGTCCACGTTGCGGCTGCCGGCCAGCACATAGCCCGTCTGGATCTGGTTGTTGTTGATGGCTGCGATGTTGAGCTTGAAGGGGGTGCCCGCAACCTTGGTGTAGATGCGGCCGGTCAGGTAGTTCTGCACCGCGATGGGCGGCGTGCCGTAGGCTTCGTCGATCACGGCAAAGCCCGAGGCCACGCCGCCGCTGGGTGGCACGATGGTCTGCGCACAGATGCGCAGCGCGCCGATCTCGTGGATATTGGTCGAGCCGCCGGTCGAGCCGGTGAAGGAGATCTGCCAGTTGGCTGGCACCGGCGCCTGCGTGAAGCCCAGGGTGACGGCGCGCGCGAAGGCGTCGAAAGAGGAGATGAGGGCGGCGTAGCTGTTGCCCGTGCCTGTGGTGTCGCGGTTCACGGCCACGAAGGTCTGGGGGGTGCCTGCGCCGGCGTTGCGCGCGTCGACCACGATCTGGTAGCGGTGCCCGGGGCCGCGTGTGGTGCCCGTGACGTCGATGCCCGGTGAGAGATTGGCCGCCGTGCCCTGCAGCCAGCGGTAGCCCGTGGTGCCGCTGCCCGAGCCCCGCACGCCGACCGAGTCGACCAGGAAGCCGGGCCCACCTTGCCGTCCTTCGGTGGGGTTCTGGTAGTTGCCAAACTCATCCAGGGCCACACCGATCCAGCCGCCGGCAAAGCCGGGGGTACCGTCATTGCGCTGGGCGTAGCCCAGCGAGCCCCCGTAGGAGCCGGGCACGGCGGGTACGTTGTAGTCCGACAGCGTGACCGCGATCCCGTCCGCTCCGCTGCCGTTGTAGGCGTAGTGGTTGAACTCAACCGAGATGTAGTTGCCGGCGGCCGGGAAGGCTGAGGGTACCGTGGCGGCCTTGGCGTTGTTGTTGGTGTTGTTCGTCAGGCGCAGGAAGTTCGTGTTGACGATGCTGGGCAGAATGCCCGTGTTGTCGCTGGTGGAGGTGATCCAGTCCTGGCCGAAGATGGTCGATGGATTGAGCGTGGTGCGGTTGAAGTTGTCGCAGACACAGGTCACGGTGATGCCGGCCGGGATATTGGCGGGTGG
>DNQP01000010.1:0-11844 GCA_003500955.1 Curvibacter sp. | reverse complement strand
TTGGCGGGTGGGTTGCAGGGTGCGGCAGTGACGTTGTAGACCGCGCCAGTGAAATTGCCGTTGCCAGTGCCTGTCCCGCCCAAGCGGTTGTTGGCCAGGTCGCGGACCGAGTCGTCATCGACCAGATTCAGCCCCAGGGTGCCGGTCCCGCTGCCCGTGTTGGCCGTGACTGTCCAGGTGGCGCCACTGCCGGTGACGGTGGCGATGCTGGCTCCGCTGACCCCGCCGGCCTGCACCAGGGTGAAGTCAGCCGCGTTCACACCTGTTACGGCTTCGCTGAAGGTGACCGTCCATGACACAGTGGCAGCGCCGTTGGTGGGGCTGGCATCTGCCAGGGCGATGGATGAAACGGTTGGAGGCGTGTTGTCGCTGTAGGTCACATCGACGCTGATGACGTCGACGCTGATCGTGCGTGTACCGCCGCCACCATCCCGCTGGGTGGCAAATGACACACCGAATCCAGGGTCGTTGATGTCGGCGGGCGTCCAGGCACTGGTCCAGAGGTCGTTCGTGGCGCCATAGCTCACGTTGGTGAGCGTGGTGGGGTAGGTGCTGGTGCTGGCCTTGTTGGTGGTCTGCAGGGTGCCGGACTTGAGCAACTGCACGGAAAAATCACGCGGGTTGCCGCCCGTGTTGTTGGTGCTGCGACGCACGGTGACGGTGATGCCGTTGATGGTCGCCCCGGCAGGAACGGCAAAGCCGTAATCAGAGCACTGGAGATAGTTCGTGATCTGACTGTTCGATAGGCCCGCCGTGGTGGAGGTGTTGTCCTGCGTCTGGGCATTAACCGGCGTCCCCCAGTTCACGGTCCCGCTTGGATTGTTGACGTTGACGCAGGTGCCCGGCGTGGCCGTGACAGTCGCGGTCTGTGCCCATGCGCTCGCCACTGGAAAGCACAGCAGAGCCAGCGTGAGGGGTATCAGTCGGGTCAGACGGTTCACGCAGGGCTCCTTGGCGTCAGTTGTTCTGGTTGAAGCTCACGTCCAGACGTCGCTCCACATAGCGCTGTCCGGGTGCCGGATTGGGGCAGATGCCGGGGGCGGCGCCAGCCGGCTGGTTGCAGGCGGTGGCGACGACGGTGTAGGTGACGGGCCCGCCGTTGGTGCCGGGCGTGGCGACGCAGCCCACCGTGACGGTATAGCCGGCGAGCGTGGGCGCGGGTGGCACGAAGCTGGTGGTGCCCGCGCAGGCGCCGTTGCGCAGCTGCTGGTACAGCCCCCACTCGACGCCGGCGCGCGCCGCCTCGTAGGCCCGCACGCCCTGCACGTCCTGGGCCGAGCCCAGCTGCTGGTTCGTGGAAACGTTGACGATGAAAGTCCCCAGGGCCACGAGCACCACGAGGATGACGATGGCCGAGATGGCGGTGAAGCCGCCTTGCAGGCGACGGTAAAGGACGTGGGCGGTTCTCATGGTGCGTTGTCCACCCGGATCTGCTGTTGCAGCACCACGGTTTCCAGATCGGCCCCAGTACCGGCGCTCAGGCTGAGCCGGATCTCCAACAAGCCATGGCGCCCGCCGAGCGCCGGTGCGTAGCTCACGGCGCAGTTGGCGTTTGTGGCGAGCAGGGCTTGGTTGCCGCCCGCGGGCGGCGTGGGCTGACCAGCGAAGAAGCCGTAGTTCCATTGGCGCGTCAGGTTGCCGGCAGCGGCGCCAGCGACCGGGCAGCTGTAGGTGACGGCGCGCACGTCGCCGGGCACGACCTGGAAGCGGCCATTGGGCGAGGACAGGGGCGGGGCCTGGCTGGCAAAGGGGTTGTTGGCCAGCGTCACCGTGTTGCCCGCGACGCCGGTGATACGGGCCCGGTTGCAGTTGGCGCAGCTGTCGCCCGTGGCATAGGCATTGGCCGGCGCGTTGCCTGGGCCGAGGTTGAAGACGACGAAGAAGTCCACACCCGGCGTGATCGCTGGCAGGGGGCCATGCACGTCGAAGCTCAGATCGGCGGCGTCGCTGAAGCTCAGGAAGTCGCCACCCGTCGAGCCGTCGCTGACGTCGCGGTAGCGCCCGCCGGAGCGCGTCATGATGAACTCGATGTAATGGACGTTGCCCACGGTGCTCACCCGCACGCTATTGGGCAGGGCCAGGCGCACGTCGCGCGTGATGCGGCGCAGGGCCAGGTCCGCCTGGTCGGTGAGTTCGGCGCGGCGCACGCTGTCGAAGTAGCCCTGCACCGGGGCGCGGATGAAGATGGCCACCACAGCGGCGAGGATGCCGGTGATGACGATCACGATGACCATCTCCACCAAGGTGAAGCCGGCCATGTGCCGCGAGGAGGGGGAGTGATGCGCGGTTTTCATGGCAGGGCGTTGGGCGCGTAGCGCGTGCGGTAGCCTTCGAGCACCAGGGTTTCGGCACCGAAGCTCACGGTGACCTGGATGCGCAGGGCCTCGCCGCCCGCGACACCGCCCAGGTTGTCCGCTTGCAAGACCTGGACCGCTGCGCTGTAACCGGCGGGGAAGGCGGTGCCGGCCAGGCTGGTGTTGATCACCGCGCCGTTGTAGTCCGTGACCTGATCCCAGGGGTTGAGCGCGCCGCCACGGGCTTCTGCCGGGGTGCCGCCCGCGCAGCCGGCGGCGTTGGCCGCGGTGGTGGCGTTGGCGTCGTCCGGGTCGCACCAGCCGAAGGATTGCAGGCGCACCTCTTCCATCACCCCTTCGGCCACGGCCAGCATCTGCTTGCGCACCATGGGGTCGGCGCTGCGGCTGGTGGTGACATTGAGCACGGTCAGGATGCCGGCCAGCCCGGCCGAGACGATGACGATGAAGAAGATCAGCTCGATGAAGGTCAGGCCGCGCTGGGCCCTGCGCGTCGGGCGGCGGATCTCAGCGCACATGGCCGGTCTCCGCTTCGACGAGGATGTCGGGCTGGCCCGTCACGGTGTAGGTGGCCGCGGTGCTGGGCCGACCCAGCGGGCTGAAGTCCAGCGTGGCCGGGCCACCGAGCGCGATGCCCGCCGGGGCACAGAACTGGTTGATCGGGCCGCCGCAACGGCGGTCCGGCACAGGCAGGGCAAGCTGACGGGGGAAGGTGCCTGCACCGGCGGTTTCGGGGCCAACGTTGTCGACGGTCAGCGTCAGCCGGTCAAGATTCAAGGGTGGGCCGCTGTTATCTCGCGTGACACGCACATTGCGCCGCTCGGCGATCGCGCTCTTGCGGGCGTACTCCAGCGTGGCGCGCGCGGCATCGTGGACGCCCACTTCGTCAAAACCCCGTGTCAGATCGATCCGCGGCAGCACGAACACGGCCAGGATGCCCAGGATCAGGATCACCATGACCAGCTCGATCAGGGTGAAACCGCGCGCGCCGCGAAGCGCCGCCGGGAGGGGCCGGAGGGGAAGCATGCCGGTGATTATCCCGGCGATTTCAAGGGGCTCGCAAGCCGAGCGCCACCGTCGGGTAGTGCAATCCGAGACGCAATTCACGCTTGAGCCGGCTGTTTGCGAGGCGACGCGACTCGCTCATGAAGCTCAGCAGCACCGCGGGTAGCTGCTGCACGGCTTCGGCGCGGCTCAGGCGCGCAGGCCGGGGCAGGTTGTAGAGCCCGGCGGCCAGGTCGAAATAGTCGCCCATCTTGAGCTGCGTGTCGTCGCTGGCGTGGTAGACCCGCTGGGGCGCCCCCCGCCAGAGCGCGGCCAGGCAGGCACGGGCCAGATCGTCGGCATGGATGTGGTTGGTGTAGACGTCGTCTTCGGGGCGCAGCACGGGGGTGCCACGCAGCAGGCGCTCGCGTGGCGTGCCGCCGGCGCGGTCCGGCGCGTAGATGCCGGGGATGCGCAGGATGCTGGCCCGCACGCCAGCGCTGCGGCCGAGAAAGCGCACCTCGCTCTCGGCGGCCACGCGCCGCTGCGCGCGTGCGGTGCCGGCCCGCAGCGGCGCGGTCTCGTCGATCCAGTCGCCACCGCAATCGCCATAGACGCCGCTGGTCGAGCCGTAGACCAGGGCCAACGGCGGTGTGCGCCGGCGCAGGGCCCGCAGCAGCGCGCGGGTGCGTGGGTCGCCCGGGCCCTCGCCAGGCGGCGGCGCCAGATGCAGCACGCGATCGGCCAGGCCGGCCAGGCGCTGCAGGGTGGCGGCCTGGTCCAGATTGCCGGCCAGGGGCGTGATGCCGCGTGCACGCAGTTCGGCGTGACGCTCGGGGCTGGAGGTGAGTGCCAGCACGCGTACGCGTTCGGGCAGGGCAGCGGCGGCACGCAGGCCCACATCGCCGCAGCCCACGATGAGCAGGCGTGTGCGCCGAAAGCGCATGGGCAGCGCGCCGAGGGGGGTATTCAGGGCTGGCAAAATTGCGTCTTCTATTTCAAATGATCGCGCAAGGATAACGAAAAGATGTCTTCCCATCAGGTCACCGTGCAGCCCAGCGGCCGCAGTTTCGAGGTCTTGCCCGGCGAGGCCATGCTGGCCGCCGGCATCCGCGCCGGCATCGGCCTGCCCTACGGCTGCAAGGACGGGGCCTGTGGTTCCTGCAAGTGCAAGAAGCTCTCGGGCACCGTGGTGCACGGCCCGCACCAGGACAAGGCCCTGAGCGCGGCCGAGGAGGCGGCTGGTTTTGTGCTGACCTGCTGCGGCGTGCCGCAGAGCGATGTGGTGCTCGAATCGCGCCAGGTCACCGAGGCCGGCGCCTTCCCGATCAAGAAGATGCCGGTGCGCGTGAACGAGATGACGCGCCTGTCGCACGACGTGATGCGCCTGGTGCTGCAGCTGCCGGCCAACGACAACTTTCAGTTTCATGCCGGCCAGTACGTCGAATTCCTGCCGCGCGACGGGGCGCGCCGCAGCTATTCCATGGCCAATGCGCCGCACACGCGCGCCGGCAATCCCACGGCCACACCCCCCGTCGGCGCGACCATGGAGCTGCACATCCGGCACATGCCCGGTGGCAAGTTCACCGACCATGTGTTCACGGCCATGAAGGAAAAGGAAATCCTGCGCATCGAGGGGCCTTACGGCAGTTTCTTCCTGCGCGAGGACAGCGAGAAACCGATGGTGCTGCTGGCCTCCGGCACGGGCTTCGCGCCCATCAAGGCCCTGATCGAGCAGATGCAGCACAAGGGCATCACGCGCCCGGCCACGCTGTACTGGGGCGGCCGCCGCCCCGACGACCTGTACCTGAACGACTGGGTGCTGCAGAAGCTGGGCGAGATGCCCAACCTGACCTACGTGCCCGTGATCTCCAATGCCCTGCCCGAGGATGGCTGGAGTGGCCGCACGGGCTTCGTGCACCAGGCCGTGCTCGAAGATCAGCCCGATCTCTCGGGTTATCAGGTCTATGCCTGCGGCGCCCCCATCGTGATCGAGTCGGCCCGCCGCGACTACGCCAAGGCCGGCCTGCCCGACGAAGAGTTCTACGCCGATTCCTTCACCAGCGAGGCTGACAAGCAAGGCGCTTAAGCGCCTTGCTTGCGGTGAAGACTAACTTTGCGCAGCAAAGTTAAGCTGCGTTAGCGGCGTGTCGTAACCACAAGCCCCGCGTGAACGGCGCAGGCTAACTTGGCGTAGCCAAGTTAAGGTGCTTGAGTGCCGGGTCGAAGCCACAAGCTTCCTCGAACGGCATAGGCTAACTTCGCGCAACGAAGTCAAGGCGCGTCAGCGCCGGCCATGGCCACAACAGCCTGATCTGCGTGGCGCGTCGAGCCGTTTATTTGGCAAAAAAAGAAAGCCCGCTGCTGTCGCAGCGGGCTTTCTTACGCGTGCTTCGATCAGTGTCGGCGGCCGCGTTCGCCACGTTCAGCGTGCTGGGCTTGCGGACGGTCCCTGCGGCCGTCGTGGTCCATGTCACGCTGCCGATCGTGCTTTTCACGCGCGATGTCGCGGCTGGCACGGTCCTGCATATGGTCCAGGCGGGCACGTTCCTTGGCGGTTACTTTGCCGTCGGTCTTGGCGTTTCCTTCAACGCGTTCAATGCGGTCCTGTTCCCGTTCGAGACGATGGGCTTCCCGGGGTGTCAGCTGGCCGGAACTGACGCCCTGCTGTATGCGCCGCTCCTGCTTGGCTTCACGCTGGTCAACGCGCGGTGTGGCGCTGGGGTCAGGCGCGGCTCCCATAGTGGCGGACTGGGCATGGACACCGGCGGCGGCCATAGCCAGGATGCCGAGCAACATCTTGGTCTTCATGCGGATCTCCTTCGAGCTTGGAATATGGAGAATCAGAACTCCACATTCCCGCAACGCGCCTGGCCGGCCCGCTGGCCGACAGGTTTCTGCAAAGTCTTGTAAAGGAAAGTGGGCCAGCTTGCTTGCAGGTATTTCCCCAGGACATTGCGGATCCATGAAGTCACACGGCAGGCGCGCGGATGCCGACTGGGAGACCTCCGTCAAGTTTGTGAAATACTTCACACGGCTCGGGGCTGCACCCCGAATGCGCCGCTTTGACTTGGCTCGCACGTGAGAACCAGGCGCGAGCGGGTTCAGAGTTCTGCACAATGGCGACCATGAAGCACCGTCTTTTTGCCTTTTTAGCCCTCAGTTTCGTCCTGGCCGTGCCAGCCCTGGCTCAGAGCCAGGGGCGTCCTATCCGCCTCATCGTGCCTTATGCACCGGGCGGCCCGATCGACATCACCGCACGGGCGCTGGCCGAGCGCGTCAAGGACAGTCTGGGCACGGTCATCGTCGAGAACCGCGCCGGTGCGGGTGGCAATATTGGGGCCGATGCGGTGGCCAAGGCCGCGCCGGACGGCCTGACCATCGGCATCGCGGCCACGGCCACGCATGCCGTCAATCCCTGGCTCTACAGCAAGATGCCCTACAAGGCCGACACGGATTTCGCGCCCATCACGCAGATGCTGCGCGTTCCGAATGTGCTGGTGATCAACGCCGAGACCGCGCAGCGCCTGAACATCCAGAGCCTGCAGGACCTGATCGCCTATGCCAAGGCCAACCCCGGCAAGCTCAACTATGGCAGCGGTGGCAACGGCAGTGCGGGCCATCTGGCCGGCGAGCTGTTCAAGGCGCAGGCCGGCATCTACGCGGTGCACATCCCCTACAACGGCGGCAACCCGGCACAACTTGCCTTGCTGAGTGGCCAGGTGGATTTCAACTTCGACAACCTGGCCACGGCCTCGGCCAATATCCGCGCCGGCAAGCTCAAGGCCCTGGCGGTGACCACGCTCAAGCGTTCGCCCGTGCTGCCGCAGGTGCCAGCCGTCGCCGAGGCTCTGCCTGGTTTCGCGGTGGACACTTGGTGGGGCCTGGTCGCCCCGGCGGGCACCCCCAGGGACGTGGTGGCGCACCTCAACCAAGCTTTCGTGGCGGCCTTGCAGGCGCCCGAGACACAGGCGCGCTTTGCTGCCCTCATGGCCGAGCCCGTTCCGACCACGCCGGACGCCTTCGCGGCCTTCATGAAGACCGAGCTGGTCAAGTACGAGAAGCTGGTCAAGGCCAGCGGTGCGCGCGTTGATTAACTCCCTCCAACGATCTGAAAACACCATGAGACATGCCGTTCTGACTTCGTGGCACCGGACTTGCGCCGCGCTGGCTTTTGCCCTGCTGGCGCTGGGACCCTTGCAGGCGCAACCTGTGGATGCGGTGCGTCATCTGGCTGCCAGCGAGAAGTCCAGGTTGATGGACACCCTGAAGACGATGGTCGAGATCGAAACCGGCAGCACCAACCGCGCCGGTCTCGACCAGCTGTCGGCGCTGGTGGCGGATCGCTTGAAGGCCATGGGTGGCGAGGTGCGCTACATCGAACCCCGTGACGAGGACGTCTATCGCATGGAGGACACGCCGGAGGATGCGAGCAAGATCGGTCGCATGGTGCAGGCAACTTTCCGCGGCACGGGCAGCAAGAAAATCCTGCTGATCGCGCACATGGATACGGTGTATCCCGCCGGTATGCTGGCGCAGCAGCCCTACCGGGTGGATGGCAACAAGGCCTACGGACTGGGTATCGCGGATGACAAGCAGGGCGTAGCCACCATCCTGCACACCGTGGCCATGCTGCAGGCGCTGAAAGCGCAGCAATATGGCGTGCTGACCGTGTTCATCAACGGTGACGAGGAGCTCAGTTCGCCGGCGTCGCGCAAGCATCTTGCCGAACAGGGTGCCGCGCATGATGTGGTCCTGTCCTTCGAGGCCTCGCGCGTCGAATCAGACAAGCTTTCCCTGGCGACCAGCGGCATCGGCCTAGCCACGCTGACCGTGCGCGGTCGCGCCTCGCACGCCGGCAGCGCGCCGGAGCTGGGCGTCAATGCGCTGTACGAACTCTCGCACCAGCTGCTGCAGCTGCGCGACCTGTCCGTTCCGGAGCGTGGCCTCAAGGTCAACTGGACCGTGTCGCGTGCCGGTGTCGTGCGCAACATGATTCCGCCGGGTGCCCAGGCCTGGGCCGACATCCGCCTGTTGCGTGTGAGTGACCTGGAGGAAGTGGAGAAGACCCTGCGCGCACGCATCGCCAACAAGCTTCTGCCGCAAGCCGAGGTCTCCGTGACCATCGAGAATCGCCGCCCGCCGCTGGAAGCCACCGCGGCGTCCCGCGCGCTGGCGGCCCATGCCCAAGGGATCTACCGGGAAATCGGCCAGACGCTGGTGGTCGACGACAAGGCGGAGGGCGGCGGCACCGATGCCGCCTTTGCCGCGCTGCGTACCACGGCGCCAGTGATTGAGCGCATGGGCCTGCGGGGTTTCGGCGCCCATACCACCAATGCGGAATACATCCTGATCGATTCCATCGAGCCGCGGCTGTACCTGGCCACCCGTCTCATCATGGACATCGCCACGGGCAAGGCACCTTGACCGCGTAACCCGCCGTCGCAACCTGCGTGCGTGTACTTCATGCCATCTGGTTGGACACTTCGATCAGATTCTGGTCGGGGTCCCTGAAGTAGACAGAAAGGATGGGGCCCTGCGCGCCGGTACGCCGCACCGGTCCCTCGGTCACGCTGACGCCGCAGGCCGCCAGGTGCGCCTGCACCTCGGGCAGCGGCACCGAGGTCAGGAAGCACAGGTCTGCCGACCCCGGTGTCGGCCGCTGCGCCTTGGGTTCGAACTCCTTGCCAGCCTGGTGCAGGTTGATCTTCTGCGCGCCGAAGGCCAGGGCCTTGCGTCCCTGGCCGAAGGTGACGACCTCCATGCCCAGCACGCGCTTGTAGAAGGCGCAGCTGGCCTCGACATCGGCCACCGTCAGCACCAGATGGTCCAGGCTGTCGATCTGCACCGGCTCAGAACTCCAGGCTGTCGGCCACGGCCTTGATGCCCGCGCGGGCGCAGGCCTCGTCGGCTTCGCCACCCGGTGCCCCCGAGACACCGATGGCCCCCATCATGCTGCCGCCGCCCTCGATGGGCAGGCCACCGCCGGCGGCGATCACGCGCGGATGGTTGCGGATGCCGCTCATGGGCCTGCCGGCCTGGGTTTCG
Source organism: Curvibacter sp. (assembly GCA_003500955.1). Taxonomy (GTDB): domain Bacteria; phylum Pseudomonadota; class Gammaproteobacteria; order Burkholderiales; family Burkholderiaceae_C; genus Hylemonella. The sequence goes on along the minus strand of DNQP01000010.1, from coordinate 2,500 downwards.
CGGCCAAAGTCGAGCGTGGACTGACGAAAGCTCGCCGCCGTCCAGGCCTTGTTGATGGCGATGTCCGGAGTATGGGGGCCGGCGTAGCGGTCGCGCAGCAACACCTGCACGAGGCCGCCGCGGTCGCTCACGGCCACCGCCACCTGGTAGCCCTGCTTGCGGCAGGACTCCAGCGCGGCCTGGGCCGCCTTGAGCGCAGTCTCCGGGGTGAGGGTCTTGGTCTGGAAAACGGCCTCCTGTGCGCAGGCGGCGCTGGTCAGGCCGAAAGACAGCAGCAGGGGAACGATGCGTTTCATCATGATGCACTCCGTCAGATGCAGGAACAACCTGATCCTATACGGCCAAGGTATGGAAATCCGGAAATCCGAGCGCGTTGCTGCTTTATTCGCCCAGGTAGGCGGCGCGCACGGCCGGGTCGTGCAGCAGTTGCTGTGCCTGGCCGTTGAGCGTGATGAGGCCGGACTCCATGACGTAACCACGGTCGGCAATGCTGAGGGCCCGACTGGCGTTCTGCTCCACCAGCAGCACCGTGGTGCCCTGGCTGTGCACTTCGCGCACGACCTCGAAGATCTTGTCGACCATGATGGGGCTCAGGCCCATGGACGGCTCATCCAACAGCAGCAGCTGGGGCCGGCTCATGAGCGCACGGCCCATGGCCAGCATCTGCTGCTCGCCGCCGCTGAGTGTGCCGGCCAACTGGGCCTGACGCTCCTTGAGGCGCGGGAACAGGTTGTAGGCGCGGTCCAGGTCGGCGGCGATGCCGTCCGCATCGGCGCGCACAAAGGCGCCCATGAGCAGGTTCTCGTGAATGCTCATGCGCGTGAAGACACCCCGGCCTTCGGGCACCATGGCCAGGCCCTGACGCACCAGGTCCCAGGGGCCCTGGCCGCGCAGCGTCTTGCCCAGGTAGTGCACCGAGCCGGCACAGGGCAGGCTGCCGGTGACGGCCTTCATGGTGCTGGTCTTGCCCGCACCATTGGAGCCGATCAGGCAGACCAGCTCGCCACGTCGCACCTCGAAATCCACGCCCTTGACGGCCTGGATGCCGCCGTAGGCCACCTTGAGGCCGCTGACTTGCAGCAGCACGTCCCGGTTCGTCTCACTCATGATGCCGTGGCCTCCGCGGCCGTCTTGGCGCCGCCGTGGCCCAGATAGGCCTCGATGACCTTCTCGTTCTTCTGCACCTCGGCCGGCGTGCCTTCGGCGATCTGGCGGCCGTAGTCGAGCACGGTGACACGGTCGCACAGGCCCATGACCAGTTTCACGTCGTGCTCGATCAGCAGCACGGTGATACCGTCGGCACGGATGCGCTCGATCAGCGCGCGCAGCTCCACCTTCTCGGTGGCATTCATGCCGGCGGCCGGCTCGTCCAGGGCCAGCAACTGTGGCTCGGTGGCCAGCGCGCGTGCGATCTCCAGGCGGCGCTGGTCGCCGTAGCTCAGGGTGCGGGCCTTGTAGTCGCCCAGGTGGCCGATGCCCACATAGTCGAGCAGCTCGTTGGCGCGACGGGTGATGTGGGCCTCTTCCTGCTCGAAGCCGCGGGTGCGGAAGATGGCGCCCAGCAGGCCGGAGGACGAGCGGATGTGGCGGCCCACCATCACGTTCTCCAGCGCCGTCATGTCGGCAAAGAGGCGGATGTTCTGGAAGGTCCGCGCGATGCCGGTGCGCGCCACTTCGTGCACGGCCGTGGGTTTGTAGGGCCGGCCCGCGAGCTCGAACTTGCCGCTGTCGGGCGTGTACAGCCCGGTGATGACGTTGAAGAAGGTGGTCTTGCCCGCGCCATTGGGGCCGATCAGGCCGTAGACCTGGCCGCGCTGGATGCGCAGATGGACATCGTTGAGGGCCTGCAGACCGCCGAAGCGCTTGGAGACGCCGCTGACCTGCAGCAAGGTGTCGGTGTTCATGCCGGCCCCCCTTTCGTGCGCCGGATCTTGCCGTGTTCGGGCGAGGGCCAGAGGCCGCGTGGGCGCAGCAGCATGACGACGATCATGGCCAGGGCGATCAGCAGCTGGCGCAGGATGGAGGCGTCGAGCCGTCCGTCCGTCATGGCCTGCAGCGGGCCGGCCACGTAGCGCAGCACCTCGGGCAGGGCCGCCAGCAGCACCGCGCCCAGGATCACGCCGGGCAGGTGGCCGATGCCGCCCAGCACCACCATGGCGACGATCATCACGGACTCCATGAGGCTGAAGGACTCGGGCGAGATGAAGCCCTGGAAGGCCGCGAACATGGAGCCGGCCACGCCGCCGAAGGTGGCGCCCATGCCGAAGGCCAGCAGCTTCATGTTGCGCGTGTTGATGCCCATGGCCTTGGCGGCGATCTCGTCCTCGCGGATCGCCATCCAGGCACGGCCGATGCGCGAGAACTCGAGCCGGTGGCAGATGATCACGCTGACCACCACCAGCACGAGGAAGAGGTAGTAGTACATCGTGACCGGGGCCACGTCGAAGCCGAAGACGTTGAGCTTCTTGCCCAGGTCGAAGCCGAAGAACTTGATCGAGTC
>DNQP01000242.1 GCA_003500955.1 Curvibacter sp. | reverse complement strand
GCCGCCGTGTCGCCCTGCTCAAGGGCGTGACGACCGCGGATCTGGAGGCCGTCAAGCGCGAGCGCCTGCGCCTCAACCCGGGGGCCGCCGAGCTCGTGGCCGCCTGCAAGCGCGCCGGCATGAAAGTTCTCCTGGTCTCTGGCGGCTTCACCTACTTCGCCGACCACGTGCAGCAGCTGCTGGGCATCGACTACACGCGCTCCAATGTGCTGGAGATCGCGCACGGCGTGCTCACCGGCCGCATGGTCGACCAGCCCTGGGGCGACATCTGCGACGGCGCCGAGAAGCAGCGCACGCTGCTGCAGACCTGCGCGCAGCTGGGTATCTCGCCCCTACAGGCCATCGCCATGGGCGATGGTGCCAACGACCTGCCCATGATGGGCTCAGCCGGACTGTCCGTGGCCTACCACGCCAAGCCCAAGGTACGCGAACAGGCCATGGTGGCCATCAACTCCGGCGGGCTGGATCGCCTGCTGGAGATCCTGCGTTGAACCCGCGGCTGCAGCGCCTCGCTGCGGGCTTCAGGGCCTGGCTGTTCAACTGGCGTGCCCACGCGTCCACGCTGGCCGTGCTCGTGGTCGCCGTGCTGGCGCTCAACGCCTGGCAGACGCGCGATCTGCCCGCCGGCCCCGCGCCCGACTTCCAGGCCCCGTTGGTCGGCGCCATCGACACCGAGGCGATCACGCTCGAAGCCTGGCGTGCCCAGCATCCGGGGCGCGCCGTGGCCCTGCACTTCTGGGCCGAGTGGTGCGGCATCTGCCGCGCCGAAGAAGGCAGCATCAGTGATCTACAGCAGGACTGGCCCGTGCTGACCATCGCCATGCGCTCGGGCGACGCGGCCCAGGTCGCGCGCGTGATGGCCCAACGCGATCTGCACTGGCTGGCTGCCGTCGATGCCGATGGCCGCCTCACGGCGCGCTACGGTTTCAAGGCCGTGCCAGCCTTTGTGGTGCTCGACGCCAAGGGGCGCATTCGCCACGCCAGCGTGGGCTACACGCCCGAGCTCGGCATGCGCCTGCGCCTGTGGCTGGCGCAGCACTTCTAGCTCCCGATCTTCACGCTCAGGCCGGTGATCAGCGAGAGGTCGTACTTCTCGGCCGGCGGTGGCGACTGGCTGTCGTAGCGGCTCTGCAGCTTGACGCTGAGGCTCAGCGTCTTGTTGATGTCTACCAGCAGGCCCACGTCCAGCGTGGCGCGTACCCCCTGGCCCTTGAGCAGCCCTGGATAGAGCACGAACTTCTGGGTGAAGCGCGTGCTGCCCGCGAACTGGTGCGTGGACTCCTGGCCGAACAGGGTCTCGGTGGTGGTGTAGTGCTTGCGCAGCACACCATCGATCTCCACGCCTTCGCCGCGGTAGTAGTCCTCGCGCCAGGACAGACCGGCGTAGACGTCCCAGGTCAGCTCCGCATCCTTGTAGATATGGCGGCCCAGACCGGTGCTGACCAGGGTGCGCAAATCCAGGTCGCGCACGCGGTCATGGCTGAACTCCAGGCCGACAAAGCCGAACTCCTGTTCCGTGATGTTGCGGTCGTAACGCGTGCCCGCGCGCCAGCGCCGCGCCGTGATGCTGGTCGTCACCACGCCGTCGGTCTCGGTGCGTGCACGGCTCTCCAGGTAGTTGCCGAACAGCGAGAGCTTGTCCTCGGGTCGGGTGTAGGTGGTGTCCAGCGTCAGGTTGAAGGCCTGCCCGTCGGTGTTGCCCGAGGACAGCGTGAGTCCGGCACCGAAGTCACCGGCCCAGCGGCCGGCCGTCTCCAGCTGCAGCGGCGGCACATAGGCCGGCTGCACAGGCGGTGCCGGCGGCGTGGCGGGCACTTCGGGCGCCGGCTCGGCGGCGGGTACAGGCGCCACCACCACGGGCGCCACCTCGGGCGCCCGCAGGGGCACGGCGACCGGCTCGGTCACGGTTTCAGTCTCGGGCGATGCGGGGGTGGCCTGCTGGGCCAGGGCCAGGCTGCCGGCCAGCAACCATGGCAATAGAAACGCTTGCTTCATCTCGGGGAGTTCAATCGGTGCGTGGCGCCGGCCTGCAGGCCGGCGTCATGCCCCGATTATCCCCGCTCGAGTTGCGCGCGTCCCGTGTGGACTTCGAATTGCGCCAGTGTGTAGGCGCCGGAGTCCGCGCGCGTCACGTCCTCCACCGCGCGCAGCGTGGTGCGCAGGCGCTGCGGCGTGAACTCCGCCAGGCCATAGCCGCGGTAGCGCGCCTCGCCGTAGATGAAGTGCGGGTTCTCGGCCAGACGCTCGGCCGCGCGCTCCATGCCCGAGGCACTGGCGCGCGAGCTGATGCTGGTGCCGCAAAACTCCACACCAATCGCCGCGCTGTCCGCACGCGCGTAGTCGGCCTTGACGTGGCCCACCCAGTTCTCGTGCACATCGCCGCCGAAGAAGACCGGGTTGCTCACAAGGTGGCGCTGCAGCGCGTCGAGCAGACGGGTGCGGGCCGCAGGGTAGCCGTCCCAGCCGTCGTTCCAGAAACGTTGCCCCGGGCCGGGCCGCGCGTCACGCGGACCGAACAGCGTCTGCTGCCCGATCACGTTCCAGCGCCCGGCGCTGCGCGCCAGCGCCTGGTCCAGCCACTGCTCCTGCGCCGCGCCCAAGTAGCTGCGCTGCGGCTCGGCCCATTCCGGGCACTGCGCCGGGTCGATCAGGCTGCCGCCGTCCTGCACGCAGGCCTGGCGGTCGCGGTACTGCCGACCGTCGAGCAGATGCAGCGTGGCCAGCCGGCCCCAGGCCAGCTGCTGGTGGATGCGCAGCTCGGCGCCCTGCGGGCGCTGCTGCAGGCCGCTCAGGCCCCGCGTCAGCATCGAGGCGCGCACGGGCATGTGCTCGTACCAGGCCTGGTAGGCCGCGGCACGCCGCGCCGCGAAATCGGGCACCGTGCCGAGCACGGGCATGCCATTGCCCGCGTGCAGGCCGGCGTAATCGTTCTGTACCTCGTGGTCGTCCCAGGTCAGCAACCAGGGGCAGGCCGCGTGCATGGCCTGCAGGTCCGGGTCGCTGCGGTGCAGGGCGTAGCGCGCGCGGTAGTCCTCCAGCGTCAGCACCCAGCCGCCCGTCACGGGGCGCACGGGGTTCTGCGCGCCCGGGTATTCGTAGATGTAATCGCCCAGGAAGAGCACCAGGTCCGGCGCATCGGCGCGCAGATGCCGCCAGGCGGCGTAATAGCCATGCTCCCAGCGCTGGCACGAGGCATAGCCCACGCGCAGGCGCGCCGCCTCGGCGCCCGGCGCGGGCGCGGTGCGCGTGCGGCCCACGGGGCTCACCGCCTCGCCCAGCATGAAGCGGTAGAAATACCAGCGGTCCGGCTCCAGGCCCTGCACCTCGGCATGCACCGCATGGCCCAGCGCCGGGACGGCTTGCACCTGGCCACTGCGGGCGATGCGCGTGAAGGCCTCGTCGTGCGCCACTTCCCAACGCAAGGTGAACTCGCGCGCCTGTGGCTCCGCAAACAGCAGACGCGTCCAGAGCACCACGCCATCGGGCAGCGGCGCGCCACTGGCCACGCCCAGCGCATAGGGGTCGCTCTGCAGGCGGGCGCTACGGCTCCAGGCGCCGCGCGGCAGCCAGAGCGTGGTGGCGGTGGCAGCAACCAGCTGCAGCAACTGCCGGCGGTCGGTCAGGGGATGGGGCATGGCCGTGCGTCAACGTGACATCAAGTCGCGAACATCATGCCATGGTCCCGTGACAGCAGCGCCTCGCGCAAGCCGGCCGACCGGCGCGGCCGGGCAATTCCGGCAGCGGCACACGCACGCCGCGAAGCTCTGCGACAATCAAAGCGACCGGCCGAGCACTGCCGCGATCGCCCGCCTTGAATGCCACGACCTATCCCCAACCGGAGATGCCCGATGATGTCTTTTGCTACCGCACGCACGATGAAGACGCTGGCGACTTTCGCCTTCGCCGCCCTGGCCGGTTTGACGACCGCCCACGCCCAGACCGTGCTGAAAGTCACCACGATCCCCGAGGAGGCCGCCACCGAGCAAGTGCGCAAGTTCGGCCCGCTGGTGAAGTACCTGGAGCGCACGCTCGCCACCAAGGTCGAGTTCACACCGGTGAACGACTACCCGGCCGCCGTGGAAGCCCTGGTCAACAAGCAGGTCGACCTGGTGTGGTTCGGCGGCTTCACCCATGTGCAGGCGCAGATCCGCTCCGGCGGCAAGATCATCCCGATCGCGCAGCGCGAGGAAGACACGCAGTTTCGCTCGGTGTTCATCACCCAGACCGACTCCGGCATCAAGCAGCTGTCGGACCTGAAGGGCCGGCAGGTCAGCTTCGGCTCGCAGTCCTCCACCTCCGGCCATCTGATGCCGCGCAGCTTCCTGCTGCAGGCCGGGATCGATCCGGACCAGGACTTCAAGCGCGTGGCCTACAGCGGCGCGCATGACGCCACCATCGCCTCGGTGGTCAGCGGCCGCGTGGACGCCGCCGCGCTGGACATCACCGTCTGGCGCAAGTTCGTCGACGAGAAGAAGGTCGACACGGCCAAGGTCAACGTGTTCTACACCACCCCGCCCTACTTCAACTACAACTGGTCGGTGCACGCCGACATGCCGGCGGCGCAGCGCGAGCGCATCACCAAGGCCCTGCTCGACCTGAACATGAACAACCCGGAAGGCAAGGAGATCCTGACGCTGAACCGGGCCAGCAAGTACATCCCGACCTCGGCCGAGAACTATAAGGGCCTGGAGACCGCCGGGCGCAGCGCGGGCCTGATCAAGTAAGCCGGTGGACCCGCTAGACCGCTCGCCAGGCCTGCGCATCGAGCTCCATGGGCTCGCGGCGCGGCATCCCGCCGCGGCCGCGGGCGCCCCGCCGGCGCTGCACCCGCTCACGCTGTCGATCGCGCCCGGCGAGCAGGTGGCGGTGATCGGCCCCTCGGGGGCCGGCAAGACCACGCTGCTGCAGGCACTGGCCTGCGCGCTCAAACCCGCCGCCGGCAGCCTGCGGCTGGACGGCGTCGACCCCTGGGCGCTGCCGGTGCGCGAGCTGCAGCGGCTGCGCGGTCGCCTCTTTCTCGCGCCGCAGACCCCACCGCTGCCGCCCCGCCAGCGCGTGATCACCGCGGTGCTCGCGGCGCGCCTGCCGGCGCAATCGCTGTGGACCAGCCTGCGCTCGCTGCTGTACCCGAACGACATCGGCGCCGCCCACACGGCCCTGATGCGCTTCGATCTCGCGCACAAGCTCTGGGAGCGGGTGGACCGTCTCTCCGGCGGCGAACGCCAGCGTGTCGGTCTGGCGCGCAGCCTGCTCGCACCGGCTGCGCTGTGGCTCGTCGATGAACCCCTGTCGGCGCTCGATCCCACCCGCGCGCGCCAGGCCGTCGACACCCTGATCCAGACCAGCGCCGAGCGCGGCGCCACCCTGGTGACCACCTTGCACCAGGTCGATGTCGCCACCCGCTTTCCGCGCGTGATCGGCCTGCGCGACGGCGTGCTCGCCTTCGACCTGCCAGGCGCGCAGCTCACGCGCGAGCGCCTGGCTCAGCTGTACGCCCAGCACGAACATGAGCTGACCGGCCCGGCGCCGGCGCCAGAGCTGACGCCGCCGGCCGCCCCCGTGCCCGTCAGCCTGGTCTGTCGCTAGGGCACTGCCCATGGCTACCAGCGCCCCGACCGCCCCTCCGATGCGCGACCCGGCCTGGGCGCGCCGCGTGTTCTGGGCCAGCGTGGGCGCGGTGCTGCTGGTGCCCATGCTGATCGCCACCGAGTTCAAGCCCTGGCTGTTGATCGAGCCCGACAACCTCAAGGTCACGCTGAAATTCCTGCGCGACTTCCTGCCGCCCAAGCTCGACGCCGAGTTCCTGGCCATGGTCGCGCGCGAAGCCTGGCGCACGGTGGCCATCGCCACCGCCGGGGTGGCGCTGGCGCTGCTGCTGGCGATTCCGCTGACCCTGGCCTCGACCGCCGCGCTCTCGGTGTCGGCCCTGTCCGGGCGCATGCACAGGCTGCCCTTCGCGCTGCGTCAAGGCGTGCGCTGGCTGTTGATCGTGCTGCGCAGCGTGCCCGAGCTGGTATGGGCCTTGGTCTTCGTGCGCGTGGTCGGCCTGGGCCCCACCGCGGGCGTGCTGGCCATCGCCCTCACCTACAGCGGCATGCTGGGCAAGGTGTACGGCGAGATTCTTGAGAGCGGCGAGACCCATGCCACCACCTCGCTGCTGCGCAACGGCGCCGGCCGCCTGCAGGCCTTCTTCTACGGCCTCTTGCCGCAGAACGCGGCCGAGCTCACGAGCTACACCGTGTACCGCTGGGAATGCGCGATCCGCTCCTCGGCGGTGCTGGGCTTCGTCGGCGCGGGCGGGCTGGGCCAGCAGATGGATACCTCGATGAAGATGTTCAACGGCAGCGAGGTCAGCACCATGCTGCTGGTCTTCATCGGCCTGGTCTGGCTGGCCGACCTGGCCAGCAGCGGTCTGCGCAAGGCCCTCGGATGAGAGCGCCCGCCCCAACAGGCATGGACCCGGCGGCCAACCAGCCGTTCAAGGTGCCGCCGCCCATCTTCCATGCGCGCTGCCTGGGGTGCTGGATCGTGGTTGGCACTCTCGCGTTGGTCGTCGCCAGCTTTGCCACGCTGGACCTGCAATGGGCCCGCTTCTTCTCGCTCGATGCGCTGCAGCGCATGGGCAGGTTCCTTGGCGAACTGCTGCTCCCCACCGCCGATCTGCGCTTCCTGACCAAGCTCGCCCTCGCCAGCCTGGAGACCCTGGCCATGTCCACGCTGGGCACACTGCTGGCGGTCGTCTTCGGCCTGCTGCTGGCCTTGCCCGCCAGCCGCACCCATGCCGACGACCGCGCGCTGGCGCGCGCGCCGACGCGGCTGGTGCTCAATGCGCTGCGCTCCATCCCCGAGCTGGTGTGGGCCGCGCTGCTGCTGATCTCCGCCGGTCTGGGGCCCTTCGCCGGCACGCTGGCGCTGGCCATGCACACGACGGGCGTGCTCGGCCGGCTCTTTGCCGAAGCCATCGAGAACGCGCCCCCCGGCCCCGCGTTTGCGCTGCGCACCCAGGGCGTGGGCGAGGGCCGGGTGTTCCTGTACGCGACGCTGCCGCAGATCCTGCCGCAGTTGCTGTCCTACACCCTGTACCGCTGGGAAAACAACATCCGCGCCGCCGCCGTACTGGGCGTGGTGGGCGCCGGCGGCCTGGGCCAGCTGCTGGCGTTTCACATGGGCCTGTTCCACATGGGCGAAACCAGCGCCATCCTGATCGCCATGATCCTGCTGGTGGCCCTGGTGGACCTGCTGTCCTACGGGCTGCGGCGCGCCATGTCACGCTGACCGCGCTGACGCGGGCGGCACAGCCGGAAGACCACCCGGCGGCTCGTGGTTGACAGCCCCCCGGGCCTGACTAAAATTTGGGCAACCACTCTCTGGGAGTCCCTCATGGCGACCGAAGGCATTTCCTCCAGCTCCCCCGTCTCGCCGCCCCCCCGCGCCAACGCGACCAACCGCGCGCAGGAGTTCCGGGCCGAGCAGCAGCGCGTGCAGAACGAGCAGACCCAACGCGAAGCCCAGGCCACCCAGGCCGCCGAGCGCGAAGCCCGCCAGCGCGAGCCGGTGGTGAACACCCAGGGCCAGACCACGGGCCGCATCGTCAACGAGCGGGCCTGATCACCGGGCACCCCATGGCTCTCGCGCTCCAGTCCCTCAACGGCGCCACACCCAGCGTGCGCAGCCAGCTGGTCCAGTACCAGGCCCAGCTGCAGCAGGCACGCCAGGAGGCCAGCCGCGCCGCCGACCGCGTGGCCCGCCTGGAGCAGCAGACCCAGGTGGCGCGCAGCGAATCGGTGCGCGCCGACGAGCGCGTGCGCAGCATCGAAGGCAATCCCCCGCGCAACACCGCCCCCAGCGCCCAGGACCGCAACAACCGCCGCGCCATCAACAGCCTGAGCATGCTCAGCGGCACCCTGATCGACGAGATGGCCTGAGGCCTTTGCCCCGGAAACGACAACGGCCCTCGCAAGGGCCGTTTTGTTTTGGCTAGGCCGTTCGGGCTGAGCCTGTCGAAGCCGGTATCACCCGCCGCGCTGTCGCAAGGCTTCGTACAGACAGACCCCGCTGGCCACCGACACATTGAGGCTCTCCACCCCGCCCTTCATCGGGATGCTCACCAGCTCGTCGCAGGTCTTGCGCGTCAGCTGCCGCATGCCCTCGCCCTCGGCACCCAGCACCAGAGCCGTCGGGGTCTTGAGGTCCACCTGGTAGACGGTCTTGGGCGCATCGTCGCTGGTGCCGATGCACCAGATGTTGCGCTCCTTGAGCTCGCCCAGCGTGCGCGCGAGGTTGGTCACCATGAAATAGGGCACGGTCTCGGCCGCACCGCTGGCCACCTTGGCCACCGTGGCGTTGATGCCCACCGCATGGTCCTTGGGCGCGATCACCGCATGCGCCCCGGCCCCGTCGGCCACGCGCAGGCAGGCGCCGAGGTTGTGCGGATCGGTCACGCCGTCGAGCACCAGCAAGAGCGGCGGTTCGCTCAAGGCATCCAGCAGATCGTCCAGCGAGTGCTGCTGCGGCAGCGCCTCCACGCGCGCCGCCACGCCCTGGTGGCCATGGCTGCCCGCGAGCTTGGCCAGACGCAGGCCATCGGCCTCGATCAGCCGCACCCCGGCCTCCTTGGCCTTCTCGATGAACTGCCGCATGCGCGCATCGCGGCGCGTGGGCTCGAAGTAAATCTCGATGATGGACGCGGGCGCCGTCTTCAGGCGCACGCCCACGGCGTGGAAGCCGAACAGGACTTTGGGGGAGGACATGGGGGGATTATCCCAGCCCTGCTACACGCTTTTTCAAAGCACCGCTTCCAGCCCCTTGCGCTCCAGCAAGTCGAGCAGCTTGAGCGAGGGGCCGCTGGGCTGCTTCTCGCCCTGCTCCCACTTGCGCACGGTGGACGCGCTGGTGTTGAGCACCGAGGCCAGCACGGTCTGGCTCAGCTTGAGCTGTTCGCGCAGGGCCCGGACCCGTGCGCTGTCATAGGCAGGAATTGGCTCCATGCACAGTGCTTCGATCTTCTGCTGCTTGCGCTTGTCGATGAAGCCCAGGCGATGCAGGTCCTCCGAGGTCTCGTGCACGGCCGCCAGAATCCGGCTCTTAGTCTTGGGTTGGGTCTTCGCAGTCATCACAAATCTCCTGTAAGGCGCCGTCTTCCACGGCCCGGTTCAACTGATCGCCCGACAAAGCCAGCAAGTCGGCGGCCAGCGCCTGCAAGGCTTCAAGTTCGGTGGGTGAAATATTGGCCCGCTCGTTCTTCTCGAAACCAAACACGAAGAACCAGCGGCTGCCCTTCTGTGTCGCCACCAGCGTGCGCGCGCCACCACTCTTGCCACGCCCGGGCAGGGCCACGCGCTTCTTCACGACATGGCCGCCGAGCTCCGCATCGATCAGTCCGGCGACCATCTCTTGCACCGCCAGGCACAAGGCAGCGTCCGTCAACTCGGTCTTGCGCATCCAGCGGACGAAATGGCGTGTTTTGAAGACGCGTCGCATGCCGGAAGTATGCCACTTAGTGGCACACATATCAAGTGACGAGGTCAGGGCTTTGCTATGGTGCGGAGGAAGCGAATCGCAACCTGACCTTGGATCCGGTTCACGCTCAAATGATGCGAGCATTTGCCCCCGCTAGGACACCCGAGAACGTCCCTAGAATGCGTGCGAACACATTTGTGATTTGTCCAGCATCCAAAAACTTCAGGCCCGGTTTGGTCGCGCAGATTTTGTGATCTATATCGTCAAGTTCTATAACAGATGGGGCTTCATCTATGGCCAATTCGACCGCGACCATCAAGCTGTTTCTAGTTCACGGGGATCCAAAACGATTGCGTACTGCAGAGCTTTCAAACTGGACTGGAAAGGCTGTAGCAGGTCCGCGAACTGAGTTCGATGGGGTACTGTCCAGGGAGGAGTCTGAAAACTCTGGGGTCTATCTGCTTACGGGCATGGACCCGGAGTCCGGGCGGCCAGCCGTGTATATCGGGGAGGCGGAGGAGATCCGCAGCAGGATCAAGGCACACTTGGAAAAGGACTTCTGGAGTCAAGTGACCTACTTCGTCAGTAAAGATGAGAACCTAACCAAGGCCCATATTCGATATCTTGAGGGGAAACTCATTGATATCGCAAAAGCTGCTGGCCGCGCTGTCGTCACGAACAGCCAAGGCAGCGGAGCCAAGCTCCCAGAGTCAGATCGTTGGGAGATGGAGGTGTTCTTAGAAAAGATCGGTCAACTTCTGCCCGTGCTTGGGGTAGATGTGCTGGTCCCTGCATCTGGAGCGCAGGCAAATGGCAGCCCCAAAACAATCTTCACTTGCGAGATCAAAGGGATCAAGGCGCGAGGACATCGAACGCCCGATGGATTTGTGGTTCTAAAGGACTCTGAGGCCGTTGGTATAGAACGGCCATCTTCGGAGAAGTGGCCTTGGACTAAGAACCTGCGTCAAAAGCTGAAAGATGAAGGTGTTCTGACTGCAAACGGTAACAACCTAGTCTTCGCCGGGGACTATGAGTTCGCGAGCCCTAGCGCTGCAGCCGCTGTGATTCATGGCGGTCATGCCAACGGACTGACGGCATGGAAAGACGGTGATGGTAAGACGCTCAAAGAACGCGAAGCCGTCTGATAGCGATCTTGCTTACTCTCAGAAAATCAGGCTAGAGGCGAGCACAACTCTTATTCCAATCACCCACTCGCCTTCCCCGCCTCAATCGTGATCCGCCGCTCACACCGGGCCGCAATCCCCTGGTCATGCGTCACCAGCACCAGCGTCGTGCCCTGCTCGCGGTTGAGCGCAAACATCAGCTCCATCACGGTCTCGCCCGTCGCGTAGTCCAGGCTGCCCGTGGGCTCGTCGGCCAGCAGCACCGAGGGGTGGACGACGAAGGCACGGGCCAGGGCCACGCGCTGCTGTTCGCCGCCAGAGAGCACCTTGGGGTAATGGCCCAGGCGCTCGCCCAGGCCCACGCGGCCCAGCATCTCGGTGGCGGCCTTGCGCGCGTCCTTGCGGCCGGCCAGTTCCAGCGGCAGCATCACGTTCTCCAGCGCGGTCAGATGGGCCAGCAGCTGGAAGCTCTGGAACACGAAGCCCAGCTTCTGTGCGCGCAGCGCGGCGCGGGCGTCTTCGTCCATGTTGAAGAGGTCGTGGCCGTCGAGCTTGACGGTGCCGCGCGTGGGTGTGTCCAGCCCGGCCATGATGGACAAGAGCGTGCTCTTGCCCGAGCCCGAGGCGCCGACGATGGCCAGGGTCTGCCCACGGGGCACCTGGAAATGGATATCGCGCAAAATGTCGAGCGTGCCGGTCGAGTCGCTCACGGACTTGACCACGTGTTCCACGGAAATGACGGGTTCGGACATGGGTGTGTTCTTTCGGAGTCGCCGCTACTGTATCGCGGCCTTGCTGCTGGGCGCTGTGCTGGGGTTATCCCATGCACAGACCACGGCCCAGCGTACCGTGCTGGTGCTCGGTGATTCGCTGAGTGCCGAGTACGGCCTGGCGCGCGGCACGGGCTGGGTGACGCTGCTGGAGCAGCGCCTGGCCAAGGAGAAGCCGGGCACGCGCGTGGTCAACGCCAGCATCAGCGGCGAGACCACCTTTGGCGGGCGCTCGCGCCTGGCCGCCCTGCTGGCCCAGCACAAGCCGACGCACGTGATCCTGGAGCTCGGCGGCAATGACGCGCTGCGCGGCCTCTCGCTCGACGCCACCCGCGCCAACCTGGAATGGATGACCCAGCAGTCCAAGAAAGCCGGCGCCCGCGTGCTGCTGCTGGGCATGCAGATGCCACCCAACTACGGGGCCGATTATGCGAAGCGCTTCGAGGGCCTCTATGCCCAGGTGGCGCGCGCCGAGAAGGTGGGCCTGGTGCCCTTTTTCCTCAAGGGTGTGGCCGACGGCGCGGACCCGACGCGCCTGTTCCAGCCGGACCGCATCCATCCCACGACCGAGGCCCAGCCCCTGATGCTGGACAACGTCTGGCCTGAACTGAAGAAAATCCTGTAATGCCCCTCTTCCCCATCGCGGCCGAGGCGGCCCTGCGCGAGCTCGATACCTTCGACACCATCATCGACGCGCGCAGCGAGAACGAGTACGCCGAAGACCACCTGCCGGGTGCCGTGAACTGGCCCACGCTGAACAACGCCGAGCGGCACGCCATCGGCACCACCTACAAGCAGGTCAATGCCTTCGAGGCCAAGAAGCGCGGCGCGGCGCTGGCGGCGCGCAACATCTCGGCGCACATCGAGCGCGAGGTGCTCGACAAACCCAAGGACTGGAAGCCGCTGACCTATTGCTGGCGCGGCGGCAAGCGCAGCGGTTCGCTGAGCCTGATCCTCAGCGAGATCGGCTTTCGCGTGACGATCGTCGAGGGCGGCTACAAGGCCTTTCGCCATGCCCTGCTCGAAGACATTCCGCGCCGGGTCGAAGGGCTGGACTTTCGCGTGATCTGCGGCACCACGGGCTCGGGCAAGACGCGGCTGCTGCAGGCCCTGGCCAACGCCGGGGCCCAGGTGCTGGACCTGGAGGCGCTGGCCAACCACCGCAGCTCGGTGCTGGGCGCCATCCCCGGGCAGCCCCAGCCCACGCAGAAAGCCTTCGACACCGCCGTCTGGGACGCACTGCGCCGCCTGGACCCGGCGCGCCCGGCCTATGTGGAGAGCGAGAGCAAGAAGGTGGGCAATGTGGCCGTGCCCGAGGCGCTGATCACGGCGATGCGCGCCGCACCCTGCCTGAACCTGGTGCTGAGCGACGAGGAGCGCGTGGCCCTGCTGCTGGAAGACTACGACCACTACGTGCAGAACCACGAGGCCTTCTGCGAACGCCTGGGCGCGCTGACCGAGCTGCGCGGCAAGAAGGTGGTGGAAGACTGGCAGGCCGCGGTACGCGCCGGCCGCACGGCCGAGGTGGTGCGCGAGCTGCTGCTCAGCCACTACGACCCGGTCTACCGCCAGTCCATGGCGCGCAATTTCACGCAGTTTGCCCAGGCCCCGGCGCTGCGCCCGCGCGACCGCTCGCAGGTGGCCATGCAGGAACTTGCCGCGCAGATGCTTCAGAAGTAGCGCAGCAGCAGCCAGACGATGGCGGCGATGCACAGCAGCAGCGCGGGCAGCGCCACCACGGTGATGGTGCGCTGACGCCTCAGCGCTTCACGCTGCAGTCCCACGGACTCCTCGATGCGCTGTTTCGACTGCGCTATCTGTTGTTCGGCAAGTGCGCGCTGGGCCTGGATCTGCGTGAGCAACTCGCGCTGGTCGTCGCGGATCTCGCGAAGGGTGGCCAGGATGTCTTGGTCGAGCGGGGAGTTCATGGCAAGGTCTTCGTGACGACGGCAGGGAGCGGGCCTTCGACACAGCCTTGCGCGCGTGCCCAGCCCTTGAGGTAAGGCCGGCGCATGGTGCCGGCGGCGATGGCCGCGGTGACGGCCTTGGAATGGCGCTCGGCGCCGCTGAGCTTGCGCACCCAGCTGCGGAAAGGGATCACGCCGTCGACCACGGTGTTCACGGTACTGGTCACCGTGCCCAGGGCCTTCTGCCCCACATAGCCCACGGCCTGCCCCAGGTAGCCGGGATCGGCACCGGGGGTGCCTGCGGCGTCGATGTCCGGGCCCAGGGCGGCGTCCAGCGCCAGCAGCTCGGCCTGCAGCGCGGCGCAGGAATTGTCGGTCGGCGGTGTGTAGGCGCCGCCGAGCTGTGCGCGGGTGAGCACGGGCGGGATGGCGGTGCGGATGAGGTTGAGGTCACTGAGCGGCTGGGTGGCCGTCTGCACCACGCCGGAGTCCTTGACCAGGGTCTCGGCCTGACCGGCCATGCCGGGCTCGGAGCTGGTGGAGGAAACCGCGGCCTCGGCGGCGATCGGCTCGTCTGTGGCGCGGGTATCTTCGGGCGCTGCAGCGCAGGCCGACAGCAGGGCCAGCAGCGGCACGACCAGCAAGCGCCTCATGGGGCGGCGGGACCCCCGGTCGGTTCCTCGCCGTCGGGCTGTTGCGCCTCGGCGCCATCGGGCTGTTCGCCGCCCTGACCGGTGCGCTTGCGCTCGGCCTTGGCCTTGAGTTTCTCTTCCTTCTTCTGCTTCTTGGCCAGCTCTTTCTGGCGTTTCTCGTATCCGTAATTGGGGGTGGCCACGGCGTTCCTCGTATTGACTGAATGAAAACACTCTAGCAGGTCGCAGGCCATCGCTCCACCCGCAGGGGCCCGGACGTGCGATTTCAGCGACGACGGGGCGACAATGCGCGCTGCAGCCCCGCACCGACCATGGACTCCACGCTTGCCTGGTTGCCTGATGGCAGCCCCTACAGCCCCATGTATGACGATGTCTACCACGCCCTCGGGGGTGGATTGGCCCAGGCGCGTCAGGTCTTTCTCGGCGGTTGCGGCCTGCCCATGGCCTGGGAGGACCGCGCGAGCTGCCGCATCCTGGAAACCGGCTTCGGCCTGGGCCTGAACTTCCTCACCAGCTGGGCCGCCTGGCAGGCCGACGCCCGGCGCAGCAAGCAGCTGCACTTCGTCTCGCTGGAAGCGCACCCGGTCACGGCGGCCGATCTGCTGCGCAGCGTGCAGGCCCTGCACGCCGGCGATGCCGAAGAAGCGGCCCTGCTGCCGCGCCTGCAGTTGCTGGCGGAGGAGCTGGCGCGCGCCTGGGCCGGTCTGCGCCCGGGTCTGCAGCACTGGGATTTCGAGGGCCGCCGGGTACGGCTGAGCCTGGCGGTGGGTGAAGTGCGGCAGATGCTGCCCCTGCTGGCCCAGGCTTTGCCTGACCCGGTGGATGCGGTCTTTCTCGACGGCTTCAGCCCCGCGCACAACCCGGCCATGTGGTCGGCTGAGGTGATGCAGGGCGTGGCGCAGCTGTGCCGCCCGGGAACGCGGCTGGCCAGCTGGTGCGTGAGCGGTGAAGTGCGCCAGCGCCTGCGGCAGGCCGGCTTCGAGTGGCGCAAGGCGCCGGGCCTGCCCCCCAAGCGCCACCGGCTGGAGGCGCGCTACCTCGGTCCCGCAACGGACCTCAGGCCCGGAAACGGCGACGCGTGAGCGCCAGCGCGATGCTCCAGGCCAGGGCGGCGTAGGCGGCCAGCACCAGGAAGTGCAACAGCGCGTCAGCTGGCCAGCAGCCCATGAACAGCGGACGCACCAGTTCCACGGCCTGGGTCAGCGGCAGCCAGGCCGAGGCATGCTGCAACAGCTGGGGCAGGTTCTCGCGCGGGAAGAACACGCCGCTGAGGAACATCATCGGCGTGAGGAAGAGCGTGAAGTAGTAGGTGAAGAAATCGTAGCCCTTGGCCAGGGCGTTGAAGATCAGCGCCATGCAGCTGAAGGTGATGCCCGCGAGCAGCAGGATGGGTAGCACCAGCACGAGCATGGGGCTGCGGCTGATGTCCAGCGCCAGCATCACGCCCAGGATGGCCGTGACCGCGAACAGGGACTTGAAGGCCGCCCAGAGCATCTCGGCCAGCAGCACGTCGCGCAGGGCGATGGGCGCGTTCATGATGCTGTCCCAGGTCTTCTGCACGTGCATGCGCGAGAAGGCCGAGTACAGGGCCTCGAAGGTGGCGGCGTTCATCGCGCTCATGCAGATGGAGCCGCTGGCCAGGAAGAGGATGTAGGGCACCTGCTGCCCACCCAGGGGCACGGAGCCCACCAGCGCGCCCAGGCCGTAGCCAAAGGCCACGAGCCACATCAGCGGCTC
>DNQP01000079.1 GCA_003500955.1 Curvibacter sp. | reverse complement strand
GCCGAGGAAGGCCTCGCTGCCAGGGCGGGGTACGGGCGGGCGCAGATCGGCGGCGCTGGCCATGCCGGCGTGGCGGTTGCAGCCGGTGACGCGGCGCCAGTCCAGGCCCTGGCCGGTGTGGGGGTGCACCACCTCCCAGGGCTTGAGCAGGGTGGGCTGGATGTCGGGGAGATCTCGCTTCATGCGGATGCTCCCTTGTCGATCCCGAGGTAGGTTCGCCAGTGGACCTTCTCACCGTCGACGAGGAAGCCCCAGTCGCCGCGCTTCTTCCAGGTGATGAAGAGCGTCCAGACGCCGCCGTCGCTCACCTCGCTGATGCGGTGGTATTGGCCGAAGAGCAGGCGGCCGGTGTAGCCCTGGGTGCGACGGAAGACGGCGCGACGGGGCAGGCGCACGCGGCCCAGGCCCTCGTTGCGGATGGGGGCGTAGATCTGGGTGCAGTCAGCGAGCTGCTGCAGGCTGCAGGCGCTCTTGAGGCGCTCTTCCATGTACCAGCCACGCAGCACGATGGTGCGGGCGTTCCAGGGGTGGTCGTGCAGGTCGCGGTCCTGGTCGGGGCGCATGATGTGGTGGATGCGCACGCTGGGCAGCCAGGACAGGCGCGCGGGGATCTCGTCGCCGTTCTCATCCTTGCCGTAGGGGTTGAAGAGCCACCAGCGGCCCATGTAGACGCTGCCACCATCGGCGCTGGTGATGTGCGAGTAGGGGCGGCGCTGGGCGCGGCGCATGAGCCAGCTGGCGACGCGCGGCTGGCTGACGAAAAGGGCAACGAGGTGCCAGAGGAACTGCATGAAGGTCTCCTGTCAGACGGGGTGGTGGTGGGGAATGGAAGCGGGCGGCTGGGCCTGCAGGGCCTCGCGCGCGGCCGCGAACTCGCGCTTGAACTCGATGGCGGCGGGGCTGCCCCAGGGGTAGGGGCAGGCGTCGTTGATGTCGCTGTACTTGGCGGCGGCTTGCCGGGCCTCGACCCGGATGCGGTCGAGGCGGGTGATGGAGGCGTCCATGGTCAGGTGGGGTTGAGGGGCAGCGTGAGCTGCGGGGTTTCGGTGCGCGGGCCCATGACGGCCTGGGTGCACCAGCCGTCCACCTCGCCCTGGGCGTTGAGGCGTACGCGGCGCACGGCCTGTGTGGGGCCGGGCGGCAGGCTGGCCAGCCACTCGCGGGTGCGCAGCTGGTGAGCGCGGCATACGACCAGGCGGCGGCGCATGTCGTTGGCCATGGCGGCGTCGAAGGTCCAGCCGGGCCAGTGCATGGCCTCGAAGGCGCGCTGCAGGTGCTCTTGTGTGATGGCCGGCATGGCTGGCTGGGGTGCAGACGTCTGCATGGCGTTCACCCGCTGATGTGCACGCTGGCCCAGTACAGGCGAACCAGCTGATCCCAGGCCCAGATGGCGGCCTGGCGGATCTCGCTGTCAAAGCTGTGCAGCAGGGCGCTGCCGGCCGTGGTGCCCAGTGCGAAGGCCGCGAGCAGGGCCAGCACGGTGAGCACGATGCCGCAGGCGTTGATGCAGCCCTCGGCCGACACGGGCGGTGTGTCCTGGGCTTCGTCGGACACCGGGGCTGCCTGGTGCGCGCAGGCGCGGTGGCTTCCGCAGCTGCGGTGCAGCTGGCACACGCCAAGCTGGTCGCACCGGGAGACATGGGGAAGGGTCGGGGCGCTCATGGCTGGGCTCCCACGAGTACGGAGCCGGTGCCGCGGCCGTGCTTGTCGGTGCAGACCAGGGCGCCGTCGGCGCGCGGCTTCCACCAGGCCTCTTGCCCGCAGTGGTCTTGCACCCAGGCGATGACTTCGCGCTGGCCCAGCGTGTGGCGTTCTTGGGCGGCGGCCTGCCGCTGCTGTTCGCGGGCCTGGGCACGCCAGGCGTCGAACTGGTCAAGCGCCGGGCCCAAGGCGCTGAGCACCAGGGCCAGCACGCAGGCGCCGGCACAGACGATCAGCCAGCGTCCGATGAGGCGCAGGTCGGCCAGATCGTCTTCGGTGAACCAGCGGCCGGCGAGGGCGTCAAGCGCGCGGGTGGCGGTGTGGCGGCGCGGGGTCATGGCGCCAGCTCCAGCGGACGTGCCGAGACGCGTGCCTGCGGGTCGGCGCTGATGTCCAGGCCGTGGAGGAGGGCGTCAACGCTGTGGCGGAAGATGCCGCGGTAGCACCAGGCAGGCCGGCCCACGGGGCGGATGGTGACGAGGAAGGCCTTCATGCCCGGCCTCCCGCACGCCTGGCGTTAACATGGCCGTGCGCCGCGCCCTGCGTGGCTTGGAGGAGTGCCATGAGCGTGAACAGCAACACGGATGCCTTCGATGCGCGCCTGCGCATCGTGGATCGGATGGGCCGCACAGAGGAGGGCCGAGCGGCCGTCCTGGTGTATGAACGCCTGATGACCGCCCGCGCGATTGCGGAGTCGGTCCTGCCGGGCGCCACGCCGGCCGATGTGGTGGGAGTACTGGCGGTGTTGTCGCCGCTAGCCGACGCCTGCGAGGCGGCAGAGCAGGCACGGATGATTTCCTCCTCGGGGACGTAGTACATCCGCTGCTGGCGCTCGTAAGGCGCTCTGAAGCGAACCGCTACCAGGCCAGGCCCGGGACCGGGCACGCAGTGCTCTTCGATCAGCTCGCTCAGCTGGTCGCGGGTGAGGGAACCCGCGCTCATGCCGGCACCTCGACCAGGTTGCCGAAGTCGTCGACCACGGCGTGGAAGTGGCGCTCCCAAATGCGGCCCTGCTGATCCCGCAGCCGCTCGAAGCCGAACCAGGTGGTGCCGTGATTGCTGTCATGGCGGCGCTGGAAACTGATGCTGTCGTCGTCAGTGACGGCAGAGTTGTGCAGGCCCATCCACTCCGGGTGGTAAGCCGGAACGCGGGCACTGGGGATGAGATGGATAGCCTCGGCCGCGCTGGTGCGCAGGCCGCTCAACAGCCGCGCGGTGAGGTCGATGGCAGCCGACTCGCTGCCGCGGTACGGCTTGCGCCGCTGGGTGATGGTCTCCACTGTCCGCTCCTTGCCCGCCGTGGGGTGGCGGGTTGGAGCGAAGAATACCCGCAGGTAAACCTTTTAGTCAATACCCCGGGGTAAATTGTGCTCTCGTGGTGCGATTGTTACACTTCCCAAAAAAAGGGGGGGAGTATGAGACGAGCATTCCTATTTCTGCCACTGGTGTTCGCGCTTGGGCCGGCTTCTGCTCAGGAGGCCTTCACCGTCGAGATCATCCAGGAGGTGGAAATGCCTCGCGACAAGATCTACGACAACGCGCTGCTTTGGCTTTCGGAAAGTTTTCGGTCGAGCAAAGCGGTTATCGACCTAAAGGATCGTGATTTAGGAACGATCATCGGCAACGCTGCTGATGAGATCAAGATCGGTTGGGGCGCCACCTTGCCGATAAGCTACAAGCTCCGGATCGACGTCCGGGACAACCGTTATAGGCTCACCTTCTCGAATGTGACAGTGCACACAGCTTTCGGATTGAGGCCGATCGAGCAAACAAATCGGGACGTCACAGAGTCCGGATCTCGCGAGCGCTTCACTAGCCTCGCTGATTCCTTCCGCGCCTACCTTACCAGCGCTGCCAAAGGCAGCACCTGGTGACGGCGGATCGCGCCATTTGGCGCTAGGTGCCGTTTCTCTTCTCTTGGTTTTTGACTCCCGACGGGCTCGGGAACAGGAGAATCTGCGCGCTTACGCGCTCTGGCGGTGCCCCTTTTTGGTGGCGCTTCGGACTTCCCATTTCAGGATCGCCGTCTCGATGTTCTCCTCGATGTCGCGCAGAGCAAGCTGGTAATCGCGTCCGAGGATCTTCTTCAGCGCCATGAGTCGCTGGTAGCTCGCGTCTTTAAAAGGCCACGCCTTGGCATTGGCAGAATAAACCGCTTGCGGCTCTTCCACTCCAGGCAGTGGCAACGAGACGGTGTTCGCTGTCTTGAATAGCTGTTGAGTGGGGTAAAGCCCAGGCAGTTCGCTGCCGAGCTCAAGATCAAACCAGTCTGTGCGCAGTTTGTAGGTGCTACAGATAGTGCGCATGGTGTCCAGGCCCAAATTCTTGCGGCCCTTCTTTTCTTCGGGGTACAGCAGCCGGGAGACATAGGTAGTGTCTATACCGGTCTCGCGTGCAAAAGCCGCCTGCGACACCTTTAAGTGCTGCAGGAGCTCGGCCAGGCGCAGGCGCCAATGCTCTTCACGCGACATGTTTCGATTGTCCAAGCCCATTACCGATAGGTAAATGACCTTTGGGTATTGATTTCATGTATACCCTCGGGTAAAATATTGGCATGGAAAAACTTCGCACTTATCTGAACGGCATGCCACTCGCCGACCAGTCGGCCTTCGCGGACCGGTGCGGCACCACCATCGGCTACCTCCGCAAGGCCATTTCTACTAGCTCGAAGCTGGACGGGAAGACCTGTATCGCGATTGAGCGCGAGTCTGCCGGTCGAGTGCATTGCGAGGATCTGCGCCCTGATGCCGACTGGGCTTATCTGCGCAACAGCGTGGCCGCGTCTCCTGCGGGGGAGGTGGCGAATGGGTGACTCAAAAGACAAACCCATCACTTGCACCCGGGAGGGTGACGAGATGGTCGTGCGCATCCCTGCAAGCGAGGGCTGCAGGGTGCTGGTGGCTATCGAGCCGGTCGAGGATGCCTGGGTACCGACCTGGATCGTCCAGCGAGGCGAGGTTATCCGCCCCAGCCTGCGGGCGCTTCTGTATCGACCTTCAGGGACACCTGCATCATCTGCTCCCCAGTCATTGGGTCTGTGCCCATCGCAACCAAGCGATCCGTCACCCGGAACGCCCACGTCTGCTCGTTCCTGCGAAACAGCACACCGTCCCCGATTGCAGGGTACGGAGCCTGCGGCCACGGAACATTCGTGCGGATCGTCGTGGCGGTCGTGATGTCGACTTGTACTTTCATGAGTGCCCCCTTGGCGATGTTGGTTGGTGGAACATCCAGTGTAGCCATGCGGGGCGCTCGCCATCGTTAGCGGGAAGCTTTTATGAAGTCTGTAAAGCAGCCTGAGGACTGGTTGTTCGGCAACAGTCACATCGTCCCGTTCAGCCACAGGCGCGTTACCCCCGGCGTGCCGGTGTCTAAGAAGCCATCGCGCAGGATCGCTGAACGAATCAGCCGCATTGAGGCGGCGAAGCGAAACGCACTGAGGCGCGCGGAATGGGGGCAAATGGTCGATCCGGTTCATG